>RPRI01000076.1 GCA_003818505.1 Desulfobacteraceae bacterium | reverse complement strand
CGTTCTTCAAGGCGTTTAATGCTTCTTCAAGAGAGCCCGGAGCAGTCGGAATATTTGCAAGTTCTTCAGGTGGAAGATCATAAATATTCTTGTCGAGCGGATCTCCCGGATCTAACTTGTTTTCAATTCCGTCTATCACCGCCATAAGGATCGCGGAAAAGGCAAGATATCCGTTGCATGACGGATCAGGCGTTCTGAATTCTATACGCTTTGCCTTGGGTGATGTTGAATACATGGGAATCCGTATGGCCGCGCTTCTGTTTCTGCTTGAATAGGCAAGGTTGACAGGCGCCTCAAATCCCGGAACAAGTCTTTTATAGGAATTTGTGGTGGGGTTCGTGAAAGCGCAAAGCGCCTTGCAGTGTTTAAGGATTCCGCCTATGGCATGCAGGGTCTTCTGTGAAACGCCCGCGTATTTATCGCCGGCAAAAAGAGTTTTTCCTCCTTTCCATATGCTGACATGAACATGCATTCCCGATCCGTTGTCTTCAAAGAGCGGTTTCGGCATGAATGTTACCGTGCGGCCGTTGCGATAGGCGACATTTTTCAGCACATACTTGAACCACATGAGCTGGTCACCCATCTGAACAAGAGGTTTGAACCGCATATCTATCTCGGACTGACCTGCTGTTGCAACTTCATGATGCTGACATTCCATGTCTATGCCGAGCTCTTCAAGAGTAAGAAGCATTTCGGTCCTTAAATCCTGGAATTTATCCATCGGCGGAACCGGGAAGTAGGCCTCTTTATGACGCGGCTTATATCCCAGATTGGGGCATTCATCCCTTCCGCTGTTCCATATTCCCTCTTCTGAATCAATTGCATAAAAGGCGCTGTTCCTCTGGGAATCAAAGCGCACATCATCAAAAATAAAAAACTCCGCTTCAGGGCCGAAAAATGCCGTATCGCCTATCCCGGTTCTCTTCAGATATGCCTCAGTTTTTTTCGCAATATAGCGGGGATCCCGGGAATAGGATTCCCTTGTCAGCGGATCCACGATGTCACATAACATGACAAGCGTCGGAACCTCAAAAAAAGGATCCATTTTTGCCGTTGCAGGATCAGGAATGACGAGCATATCGCTGGCATTTATCGGCTGCCATCCTCTTATGCTTGAAGCGTCGAATCCGAATCCGTCTTCGAAACTAGATTCGCTCAATTCTCCTATAGGCACAGTAAAATGCTGCCACAGGCCAGGGAAATCAATAAACCGCAGATCAACCACCCTCGCTCCCTTTTCTTTAGCAAAACTTAACACCTCTTTTGGTTTCATGAATAGTTTCCTCCTTTTATAAGTTGTTATTATTTATGTATATTTGTTATTATAAAACGATTCATGATTGGAGGCTGAAAATACAGATCCTCACTCCGTCATTCACAAACCGGCTCTTTTTGAGCTGAAACAGCAAGCTTTGACCCAGCCGAAGAATCGCCGCGGCGTACTTGCGGCCGGGATCTTCAATTATAATGCGTCCTTTCCTCTTTCGCCTGTGCGGACCCTTATCGCCCCTTCAACCGGGAACACAAAAATCTTTCCGTCTCCCAGTTTCCCAGTATTTGCTGATTGAACAATAGTTTCAACCACCTTGCTCGCCATCTCCGATTCAACAACAATCTCTATCTTTATCTTGGGAATGAAATCGACAACGTATTCGGCCCCTCTGTAAATTTCCTTGTGGCCCTTCTGCCGTCCGTATCCTTTGACTTCTGAAACCGTCATTCCGTGAACCCCTATCTCATTGAGGGCCTCTTTTACGTCATCCAGTTTGAAAGGCTTGATGATGGCTTCGATTTTTTTCATCTTTATATCTCCTCCGCTATTATTAATATTGATACACTCGTAACAAGTCAAAATTCAGACGGCAAAGTAAAAAGCTCATTATGCAAGGCGCACGAATCTTTAGGAATGAAGCCTACATAGAAGTACGCTGCAATGACGAAAGATGAAGTGCAACACAGCAGAATGACTTTTTACAAAGCCGTCAATATTTACATTGTATATCCTACCTCACTGTGTTGAGTCACATCAAGACCCTGTACTTCTTCTTCATCGGTTACCCTAAGACCGGTAACATTATCCACCAACTTCAGAATAACGGCAGTCACACCCATGGAAAATGCAATTGCAGCGATAATACCTGCTGCCTGTATCAGAACCTGCTTCGGGTTTCCGTAAAAGAGCCCGTCAAAACCGGCAGGATTGATTGTTTTTGTTGCAAAAAGGCCTGTTGCAAGAGCGCCCCATATTCCTCCGACTCCATGCACAGCCACTACATCGAGGGCGTCATCATATCCGAACCGGGTTTTCATCATCATAGCGAAACAGCAGATAACACCGGCTACAAGACCTATAATAACAGCGGGTACCGGGCCCACAAAACCTGCGGCAGGAGTTATTGCCACAAGGCCTGCTAGCGCGCCTGATGCGGCTCCGAGAGTAGTCGGTTTTCCATGATACAGCCACTCTGCTGCAAGCCATGAAACTGCAGCTGCGCCTGCCGACAACTGGGTGGTGACAAGGGCCATTACGGCTACAGAACCGGCTGAAAGAGCGCTTCCTGCATTAAAACCGAACCAGCCGAACCAGAGTATTCCGGCGCCAAGAACCGTCATGGAAAGATTATGGGGCATTATCGATTCTTTTCCCCAGCCACGCCGCTTTCCAAGCATTACGGCAACAACAAGAGCAGCTGCACCCGAATTTATATGTATAACAGTTCCTCCTGCAAAGTCGAGAGCTCCGAGTTTTCCAAGCCACCCTCCGCCCCAGACCCAGTGGCAGACGGGAAGATAAACAAAGGTCGTCCAGAGCACCGTAAACAGGAGAAAAGCCGAAAATTTCATTCTTTCTGCGTAAGCTCCTGTTATCAGCGCAGGCGTGATGATTGCAAACATTAATTGAAAAGCGCAGAATAAAAGATGCGGTATGCTCTGGGAATATGGTCCCGGTGAAAGTCCGACACCGTTTAAAAAAGCCCATTCCAGATTGCCGATAAAACCCTTGATATCAGGGCCGAAAGCTATGGAATAACCGTAAGCGACCCATATCAGTGAAACCAGACCCAGGCTTATAAAACTCTGCAGGATTGTAGAAAGAACATTTTTAGACCTGACCAGGCCTCCGTAAAAAAGGGCCAGTCCGGGAGTCATAAACATGACCATAGTTGTTGCTATAAGCATGAAAGCGGTATCGCCTGAATTTATCATAATAGAGCTCCTTATATTACCATCCCGGTATTACAATGAAACCGGGCAGATAGAATTAATGCAATTATCCGATTGCCTGAATCCCCAGAACCATGACTTTTTGGATCCTTTTTTATTTTAAACAGAGCTTCACAAAACCGGTTTTGGAAGTACCTCTGAGATTGCAGTCCTGATTAAGGAAACCTGTTTTTCTGAATCGACCTTCTGTCCTTCAAAATCGACCACATAAAAAACATCAACCACCTGGTCAGCTTTTGTCGCAATTTTTGCTATCCGTATATCCAGCCCGCATGCAAAAAGCGCGTTTGTAATACTGTATAACAATCCATGAAAATCATATGAAAATACTTCAATAATCGTAAAAAAACTTGAGCTTTCATTATCCACTTCAATCCTGTGCGGTTTTCCCATCATATGCGGTTTCATCTGCAGGCTTTCCGACATCTTCTCTTTAAGGACGGCTGCAAGATCAAGTTTTCCAGACAGGGCCGATTCAAGATTCTCTTTTGCCGCAGCCCATTTTTCCTCTTCAAATATCTGGTCGACCGGAGGTTTGAGTATGAAAATATCAAGCGCGATATTATTTTTCCATGTGTTGATTCTGGCGTCAAAAATATCGAGTCCGCTTAAGGTAAAAACTCCGGCCATTTTTGAAAACAGCCCCGGTCTGTCTTTGGCGCAGATTGTAAGAATCCTGGTATTTGACTCGATCGGCTTATTTATTTCCCATACGAATTCAGATGTTCCAAGCCTTGAATAGAGCCTGTGATGCTCAATGATTTCGTGGTCTGTCGTATACAGAAGATATCGCGGAGGCAAAAATTCGATATGATTCTCAATATCATTTTTATGCTTTGCTGAAGTTGCAGCGTTCAATAATTTTCTTTTTTTATTTTCAACAGCCTCAACTGCCCCGTTTGATGCAAGTTCTCCCTTTTCCATAATGCTTAGAATCTTTAAGAAAAAATCTCTAAGAAGAGTGAAAGTCCAGTCATTCCAGGCTTTGGGGCCTGTCGACATCGAATCTGCAACCGTAAGAAGATAAAGCATCTTTAGAAATTCTATGTCTTTAATTTTTCCTGCACAGAAAAAGGCGGTTTCTTCATCGTTTATATCTCTTCTTGTAGCCGTTTTTATAAGCAACAGATGCTCTTCGGTCAGAAATGAAATGGCTTCGATTTTTTCCTGTTTGAATCCAATCCTAGTCAGTATCCGTCTCACAATATCTGCTCCGCGCTTTGAGTGCCCACCGCCCGGCTCCCCTTTGCCTATATCGTGGAGGAGAGCTGCCCAGAGAAGAATCTTGCGGTTTTTTAGTTCCTGGTAAAGATTTCCGCACAACCAGTCACCTGTGATATCTTCATCTGTTCCAAAGCTTTTGACAGTCCTAACAGTTCTAAGCGAATGTCTATCTACCGGATAAAGATGGTATTCGTCGAACTGGATCCTGTTAATAATTCCCTTTATCTCCGGTATAAAACGCTCAAGGAATCCGGTATTAAGTATCTCATCGAGGATATTGGATGACGAAGCGGGTGCAACCAGGATTTTTTCAAATGTCCTGATCACGGATGGCGAAGACCTGAAAGAATCATCCACAAGATAGCCGAATTCCCTGATCAGTCTTTTCCCTTCAGCGCTTATCGGAATTCTGAGATTTGCGCTTTCCTCGAATATCGTAATTAAAAGCTCCGGGTTGCTTAAAAGTTTTTCAGATGATGCGAAACCGAGAGAGCCTCTTTTTGTAATTTCAAGTCCTTCAATTTTTGTGTTTTTAACAGTCTTCCTTTTCCGGGTCTGCTTTCTGTCATGGCCGAGTTCATAAAGAAAAATCATGAACTGCTGCTTGATAAACTCCATTCTGCCATGAAGCTCACCCAGAAATGTTTCTACCTGTTTATGTCCGTTTTCAGAGCTTGATTTCATGGCTTTTGCAACTTTCGGCTGATAATCGAAATACAGCTGGTCACATTTCCTGCCTGTTAAATAATGCAGTCTGTTTCTTGTATGCCATATGTATGTCAGGCTCTCAGAAAGGTTCCTGAATTCGTCATGCGAAAGGTATCCATAATATTCAAGATCCCTGGGCGTTTTAATATCCGACATGATCCGGGCTATCCAGAGCATGGTATGATAATCCCTCAGGCCCCCCTGTCCTTCTTTTAAATTAGGCTCAAGCATGTATGCTGAATCTCCAAAGCGGAGATGCCGTGAAGTGTTGCTCTCAACAAGCCAGTTGATTATTCTCTCCGATCTCTTTATCAGAATTTTTTTATGTAGCTGTTCCATGAGATCCGAATACAGGAGCGACATCCCGCATACGAAGCGCGCATCCAGAAGCGATGTAAGAACCTGATAATCTTTTTCCGCTATGTTTATGCATTCTTTAAGAGACCGGGTGGCGTGGCCGACATCGAGTCCTATATCCCACAGGGGGTACACAACCTCTTTGATAAGTTGCACGGCATTTTCAGGGACTTTTTCCCTGAAAAGGAAAAGAAGATCCACATCCGAATGTATACACTGCTCTTCCCTTCCGTATCCTCCGAGGGCAATGATGGAAAAAGGATTTTTGTCTATAGCCATTTCCGGCCCTATCAGACTTTTTTCAAAGCTCTCAAAGAAATAGTCGTCAAGCAGCCTTGTGTGCCGTTCAAGAAACGCTGTGGAATCCCCTTTTAAATACTGTGCAAAAAGCATCTCTCTTTTCTGCTTCAAAACAAGCGAAGCATTTTCATATTTAATATCATGCACATTTTCGCAGGTTATATCAGTCACAGGCTTAAAATTCCTTTTAGCTTTTAAAGTTATATTATTAGCAACGGCCGTGCCAAAGCATTATCAATTGATTATATATATTATATCAATTAGATACTTAATCATTATCTTGTGGCGGAAACAAATTAACTTACAATTATGTAATTAATATTTACATTTATGTAATTGATATGGACTATCGCCTGGTTTTTATAATATCAGAATATTTTATTTATTTCATTAATTTTAATGCGGGTCCGGCAGGATCACAGGAAATCTGTTAACAATATTTTATAATCCGGGAATAGGGAAACAGGCTAAGCCGGTCTCGACAAATTCCGAAAAACCGGGAACCGCCCATCATTCAGCGCGCACCCCATGTTCAGGGAGTACCGAGATATCGGTATTATAGGATTTATTATCTATAATATACATATATGTAATAATATGGTAGTATATATACAAAATTGTAATATCGATAAATTTATATAATGTATATTATCAATTAGTTATGCTCTGGCATGATTATAGCAATTCTTTTGTTAGGACAAAAAACGAATTCTTCAAAAAACAGAAAGATGTGATGGATAAAGGAGATCGTAAGAATAAGAGCTGGCAATAAGTTTTTACATATTAAATTACTTGAGAGGAGAAAAAATGAATAATTAATTTTTTGCGGTAAGCATGCTTATTTTTGTTGACAGCAATTCATACAACATTAACGGCAAGCTCGATGACTCTATTGTTTACAGTTTAAATATCACATTATCATTCTGAAAAATTTTATACGGAGGAGAGATATGAAAAGGTTTGTAATAGTAACTGTATTAATTAGTATGCTGTACCTCATTTTCCCTGGCATGCTCTTTGCCGGTGACAACCCTGCAGAAGCGCAGGCAGCTCCGGCGGTGGCAGTCACTCAGGAAGCGCTTGATACGATGAAAAGCTCAATGCAGGTGGGCGTTGATACAGTCTGGGTACTCTTCACAGCGTTTCTTGTCTTTTTTATGAATCTGGGTTTTGCCATGGTGGAGTCGGGATTATGCCGCGCAAAAAATACGGTAAACATCCTGGCAAAAAATTTTATCGTATTTGCCTTATCGTCGGTATCCTTCTGGGTAATAGGATGGGGGCTCATGTTCGGCAACGGCAACTCTTTCGCCGGTCTGGAGGGTTTGTTTTTTGCCGGCGGCGCTGATAACAGCCCGGCCATGGGTGAAGCTTACAAGGGCGCTTACACTGCTCTCAACTGGAGCGGCGTGCCTATGTGGGCAAAGTTCTTTTTCCAACTGGTGTTTGCGGGAACTGCCGCAACCATCGTTTCGGGAGCTGTGGCAGAGCGCATTAAATTCCACTCCTTTATCGCCTTTTCATTTATTCTGGTGGCCATTATGTATCCGATTACCGGTCACTGGATCTGGGGCGGCGGCTGGCTGCAATCTTTAGGAATGTACGATTTCGCCGGTTCCACGGTTGTGCACTCTGTGGGTGGCTGGTCGGCACTCGCCGGTGTGATCCTTCTCGGCTCCCGTTTGGGAAAGTATCGCGCTGATGGTTCGGTTAATCCTGTATTAGGGCACAATATGTCGATGGCAACTCTGGGAGGAATCGTGCTCTGGTTCGGCTGGTTTGGCTTCAACCCCGGCTCCACCATGGCTGTAGGCGACGGGAGCGCCATTGCTCATGTCGCGATGACTACCAATACAGCTGCCGCAATGGCTGTCATCAGCTCGACTGTTACCTCATGGTCGCTGCAGAAGAAGCCTGATCTATCCATGATCATAAACGGTGCTCTTGCCGGTCTGGTAGCCATAACAGCTCCCTGCGCCTTCGTGAGCGTCGGCTCATCGGCCATCATAGGCCTCATCGCCGGCGTGCTTGTTGTATTTGCGGTATTCATGTTTGACAAACTCAAGATTGACGACCCCGTGGGCGCACTTTCAGTTCACCTGGTAAACGGTGTATTTGGCACTCTTGCTGTAGGGCTTTTTGCTCAGGACAAGATTACAGGGACAGCAACCGGCAACGGTCTTTTATTCGGCGGAGGCGCCAAGCTTCTTATCGCACAGTTGGTCGGCGCAGTGGCGGTCGGTGTTTTTACGTTCACTGTAGCTTTCGTCGTATGGTACCTTATTAAGCAGGTAATGGGTCTGAGGGTATCGCGAGAGGAAGAAATCGGAGGGTTGGACCTCGGCGAGCACGGCACAAAGGCATATCCGGACTTCCAGGGTTTCCTTACAAAATAATAAAGGTCATGAAAGCGTCAATTTTAAAAAGAGGAGAAAATACTATGAAACTTATAATAGCAATTGTTCAACCTGAAAAGCTGGGCGATGTCAAGCAGGCACTCACCGCAGCAAAAGTGGGTAAAATGACCGTCTCCAGCGTTATCGGATGCGGATCACAGGGCGGTCATACCGAATCCTACCGAGGTGCCGTAACCGAAATAAACCTTCTGGACAAGGTGCGCTTTGAGATCGCGGTCAATGATGAATTTGTAAAACACGCCCTTGATGCGATAATCAAGGGCGCGCGAAGCGGCAAGATCGGCGATGGAAAGATATTCGTAGTTCCTTTGGAGGAATGCATCAGGGTCCGCACCGGCGAGACGGGATCAGCGGCTATCGGCTGACATTGCGGGCTGGTCTGGCTGCGCATAACGCACCAAACCGGCCCGAACTTTCTGAGCCAAAAACATTTCGTTTTTATCAGGGGCATTTTGTTATTAATCTATCCCAGATATTTATTACCTGTTCTCTCAGGTTGCTGAATCGTGAAGCTTCAACTTTGGCGGGCTTTTCCTGGAGACTCAGCCTGTGGGCCGTTAATCTGTATGTAAGATAGGCTTCTTTAAGAAAGTGAGCCGTATAATTATCAATGATTTTTGTTTCTGCAAGCGTTTGAAGAATCCGGACATTGTCGGTCCACTTCGTAAGTTCATTGTGTTTATTTGATTTCAGCAGAACGAGGTACTGAACAAGAAATTCAATATCGACTATGCCGCCTGTGTCCTGTTTTATGTCAAACAAATCCGGGTCGGGCTTCAGGTGCTCTTTTCTCATTTTTTCCCGCATGTTTATAACTTCATCCCGGAGTTTCTCTCTATCTCTGAGGCGGGACAGTGCCTCTCTCCGGATTTGTTCAAATCTTCCGGCAAGAGCACTGTCTCCGCATACAGGCCTGGCCCTTACAATGGCCTGGTGTTCCCATGTCCATGCTGCATTAAGCATATAATCCCTGTATCCGTCGATATGGCTTACCAGCAGACCTGATCCTCCGCTTGGCCGAAGCCGCATATCGGCTTCGTAAATCATCCCGGCACGGGTATAGGAAGTCAGTATATGCACTACTCTTTCTCCAAGCCTTGCAAAAAACTGCGAATTTTCTACCGGCCGCTGGCCTTTTGCTGTCCGGCCTTCAACGCCCGAATGGAGGAAAACAAGATCGATATCGGAACTATACCCCAGTTCAAGACCTCCAAGCTTTCCATAGGCTATAACTGCAAAACCTTTTTCATATTTTTCCCCGTCCAGAAAACATTGGGGCCTTCCATGTTTTTGAACAAGATGCTCCCATGAGAGTTCGAGCACCTTTTTGATTATTACTTCGGCTATATATGAGAGGTGGTCGCTCACTTTCATAAGAGGAAGGCCGCCCGTTACATCGGCAGCGGCAACACGAAGAGTGTTTACCTGTTTAAATATGCACAGTTCCTCGATCTGATACTCAAGGTCCGTGGAATTGATTCTTTCCAGCCGTCTTTCGATCTCTTTTTCAAGATCGGGCTTTTGAGGAGGGACATAAAGAGTTCTTGTGTCAAGAAGTTCATCGAGAAGAACCGGATGCCGGGCCAGGAAAGAGATAATCCATGAGCTTGAAACGGCCAGCCTCACAAGATGTTTCACAGCAACAGGACTTTCAAGAAGAAGGGACAGATAGCATGTGCGCCGTTCTATGGCTTTAAGCAGGTCAACAAGGTGATTCAATACGGAAACCGGATCTCCGGACATGCCGGCCTCTCTGAGAAACACAGGAATAAGTTTGTCGAGTTTATGCCGTCCGCTTCCGCTGAGTGCGCGTGTGGAAGGATCACTGCGCAGATTTTTGAGCAGGCCAATAACATCCTCCGGCTTTTTGAAACCTGCCGAGATGAGGATTATTTTGTTTTCTTCTTCTCTGTTAAGGGATTGCCATACATCATGTAATACTTTTTGAGAGTTATCTTCTTTATCCCCGGCGCCGTTTCCTCCTGCTTCAAGAAGCCTGCTGAAGTGGCTCTGAACTTTTTCTCTGTGTTTTTCAATCTCTGCTTGAAATAATTTCGTGCTGGAAAAGCCCATTGATGCGGCAAGAGATGCTTCCGACACCGGATTCTCCGGCAAACTGTGCGTCTGGTGATCGTAGAATTCCTGCAAATGGTTTTCAACCGTGCGAAGAAATATATAAGCATCTTTAAGTTCATCGCAGGTATCTTTTGAAACGTAGTTGTTTTCAGCAAGGGTCCCTAACACTTTGACGACATCCCGCTCCTGAAGGAGAGGTACAACTCCTCCGCGGATAAGCTGAAAAATCTGGGCAAAAAACTCTATTTCTCTGATTCCTCCGGGCCCCAGCTTTATATTTCCCTGCATCTCCTTCCTCATCACCTGAAGGGTTATTTTTTCCTTCATATCCCTTAAGGATTCTATGGCGCCGTAATCAAGATATCTTCTGTAAACAAAAGGTTTGAGTCTTTCCAGTAGTTTTTCCCCGGCAACTTTATCCCCGGCGACTATTCTGGCTTTTATCAGCGCGTACCGCTCCCATTCCCGTCCCTGCTCCTGGTAATAGTCTTCCATCCGGTCAAAGCTCATAACAAGCGGGCCGCTTTCTCCGTAAGGGCGAAGCCGCAGATCGACACGAAAGACCATCCCGTCATAATCCGTGGCGCCGATAACGTTAATGAGACGGCGGCAGAGGCGCACAAAAAATTCTTCGTTATCTATTATTGTTTTTCCGCCTTTCGTTTCCCCTGATTCAGGATAAGCGAAGATTAAATCAACATCGGAAGAAAAATTAAGCTCAAATGCTCCGAGCTTTCCCATTCCTATTACAACCGGTTTTTGTGCCCGTCCGGCTGTGTTCTCAGGTGCTCCGAACTCGTGTTTCATGATCCTGTAAATATGCGAAACTGCAGCGTCGATACAGGCATCCGCAAAGCCGGAAAGATCCCTGCCTGTCTCGGAAAGGTCCGCGATGCCGGAAAGATCACGCCAGGCAATCCTTATCATTTCGCGGGAACGGTATTTCCTTAGAATGCTTCCCATGGCATCTTCGTTTTTTACGCCTGATAAAAGGCGCTTTACTTTTTTGGCGTACATGCCGTCGGGATAAGACTTTTTAAGGTCGCCTTTTTTAAGAAGATCTGTAAAAATGGCGGGGTTTCTGATGCAGGTTTTCGCGATAAAGTCGCTTAAAGCAAGCACAAACTTCAGTTCAGAAAAAAATTCCTTGTCCTTTTTAATATCCTTGTCAAGATCAATGCTGGTATCTTTAAATGCCGAAAAGAATGAATCGAGTTTGTTGTCTAAGTCCGGCAGAAGTTCTTTTGGAATGGCAGATAAACGCATAAGCTCCTGTTTTCAGACAGTTAAAAAATTATGTTTTTCTAACAATAAGTTAAGAGAAAGGAGTCAAGGATTCAAGGGTTTTTCTCAAGCACACTTTCACTAAATTGCATGGTATAGACAGTGCTGCCGGCTTCAACTTTTAATTCTTTATATAAGCATTGATCAAAGATGCTTCACTTCGTGTAACTTGAATCCTTGAACCCTTGACCCCTTGAATCCTGCAAACACGAACTATTTTGCCGGTTTGATATACCCCCATTCAACAAGGCGTTTATAAGCATAGGTTGCCTGATCCCCGCTTTTTTCCATCTGGAGATACCGGTTATATTCAAACGCCGATTCTTTGAACTGTTTCATGCCTTCCCTGCAAAAACCTTTGTAAAATACTATGCCGGTGCTGCCGGGAAGCGTTTTTTCATAACTGTCAAATTCCTGATAAGCCGATTCGTAATCCTTTTTCTTCATCCTGGCGAATCCCGATATCTGGTGAGCCTGGGCTTCTCCCGGATAAACCTCTTTCGCGGTTTCTGCATATTTCAGCGCTTCGCTGTATTTTTCCTGAATTAAAAGACATTTTGACATCATGACCAGCCCGGCATAATCACCGGGGGCTATAGCAAGCGCCTTTTTGAAATGGGTTTCAGCGTTTCCGTAGTTCTTTTTCCCCATTTCCGAATCACCGTTCTGTATTTCTTCTATTGCCGGTTTAACAGCTCTCAGCCTTGCGGTATTATCCATGTATCGCTCCCTGTAAAGAGTCGATTTCCCGGAAGATCCATAAATATTTTCCGCATTTTTGACGGCTGTTGCATATCTTTCATCGCTCATCGGGTGAGTTGAAAACATGATCTCTATTGTGCCGGGTTTACTCTTAGACATTTTTTTCAGCATATCCATAAGGCCGATAAACCCGGCCGGACTGTAACCGGCCTTTACCATATATCCCATTCCGAGAGAGTCCGCTTCACGTTCATTATCTCTGCTGTAGGAAGCAATTAACATTCCTGAGCCTAACATCCCGATGCCTTCCGCAATCTTCCCGTATGTCGGACTTTTAGTGCCTGCATACGCGGCTATTCCGCCTACCACAACCGAGGTAAGAACTCCCTTTGACATCTGCTCGGCTGTATGCCTTGCATTTACATGTCCAAGCTCATGGCCGATCAATGCGGCAAGTTCAGCTTCATTATCCAGATTGACGAGGATGCCTCTTGTTGCGGCAATGCTTCCGCCAGGAAATGCATAAGCATTAACATAGGTGGCATTAACAGCCTGAAAAGAATAAGGCATTTTCGGGCGGTGGGTTCCTGCAGCGATTGTTTTCCCGGTCTGACTGATGTAGCTGTTTAATGCCTTATCCTGAATAATTCCGTAATCGGCAGAAAACTGGTGCGGTGAATTCTTCCTGTCAAGCTGCACCTCAGATTCTTCGGAAACGAGCATAAGCTGCGTTTGACCGGTAATCGGATCTGTCGAGCATCCTGCAAAAATTCCGGCTGTGGCAGCAGAAGAAAGCCATAAAAACTTTCTGCGTGTCAGCACAGGAATATTGTTTAAATTGAAATGGTCTTCTTTCATTTCCCCTCCTAAGAGATGATTGTCATATTGATGAAAGACTGGGTTGACGAACCATCTGAAATCTTTTATATATAATAAGAGAGAGGCTTTTTCGTGTCAACCATATATAACGGCTTGGTAAAAAGTCTTCTCACACAAAGATCACGCAAGACACAAAGAAAACCTGAATGTTTTCAATAGCCCTTTCTTAGCGCCTTTGCGCCTTCGTGTGAAAAATCGACTTTTTACGAATCCATCATATATTTTTACAACGCTATTTTTTTCTTTTAACCGGGCCGGATAAGGATCATTTATGAAATTCGTCAAGGAAAAAGATTCAATGGGAACTGTTCTTGTTCCTGAGAATGCCTACTTCGGTCCTCAGACACAAAGAGCCGTAGAAAATTTTCCGGTAAGCGGTCTTAGATTTCCCCCCTCCTTCATACGTGCTCTTGCGCTATTAAAAAAACATTCAGCTTCGGCTAACCGGGACCTTGGCTTGCTGAGCGGACCAATATCAAAAGCCATAGTAAAAGCCGCAGGTGAAGTTATTGATGGAAAATTTGACGACCAATTTGTTGTTGATGTATTCCAGACAGGCTCGGGAACATCCTCCAACATGAATATGAATGAGGTCATATCATCGAGGGCAAATGAGCTAATTACGGGCAGAAAAGGAGGAAAGTCTCCTGTTCATCCAAATGATCATGTTAATCTTTGCCAGTCAAGCAACGATGTCATACCTTCCGCCATCCACGTTTCAGCTTCTCTGCTGATTAAAGAGCGACTGATTCCATCTCTTGGGTCTCTTTTAAAAGCACTTACCGGAAAAGAAAAGGAATTCAGAAAAATAAAAAAAATCGGAAGAACCCACCTGCAGGATGCGCTTCCGATAACTCTCGGCCAGGAGTTTTCAGGATATGCAAGACAGATAGAGCTTGGCATATCAGGGATAAAATCGGCACAGAAAAACCTGTACGAGCTCGCACTCGGAGGAACAGCTGTAGGAACAGGAATAAATGCTCATCCTCAATTTGCAAAAAAAGTCATAGCCCTGATATCTGCGGACACCGGCATTCGCTTTAAAGAGGCCGGTAACCATTTTGCAGCTCAATCGGCCCAGACCGCATCCATGGAAACAAGCGGCGTCTTGAAGACCATTGCGGTTAGCCTGATAAAAACGGCAAATGACATAAGATGGCTTTCTTCCGGCCCAAGGTGCGGAATAGGAGAAATAAACATTCCTTCGCTTCAACCCGGTTCATCCATGATGCCGGGAAAAGTTAACCCGGTCATCCCCGAAGCGGTTATTCAGGCAGCTGCCCAGGTTGTAGGAAATGATACGACAATAATGCTTGGAGCCCAGTCGGGTAATTTCGAACTTAACGTAATGCTTCCTGTGATAGCTTACAACCTCCTGCAGTCAATAAATTTAATCTCAAGGGCTTCTGAGCTCTTCGCAGAGAAATGCATATCGGGAATATCCGCAAATGCCGGAAATTGCGCAGCTAACATCGAGAAAAGCCTTGCTCTTTCAACACTTCTTGTTCCTTACACAGGTTATGACAGGGCCGCTTTGATCGCAGGAAAAGCCCATGAAACGGGAAAGACGATCAGAGAAATTGCAGTGGAGGAAAACATCTTATCAGAAGAATTATTTAACCGGCTTTTGAAATAAAAAAAACAGGTAACTGAAGGAGAAGAACCTTAAGATATAAACATGGCATCTCCGTAACTGAAGAATCTGTATCCTTTATCTATGGCTTCCCGGTAAGCCGAAAGCACCTTTTCTCTTCCTGCAAAAGCGGATACAAGCATAAGAAGGGTTGATTTCGGCAGATGAAAATTTGTAATCATCGCGTCGACGGTTTTAAACCTGTAGCCCGGATAGATAAAAAGGTCGCATTGCGCGCTTCCGGCAAGGATCTTTCCCTCACTGTCGGAGGAGTATTCCAGTGTGCGGACACAAGTTGTTCCAACGGCAATAATCCTGCCGCCCTCAGATCTGGCCTTATTTATCGCGCCGGCCGCATTACCGGATATTTCATACCTTTCAGAATGTATTTTATGTTCCCGGATATCCGATACTCTTACTGGTAGAAATGTCCCATACCCGACATGCAGGGTGATTTCTGCAATTCCAACGCCTTTCGATTTTATTTTTTCGATAAGTTCTTTTGTAAAATGAAGGCCAGCCGTCGGCGCCGCAACAGCTCCTTTATATTCGGCATATACAGTCTGATAGGATGTTTTGTCATCCCATTCTTTTTCTCCGTTATTCCGTTTTATGTATGGAGGAAGCGGCACATGCCCTATTTCGTTTATAATATCCTCGAAATTACCGGGAGAATAAAATTTCAGCAGGCAGACCCCGTCTTTTACATTAATCACTTCGGCTTTTAATTCTTTGTCAAAGAAGATCGATGAGCCAGGTCTGGGCGGTTTTGAAGTTTTTACAAGGCACTCGCACGTAAAAGCTCCATTGCCGGCCTCCTCCCTCACGCCTCCGGCAAAATCCAGAATAAGCACCTCAGCTTTTCCCCCGGTATCCTTTTTGCCGAAAAGACGCCCCGGAATTACCCTGGTGTTGTTTATTACAAGAATATCTTTAGATGAAATAAAATCGCAAATCTTGAAAAATTCATGGTGAGATGTAGTGCCGGTATTTTTATCAAGGAGCAGCAGTTTTGATCTGTCCCTGTGTGATGCCGGTTTTTGAGCTATAGATTCGTCAGGAAGTGCATAATCATAATCGGACAGGGAAAACACGACTACCGTCTCCCCAGGTAAACAAGGAGAAGTCCTGCAAGCATAAGGGTAAAGCCTACCCATCGCAGTGCGCCCTCATGCATTTCGATTATCTTTTCCATCCAGCTTTTCATCTTTTCAGGAAATATAAAATACGGAAGCCCTTCAACGATCATGACCATTCCAATAACACACAGAAAAAATTTCATTCAAACCTTCCCGCCCTTTTAATATGACATTTAAAAATGTGGTAATCTATAAACGTTTATTCAATAATTTGTCAAAACAAAACAAGACAAAGACCTTATGGCTTGACACCACGATATCACCTCTTTATATTAAAACTCTATGCATCAATAAGTGGGGAACCTTAAACTATAAATCCTGCCAACAGGCAGGTGAAAAAAGGAATTATTTATGCAAGTTGAAGCGGTGATCGGGCTTGAAGTTCATGCCCAGCTGAAAACAAGAACAAAAATATTCTGCTCCTGTCCGACATCATTCGGTGCGCCTCCTAACACTCATACATGCCCGGTCTGCCTGGGAATGCCGGGCGTGCTACCTGTGCTGAATAAAAAAGTCGTCGAATATGCAATGCTGATGGGGATTGCGACTAACTGCACCATCTCTGGTAACAGCAGGTTCGCCCGGAAGAATTATTTTTATCCCGATCTTCCGAAGGGGTATCAGATTTCCCAGTATGAGCTTCCGATAGCACATAACGGCCATATATACATAGAAACAGACGGCGTAAATAAAAGAATCGGGATTACAAGAATTCACATGGAAGAAGATGCCGGGAAACTGATACATGATCCCTCCCGTCCTTATTCCATGGTTGATTTCAACAGGACCGGTGTCCCTCTTATCGAAATAGTCAGCGAACCGGACATAAGAACCTTTGAAGAAGCTGGAGAATACTTAAGAAAGCTTAGATCCATCCTGCGATATCTTGATATATGCGACGGAAACATGGAGGAGGGAAGCTTCAGGTGCGATGCAAACGTATCCATCCGGCCGCTTGGAGAGAATGCCCTTGGGACAAGAACGGAACTCAAAAACCTCAATTCTTTTAAAAACGTGGAAAAAGCCATCCAGTATGAAATTGAAAGACAGAAAGATGTTTTGTCAGAAGGAGGGAATATTATTCAGGAGACAAGGCTCTGGGATTCCGCGAAAAACTGCACAACTTCCATGAGGGGAAAAGAGGAGGCGCACGACTACAGGTATTTCCCTGATCCGGATCTTCTTCCTCTTGTAATAGATGAAGCATGGATAAATGAATTGAAGGAAAAGCTCCCGGAGCTTCCGGATGATAAAAAGGAGCGATTCATTTCGGAATATGGTTTGCCGGAATATGATGCCGGTGTTCTCACCTCTGCTGCAGAAATTGCGGCCTATTTTGAAGCCTGTGTAAAAGAATTCGACAGCCCTAAAATGGTAAGCAACTGGGTGATGGGTGCGCTGCTGGGACTTCTTAATGCCGAAGGTAAAGGCATTCAAGAATCGCCGGTCTCTTCATCAAATCTCGCAAAATTATTAAGGCTTATCGATCAGAAGGTTATAAGCGGAAAGATTGCAAAGACTGTTTTTGAGGATATGGCGGAAACCGGCAAATCACCCGGAGAAATAATAAGGGAAAAAGATCTTGTGCAGGTTACGGATGTATCTGCCATAGAGGAAATGGTTGTAAAGCTAATAGAGAACTCGCCGAAAGAAGTTGCGGATTACATGGCAGGCAAGACAAAAGTGCTCGGTTTTTTTGTGGGGCGCGTCATGAAGGAGACAAAAGGAAAGGCTAATCCGGAAATAGTGAACAGGATATTGAAGGAGAAACTATCGGAGTCGTGAGGCGGGCCGCCTTCGGCGAAGTAAAAAGTGAAGAGTTAAGGGTGAAAAGTAAAAAACGTGAGGTGTAAGTCGTAAGTCGTGAGGCGGGAAAGAAGACAAAGGCTTTTAATCAAAAACAGGAGTAATATGAACATAAAAAGGCCGAAGAGGGTTGCCCCACCCCGGCCTTTTTTATTTTCTTCAGACTCTCGGCTCATGCCTCATGCCTCATGCCTCATTAGAAGCTGAGCGATAGCTGCGTCCCGAATTCGTAAGGATCTTTATCTTTCTTCCCATCGGCAGATGTAGCATCGCCTGCAAAAAGGTAAGCGCCGACAATATCAAGGCTTAAGCCTTCGACAAGCTGGTATGTAATTTTTACATCCGCTTCCAAACCGAGTTCATCCTCGCCGAAAGCGTTCTCTTCGTCAAGCTTTGCATACCAGAGATCAAAGGATATGCTCAGTTTGTCGGTCGGATTAATTGTCGTTCCGATATTGGCGGCAAGAACGTTCGATACGAACATATCGCAGGAACCGGCTGAAACCTGGTTATCGAAAACACCCGATCCCATGATTTCCGCCCAGTAATAGGATGTTGTCCCGGTTGTCAGAAATGCGCTGATTTCCTCATCGGCAATCCCGTTCTCTTCGCCGGTTGCAAAGAATGCCTGAGCGTGAATATCCGCCTTGCCAAGATTGACGTTTCCGCCCGCTGCAAGGAGATATCCTTCCACGTCGATCGTATTTCCGCCCGCTGCAAGTTGCACATCACCAAACTGCTTTATACCGGTAAACCATACAGAAGCAGGGCCAAATTTTGCGTCAAAGTCAAGACCTGCCATGCTTATGTTTATATTATTGAATGTGCCTGCGCCATAAGCCGGAACAACGGTAGAAAAAACTGCACCGTCCTGTGCATGGGCTAATACATAGATGGGTCTGATTGCAATGTCTTTACTTAAAGAGACGCCGGGTGCAAAAACATACAAATCGATATCGCCCCTGGTACGGTCTTCGCCGACACCGGCATCGTTGCCGTCATACATTCTCTGCCAGGCAAAGGGAAGGGTGATGGCGTCATTTACCTTATATATAACTTTCATCCCCACTCCGTCTTCATCGGCGATAAAACCTCTTGCAAGATAGAAATCCTGTGCGCCAACGAGAACATTAACCGGACCCAAATTAAAATCCGCATAGGAGTTTTTGATCTCTATTGCAACGGCATCTGTTCCGACTCTGCCGAAACCGGCGGCTGAACCCCAAACCGTGTCGAACTCGAACTTATTTACAAATTTTAGATTGTCATTCAATTTGGCCGTATAGTAAAGCCTTGTCCTTGTGTCCACCAGAACATTATCCTGGGTGTCAAGATTGTCTCCGTCGAAATTTCTCTGCTGATACATTCTTGTCCGCCAGAAACCACCGAAAGTGTTCTCAAGAGCCGATGCAGGCATAGTGAAAGCAAATACCAGCACAACGGCCAGCGCAAAAACCCCGAATTTTTTCATCCCTGATTCCTCCATAATTTAATTTAATGAATTAACGCGAAAAACCTGATAAATTTAAATATGTGTCTTAATTATTCCCTATATCACCACCTTTGCACAATAAAGCTCAAAACAAGAATTTTTCTTCTATATTGCATGGCAATCGATGTCAATTTGTTTTATGCCGATGGATCCGGCTATTTTAAGTTAAGAGCAAAGCAATTGATATGCCAAAAAGGTACGGGGTATATTAAATAACTTAATCATTTGATATAAAAACAAATATGTTTATATGACATTATCATAAACAAATTATTATACTAACAATAATGTATATAATATCACTTATTATTACACTTATGTTATTTCATGCCGTTCAATCAACCATGGGGCGGATATCGTATACAGGACATCGAATATCAAAACTGGTTGAGGCGAAAGGGATATTTAACCACGAAAAGCACGAAGGTTTTTTCGGTACAAAACAGGGGCAGAAGAAAATAAAGGAAGAAGAAGGAGGGGGATGGAAATGATAAAAAAAGGCCGGAGAAGGTTGCCCTTCCCCGGCCTTTTTTATTTTAAGAGCTTAAATCAAACAACATTTCATGTTCGATTAGAAGCTGAGTGAAAGACGGGTACCGAATTCGTACGGGTCTTTGTCGTTTTTGCCGTCTGCCGATACTGCGTCGCCGGCAAAGAGCCATGCGCCGACAACATCAAGCGTAAGCCCTTCAACAAGTTTATATGAAACTACTACGTCCGCTTCGATTCCAAGTTCATCTTCATTGAAAGCGTTTTCCTCGTCAAGCTTTGCCCACCAGAGGTCTGCTGTGATGCTCAGTTTGTCCATAGGCATGAATTTAGCGCCAAGATTAGCAGCAAGAATATTGCTGACCCTGAAGCCGGTTGAACCGACTGGATCCTGCTGATCAAAAATGCCTCTGCCTAAAATTTCTGCCCAGTAATAGTAGGTGGAGTTCGTAGTAAGAAATGCACCGGCTTCTTTGTCAGCTAAAGGATTTACAGCCTTGTCACCTGTTGCCAAGAAAGCCTGGCCGTGGATATCGGCTTTTCCAAGATCAAATTTTCCGCCTAATGCAAGGAGGTAACCTGCCAGATCAATCTCAGTTCCGGGAGCAAGTCCGGCAGAAGCAGCAGCGCCTGTTGCTTGTGAGCTACCGGTCTGCATAATACCTGTAAACCACATCGACGCAGCACCGAATTTACCGTCAAAATCAAGACCAAACACATGAGCGTTTATATTATTAAATGAAGTCGCGGCATATGCCGGCGCTACTGTTGAAAAAGCAAAACCATCCTGTGAATGAACAAACACATAATAGGGATTGATCTTTATGTCTTTGCTAAGGTAGATGACAGGTGTGAAAATATACATATCGATATCACCCCTGGTTCTGTCTTCGCCTACGCCTGGATCATTGCCGTCATACATCTTCTGCCAGATAAATGGAAGATATAGACCGTCGTTTACCTTGAAGATGGCCTTAATGCCGATCCCGTCTTCATCAGATATGAACCCGCGGGCAAGGGTGAATCCCTGGGCGCCAACGAGGAAATTAACCGGGCCCACATTGAAATCCGCATAGGAATTTTTAATTTCTATGGCAACAGCATCTGTTCCGACTCTACCAAAACCGGCCGCTGAACCATAGTTTGTATCAAACTCAAACTTGTTTACGAATTTCAAATTATCGTTAAGTTTGGCGGTATAATAGAGCCTGGTTCTTGTATCAACCATAACATTTTCTCGTGAATCATTATTATCACCGTCAAAATTTCTCTGCTGGAACATTCTTGTACGCCAGTAACCGCCGAAAGTATTCTCAAGAGCAGATGCCGGCACTGTAAAAGCTACAACCAGCAGAGCTGCAAGAGCTAAAACTGCTAATTTTTTCATCCTTAATTCCTCCTTAACCTGATTAATTTGTGTTAACCCAAACCTGAAAATTTTGTTTTAGAACTGTTTTTGATATCTTTCCCGTCCCACCTCCTTTCCTAACCATGCAGATTTGCCATAAGATAAGACACTTTTTCGATAACAGCATGGGTTTAAAAAGTCAAGAAAAATGTAAAAGTAACGGTTTCTGATTTCTGGCCTATGGTCTATGGTTATATTTAAGGTTAATATAAACAACATCGTATGAAATGCTTGATTAATTTATACGTGTTGAGTATAAGTTGGCCGGTGCTTTCATACAGCAAGAGATTTTTGATTGAAGCGCAACGCTATATAGCATCGGATCAGCGACATATTACTGAAGAAGAATTCAATTCCTTGCGCTCAATAGCATCATCTAAAAAAATTAATCTCAGGATTCATGAATTACTTGAAACAATCCGGCATAAAAGGTTAGAAATTCAAATAACTAGAGACCAGAAACAATGAAATAGAAACACAGGAGAAAATAATTTGAAATTATTTAGAAATATTTTTATGACACTGGCCGTAGTATTATTACTTTCAGGCTCAAACTTGGCCGTTTCGGCCGACAAAATATCAAAGGTTCTCGTACTTCCTTTTAATATACATTCCGAAAAAGATCTCTCCTTTTTGCAAAGAGGAATAGGGGAGATGCTTTCAACCAGGCTTACATTAGAAAACAAGGTCATGATTATCGGAAAAGATGGAACTGGAACTGCAGCCGGGAAAACGGATGAAAAAACTGCCCTCGCCGCAGGCGAAAAGACAGGCGCCGATTATGTGCTCTTTGGGAGTCTGACTGTATTCGGTGAGAGCATAAGCACAGACGCCAAATTTTACGATGTGCAGAAGAAAAGCCCGCTGGTCGTAATCAATGAGTTCGGAAGCAGCCAGGGAGATGTCATATATCATATAAATGTATTTGCGGCCAAGATCAATGAAACTGTTTTCGGGAGAAAAACCATTTCGTCCCAGGCACCTGCAAAACAGGTTGTCCAGCAACAACCTTCAGGCGGAGAGCAGGGTTTGGACAGCCGCAAAAATCCGGAAGATGTGTGGTCAAAGCAAAGCGGAATAAAGATGGCTTCCGATGAAGTCTTTTCAGGTTCAGGAGAACCGGCCGTTGTTTTATGGAAATCTAAGAAATTTGAAACTAAACTGAAAAGCCTTGCCATTGGAGATACTGATGGCGACGGGAAGATGGAAACCATTTTTGCAGATGATCACAATATTTTTATCTACAGGCAGACTGCCGGAAAATTTGAGAAAATAAAAGAGGTTGCAGGTAAAACATACGAATTTTATAAAGGAATAGATGTTGCGGACATAAACGGAAACAAAAAGGCTGAAATATTCGTAACTGCCATCAACGACAGCGGAAGAGTTATTTCTTTTGTGCTTGAATGGGATGGAAATGACTACAAAATAATAGCGGATAATGAAGACTGGCATTACAGGGTGCTTGATATTCCGGTACGCGGTGGAAAAATTCTATTCGGACAGAAAGGAGGAAATGCAAACATCTTCTCCGGAAATGTGCATGAACTCAAATGGGTACACGGATATTATATCTCCACCAATAAGGAAATTTTACCCAAAGGCTTAAATGTTTATGGTTTCAATTACGGCGATGTATTGAATTCAGGCCAGGAGATGATACTCGGCTTTAATACAAACGAGTATCTGGGGCTTTTCAATGCGAACGGAAACGAAGAATGGATAAGCAGTGAACCCTACGGCGGAAGCAACTCATATCTCGAACCTCCAGCTGAAATTGAAGCTGCAAAAAAAACAAGAACCGATCCCGACCCGAGGCCACAGAACAGGCTTTATCTGCCCCAGCGTATTCTTGTAAACGATCTTGACAATGACAAAAAAAAAGAGGTGCTGGTTGTTAAAAACATAGATACGTCGGGAGGTATTTTATCGAGGGTCAGGATTTTCAAAAGCGGTTATTTTGAATGCCTTTCCTGGGATAACGTGGGACTTTCTCCAAAATGGAAAACGAGGAAATTTTCAGGTTATATAAGTGATTACACACTGGGTGATATTGACAATGACGGGAAGGATGAACTGGTCTTTTTGCTTGTAACACAGGCCGGAGGTTCGACTTTAGGCGCTGACAGGAGCTTTGTTGTTTCATGGGATGCTAAATAGTGTCCATCCGGAAACTCCGGTTTTTAAGTGAGTACGATATCTGATATCGGGTAAATCAGAAGAAATACCTGATATCAGCAGATTTACAGATCTGATTTCAATTATCAGAGCCGCT
>RPRI01000075.1 GCA_003818505.1 Desulfobacteraceae bacterium | reverse complement strand
TAAGATGCCTAACTTTTCTGGGCTCCTTTATGTTCAGCGCCGGAATATGGTCGACGACTTCCGAACGTATGAGTTTTTCCTGCCAGAGAATGTTTACCGTAGCATCCTTGAAGGTCTCATACGCGTGTACTGTTTCAACAAAAATAATCTTGTCATCCAGATTCAGTTCATTGTCGATATACATGCTGATCAGGTTATCATTCATTTTTCTCCGCCTCAAGATATGTCCTTAGCTTTTTTCTGGCGCGATGGATCTTTACTTTGACGTTGGCCTCGCTGATCCCCGATATCTGAGCAACCTCACGATAGGACATTTCACTGCTCACAACCAGGGAAAGCAGGTCTCTTTCATCATCATCAAGCTTCCGCATGGCAGCCAGCACACGGCGATACTCTTCACGCACCATAAAATCGTGCTCTTCGCTGTCGACCGGATGGTCGTAATCCTCCAAAGCTGCCGGAGTCCGTTTTTTTCTGCGCAGCGAATCGAGTACGAGGTTCCTGCCGATGGTGTACAGTAACTGCGGTGCATGGTTTTCCGCCGTGTATTTTTCATATATACGAATAAAGCTCTCCTGCATGATGTCGCAGGACAATTGATAATCACCCGAGCGTCGAACGAGGTAAGCCAGAAATTTCCGCCGATGCTCGTTATAGAAATCTTTAAATGTGTTCACATGCTATATTAACGCAAAACCGGTTAAAAGGTTACATACGATTTACATGAGTTGATAGACTGAATCAGAGGCTGCTCCGGGGTCAGACCATAACAACTGCCTGACTATTCAGACTTAACATTCTGATAACAGGCTTATATTGAGCGGATTATTCCCTGAGCCAATACTCTGAAAATTTTTAACATTATCAGCGCATAATTGCAAGCTCCGGCGGGTCGAAGAAAGTATCAATATTTACATCGTATATTTTTTGCTCTATTGTAAACCTGACAGCTTGATAAAAATCCTGAAATTCTGCTGCTCACGAAAAAGCGGGCACGGAAATGACGTTTAAGAACGGTTAATGAAACAATATCAAATAAATATAAGAAAAAAGAATATTCCGGAATTCAGTTTTGATCCGGCTCTGCCCATAACGGCCAAAAAAGATGAGATAATCGAATCGATTTCAAAAAACCAGGTCGTCATAATTTCAGGCGAAACAGGTTCGGGCAAAACCACGCAGATACCAAAATTCTGTCTAGCGGCAGGAAGGGGAATATACGGTAAAATTGGCTGCACCCAGCCGAGAAGAATTGCGGCCATCACTGTCGCAGCCCGCATCGCCGAGGAACTCGGAGAAGAAACAGGGAAATCGGTCGGTTATAAAATCCGGTTTACGGATAAAACCCGTAAGGATGCCTTTATAAAGATAATGACCGACGGGATTCTCCTCGCCGAGGCTCACAGGGACCCATATCTGAATGAATATGACACCATAATAGTTGATGAAGCGCATGAAAGAAACCTTAACATTGATTTTATTCTCGGCCTGCTCAAGAATCTTTTAAGAAAAAGACGCAACCTCAAGGTTGTCATTACTTCGGCGACAATCGATACCGAAAAATTTTCAAAAGCTTTTGATAATGCTCCGGTAATTGAAGTTTCAGGCCGGACCTTTCCGGTTGAGACACATTACATGCCCGTTGATCCGGAGCTTGAGGAGAGCAGCGACAAGACTCACGTTGATCTTGCGGCTGAAGCGGTTGATAAGCTTCTGAGGGAAAGCCGTACCGGAGATATTTTAATCTTCATGCCGACAGAGCAGGACATACGTGAAACAACCGAAATCCTCGAAGGGCGAAAATACGTATCGGTTGAAATAATGCCGATATTCGCAAGGCTCCCCGCCTCTGAACAATCAAGGGTTTTTAAGCCCATTCAGGCAAGAAAAATAATCATAGCTACAAATATAGCCGAAACATCGATTACAATTCCAGGCATAAAATATGTGATAGATACCGGCCTTGCCCGCATATCCCATTACTCCTCAAGATCCCGTTCAACCGCCCTGCCTGTTGTGAAGATTTCAAGAAGCAGCGCGGACCAGAGGAAGGGAAGATGCGGAAGAGTCGAAAACGGGGTCTGCATACGCCTTTATCCTGAAGAAGATTACAAATCCAGGCCTCTCTATACGCTCCCCGAAATTCTGAGATCAAACCTTGCCGAGGTCATACTGAGAATGATCGCCCTGAATCTGGGCGATGTATCGGCTTTCCCTTTCATCGACGGTCCTCCGCCCAAAAGCATCAAAGACGGATATGAGATTCTGCTGGAACTGGGAGCCATAGAACGTGACGGCAGGAATGGGTCCGGATTTTCCCTGACTCAAAACGGTAAAATGATGGCTTCTCTTCCCGTAGATCCGAGGATTTCGAGAATGCTGATCGAAGCTCAGAAAAGGGGGTGCCTTGAAGAGATAGCGGTGATAGCCGCTGCTTTAAGCTGTCAGGACCCGAGAGAGAGGCCCACCGATAAAATTGACGAGGCCAACCGGGCGCACCGGTTATTTATGGATATACAATCCGATTTCATAACCCTTCTAAATATATGGAGCAGGTTCAATGAGGCATTAAAAGGCGTAAAAATAACAGCCGGCATCAAAAAATTCTGCAGAGCAAATTATCTTTCTTTCAGGCGAATGAAGGAATGGCGCGACATATACTCGCAGATTCAGGATATTTTATTAGAAAACGGCATGAAAAACCAAAAAACGGAGAACGAAGCAGCTGAAAGCGGAAAAGGTAAACCCGGCATTTACAGCCCTCTATATACCGCAGTTCATAAATCGGTCTTAAGTGGTTTTCTTTCCAATATCGCAGTAAAGAAAGAAAGGAATATGTTTTCGGCTACAAAGGAAAAATCGGTTCTGATCTTTCCCGGGTCAGGACTGTTCAAAAACCCCGGAACGTGGATTGTAGCGGCCGAAATGATAGAAACATCAAAACTCTTTGCAAGAACCGTTGCAAACATAGAAAGCTCATGGATTGAAGAGATAGGAAAAGAGAGATGCAGATATTCTTATCATGAACCGCACTGGGAACGGACACGCGGTGAAGTGGTTGCTCTTGAACAGGTCAGCCTTTACGGTCTTGTAATCGCATCGGGAAGGAGCGCATCATACGGAAAGGTAAATCCGAAGGAGGCATCCGATATTTTCATAAGGCGGGCGATAGTTGACGGAGATATCAGAATCCAGTTCCCGTTCATGGATCATAATAAAAATCTTAAAAGCGAGATAATAGACCTGGAAAACAGGGTCAGAAGAAGAGATATATTCGCGGGCGACGAAGTGATGTATGAGTTTTACAGGAAAAACCTCCCTGACATATATGACATTCGCACCTTTTCAAAATACATAAAGAGCAAAGGCAGCGACCGGTTTCTGCGCATGACACGGGAGGATTTCCTGCGTTATAATCCGGATGAAGAGGAAATAGCGCTGTATCCGGATAATCTTAAGCTGGGAGATAAACCTTTTCAATGTCTCTACAGCTTTGATCCCGGAAAACCCGAAGACGGCGTAACAGTTAAGATTCCGTCTGCATATTCAGGATCGGTTCCGCCCGAAACAACCGAATGGCTTGTGCCGGGACTTCTTAAAGAAAAGATAACGGCTCTTATAAAAGGACTTCCCAAGGAATTCAGAAAAAAACTGCTTCCCGTGCCACGGACGGTTGAAACCATCATGGCAAAAATGCCGCCGGGAAAAACATCACTTAAAACGGCGCTTTCTGGATTCATTTATGAAAATTTCGGAATAGATATTCCTGCAAGTGAATGGTCGGATGAAACACTGCCCGAGCACCTCAAAATGCGCATCCTGATTACCGGTTCAAACGGGGAGGAGCTTTGCTCGGGAAGGGATAAACTGATTCTGGCAAAAGACTTTTCTGCTAAGGCGGACAGCGCATTCCTCGAAAAAGCAAGAAAAAAGCATGAGATAAAGGGCATTACCGCATGGGACTTTGCCGATATCCCTGAAAGTGTAATAATAAAGATAAATGAAGAAGCAGGCCGGATATATTTTCAGGGACTTCAACAAGATGAAGGATGCGTCAATCTGAGAATTTTTGAATCGGAGAAAGAGGCGCTGAAATCACACGCCGAAGGAACCGTTGCGCTTTTTATGATAGTTTTTGAAAAGGAACTTAAACATGCTAAAAAGCATATATCTCTTTCCGGAGAACTCCATGAATATACCGGATTTTTAGGAGGCATAAAAAATTTTAACGGGGTCTTTTTCAAGAGCGTGATAAATGAGATTTTTGATGTAGTGATACGAACCAGGGAGAAATTCGATTCTCATGCCCTTCATGTGTTCAGCATTGTGTTTTCACGAGGGCAGGAAAAAATTAAAATTATTACCCCGGTTTTAAAGGCTTTTCATGAAACTATGACGAATCTGCAGGAGTTGAAAAAAAAGGCCTCCCGTAACAGGGCAGCCTATGCTCTCATGATCAGGCTTGAAAATGAAACCGCAAGACTGCTTCCCGTTAATTTCATGCAATTATATGAACCTGGCCGGCTTTTACATATCCCAAGATATCTTCAGGCCGTATCGGTAAGGGCTCAGAGGGGAATAACCGATCCCGAAAAGGAAAAAATAAGATCAGGGGAGCTTGAAATACATACCGACTCTCTGGAAAAACTTTTAAAAAACCTGACACCTATTGTTTCCGAAGAAAAGAAAAAAGCCATCGAAGAATATTTCTGGCTTATTGAAGAATACAAAGTCTCTCTTTTTGCGCAGGAACTGAAAACGCCTGTTCCGGTATCAGCAAAAAGACTCGACAAAAAGTTCAAAGAGATTGAAAGAATGGTATGATAACAGCCGTAGTCAGAAGTCAGGAGCCAGGAGTCAGAAGGAAAAAGAACGAATATAGAATATCGGACATCGAATATCGATTAACGCGTGAGGAGAGAAGCGTGAAGCGTAGATCGTGAATCGAACAACGAACCACGAACGACGATCAACGATCAACGAAGTACGAAATTCGAGGTATGATCTATGAACCAGAAACCATCTCTTATAGTCATATGCGGACCGACAGGCATAGGAAAAACTTCGGCAGGAATAGAAGCGGCTGAGACGTTCGGCGGTGAAATAATAAGCGCCGATTCAATGCAGATATACAAACGCATGGACATAGGCACAGCAAAGCCGACTCGCGAAGAAAGAGCGCGGATTTCCCATCATATGATCGACATCATCGAACCGGATGAAGAATTCAGCGCGGCGAAGTTTGCATTGACGGCTGGTGAAATAACAGAACGCATCAGGGAACGGGGCAGGATATCCTTTCTGGTGGGAGGAACCGGTTTATATATCAAGGCTCTCGTTCATGGATTGTTTCATCCGGGAATATCTCCTTCCGGAATAAGAAGCAGGCTCAAACATGAGGCTGAAACGGATGGCCCCGGAGCTTTATATAAACGCCTTTTAGAATCTGACCGTGAGGCGGCTGATAAGATCCATCCCAACGACACTTTCAGAATCATAAGGGCTCTGGAAGTTTATGAAACCACAGGCATGACGATTTCAGAGCATCATAAAAAGCACGCCTTCTCCGGAAACAGATTCAATGTGTTAAAGATAGGACTTACGACCGAAAGAGAGGATTTATATAAACGGATTGAAAAAAGAGTCGA
Organism: Desulfobacteraceae bacterium; assembly: GCA_003818505.1. GTDB lineage: Bacteria > Desulfobacterota > Desulfobacteria > Desulfobacterales > RPRI01 > RPRI01. Next base: position 17,864 of record RPRI01000075.1, on the reverse strand, counting down.
TTTGATGATAGAAGCCGGTTTTGCCGAAGAGGTTAAACGGCTCCTTGAGATGAATTATGCGGCCAGCCTTAAATCCATGCAATCAATAGGCTACCGCCACATGGTTGAATACGTGACAGGGCGGATCCCTCTTGATGAAATGGTAAGGACTTTAAAGCAGGATACGAGAAGATTTGCAAAACGGCAAATGACATGGTTTAATGCCGATCCTGAAATTGTCTGGTTAAAACCGGATCAGGTAAATGATATTAAAATGCTTGTCGGCAGTTTTCTCAAGGCAACAGGCAAATAATTTTTTTTTTAGCTTCGCGCTCTTTGTGTTTAATATATGATTATGAACCACCTCCAAATTAGTTGGTAACCATATAGGATTCGAGGGTTCATGGGTTCAAGGGTTCGAATGAAAAATCCGCTTGAACCCTTGAATCCTCGACCCCTTGAACCCTTTCCCCCAACAATTGGGAGAAGAGCCATTTTTTTAACTTTAAAGGAGATTGGGTATGGCAAATGAATTTATTATCCGGAATCTTTCGGATGTAGAGGAGATTGAAAAGGTTCCTCTTGCAGAACGGATCAGGGAGGAAAGCACATTCGAACTTATCGAAAAAGGCGCAGGCATTAATCCTGATGCGCTTGCCTTAAGTTTTTTAAAAGACGGGGCAAGCTATGAAACTCCGGTGCAGATCACATACAAACAGCTCATATGGAAAATTCGCCAGGCCGCCAACATGTTCCACGATCTGGGAGTCGGCCCTGCGGACGTTGTTACATATATCCTTCCCAATCTGCCCCAGACCCATTTTACGCTCTGGGGGGCGGAAGCCGCCGGAATTGCGAATCCTATCAATCCGATGCTGGAGGCCTCTGCAATCCGCGACATATGCAGAGCCGCAGGCACAAAGCTCCTCGTGACACTCGGGGATCTTCCCGGAACAGATATATGGAAAAAGACGGATTCGATACGAAAAGAGATCCCGTCGCTTAAAAACGTCCTCTGCGTACTCGGGAAAACGAACAAAGCCGAAGGAATATACGGATTTGAAGAAAAGATTGAGCAGTATCCCGGAGACCGCCTCACATTTGACCGCAAAATTCAGCCCAACGACATCGCCTCGCTCTACCATACAGGAGGAACAACGGGAAGACCCAAGCTTGCAAGAAGAAGCCATTATAATGAAGTTGTCCTTGCATGGGATATAATGGCCGGAAGCGGATTGAAACCGGGCGAAACCGTCATGGTCGGGCTTCCGCTCTTCCACTGCAACGGAACCTGTGTTACAGGGCTTATGCCGTTTTCTGTCGGAGGGCATGTTGTAATGCTTTCACCGGCAGGATATCGCGAACCCGGCATAATGAAAAATTTCTACAGGATAGTCGAAAAATTCAGGCCGGTATTTTTCTCATGCGTTCCGACAGTGCTCTCCGTGCTTCTCGATATTCCAGTCGGAAATGCCGATATATCATCCCTGAGATATGTCGTGTGCGGAGCCGCTCCTTTAAGCGTGGAGCTTTTTAACCGTTTCGAAGCCCACACGAAAATGAAGGTTCTCGAGGGTTACGGACTTACGGAATCGACATGCGCATCCGCAATTAATCCGAAGGACGGGGAAAGAAAAGTAGGAAGCATAGGAATAAGGCTTCCTTATCAGGAGATGAAAATATCCGTTCTGGACGAAAACGGGGAATATGTCCGTGAAGCAGGAACGGATGAAATAGGCGTTGTATGCATAAAGGGTCCCTGCATATTCAAGGGCTATGTTGAAGATACGCACAACAAGGGCATTTGGCTTAAAGACGGCTGGTTCAACACGGGTGATCTCGGCCGCAGGGATAAGGACGGCTTTTTCTGGCTTACAGGCAGGAAGAAGGATCTCATTATAAGAGGAGGCCACAACATAGATCCTGTAACAATAGAAGAACCGATATACAGAATGAAAGGAGTAAAAGTTGCAGCTGCGGTCGGGCGTCCTGATCCGCATGCCGGCGAGGTTCCGGTCGTTTATGTAGAGGTTTCGAAAGATGCCGGGATCAGCAGCAGTAATATCATGGAATGGGCATCATCGAATATCGGCGAAAGAGCCGCGATTCCCAAGGAAGTTATAATAACGGATCATATACCATTGACGGCTGTTGGTAAGATTTTTAAACCCGCGCTGAAATGGGATGCGATTAAAAGAACTTATGAAAAGGAATTGAATGCTTTGGGCGGCCTTGCAGAATCCTTTGATGTTTCTGTGGGCGAGGATAAAATATATGGCACGTGCGCCTCAATAAAGGTTAAACCTTCTTCAGGCGTTGCCGCTGAAATGATTAATAAGCGTGTATCGGAGATTCTTGCCAACTACACGGTGCATTACGAAGTAACTGTAACGGATTTGTAAAAAGTCATATGCGAACGGATTTGAGATTTTTGGGAAATCGATTTTTAAAGAACTGAGCGTTAAAATCGCAAGCTGTTTGAGGGCGATAGCCCGAGTTCTTGCGATTTAGTGAAGTGATTTAAAAATCCCCAAAAAGCTCATTAAGAGAGCATATTTAGACTTTTTACGAAACCATCATAAAATTATATTATGACAGGAAGCATATCAATTGGAATAATGGCTGACAGCCATGGCAAACCGGATACGATAGCGGCCGCCGTCGACCTGTTTAAAAGCGAAAAATGCCCTTATATATACCATTTGGGTGATATTTGTGACAGCGGCTGTCCGGAAACAGCCGGGCAATGTGTCAGCATAATTAAAGCGAACAAAGTTGAAGCGGTGAAAGGGAACAACGATCACGCAATATCGGTAAATCGTCCTGAATCAATATCGGATGAAATTATACTTTACCTGAATAATCTGCCGCTTGTAATTTCTTACAGAAAAGCCCTTTTCGCTCATTCGCTTCCTTTTGCTGAAATGCTCGGTCTTTCATGTATGATAAGAGGTATGGGAGAAGACGAGGCTGCTCTTTTTTTCAAGGAATACCCCGGAAAAATACTTTTCAGGGGACACAGTCACAGCCCTGAAATCATATCAAGGGAAAGCGGAAAGATGGTCGTTCGGAGTATATTGCCCGGAGAAAATACTGAGCTTGCCGGAAGGATTCCGTGCGTCATCACCTGCGGAAGCCTCGCCTCCGGTTACTGCATGATATGGAAGCCCGGTGAAAAAAGCGTGAAATGTTATTTGATATAAAGGAATCGAAAGAAAGGGTCAAAGGCACAGAGGCACAAAGTGAAAGGTGTTCCGCCATAAAGATTGGCGGACCTTCGGGAGGCGAATATCAGGGGGCAGGGATCAGTAGTCAGTTATCAGTGAGGGGGGGAAGATAAAAGGAGCCTTATTACCTTTCACTTGAACCCTCGAATCCTTGGCCCCTTGGACCCTTTATTTTATTCGATGTACGACAAACTATAAACCGATAACTCAGGAGAGAATTTAATGTACAAATATCTGTTCAGCCCGATCAGAATAAACAAGCTTGAAATAAAAAACAGGATTGCCTACCCGGCGCTCGGACTGCTTTATTCATACGACAGCAAGATTAATGACCGCTACTACAATTTTTTTAAGGTAAGGGCAGAAGGAGGCGCCGGCATTGTTACCGTCGGCCCGGTCGGAATAGATTTCCTTGGTTCCGGGATTCTTGCCCTTTCGCTTGCAAACGATGAAGCGATACCGTCATTTAAAAAGCTCACCTCGGTAATCAAGAACGGCGGCGCGCGCGCCTGGGTGCAGCTTTTCCACGCGGGAGCATATTCCCATCCGTTTCTGATCGACGGCAAGGAGCCTATGGCGCCGTCTCCTCTCTATTCGAAGTACTCGAAAACTACTCCGCGCGAAATGTCGAAAGAGGATATCAAAGAGGTTCAGGAAGCTTATACAAAGGCCGCCGTGAGGGCTGTTGAGGCCGGATTTGACGGGGTCGAAATCCTTGGTTCAGGCGGCTATCTTGTCACTCAATTCCTTTCGCCGCTTAAAAATAAAAGAACCGACGAATACGGAGGTAGTTTTGAAAACAGGGTCAGGTTCCCGAGGGAGGTAATTGAGCTCGTACGGAAAAGCGTGGGCCCGGATTATCCTCTTACCATAAGAATGGCGGGCAATGATTTTGTGGCCGGAAGCAACACGGATACCGAGACTCCTGAATTTGCAAAGGTTTATGAGAAGGCAGGTGTTGATGCAATTAATGTAACCGGGGGGTGGCACGAAACTAAGGTGCCGCAGCTTCCCATGGAGCTTCCGAGATCGGGTTATTCATACCTCGCTCTTAATATCAAAAAGGCGGTATCCGTCCCGGTCATGGCGTCAAACCGTATAGCCGATCCGGAAAGCGCGGAAAAAATAATCAGGGACGGCTGTGCGGATATGGTAAATCTCGGGAGGGTTCTTATAGCCGATCCCGAATGGCCCTCGAAGGCCCTTGGAGGTAAGGCGGATGAGATCAGGCCCTGTGTTGCCTGCTCCCAGGGGTGCACCGACGAAGTCTTCAGCGGACGGCCTGTTTTCTGCGTCGGAAATCCGCAGGCAGGATTCGAAGCCGAACGAAAAATTGAAAAAGCGAAAACTCCGAAAAACGTCATGGTTGTCGGCGCAGGAGCAGCAGGGCTGGAAGCTGCCATAACAGCGAAAAAGGCGGGACATAATGTAGAGATTTATGAAAAGGATGAAGATATCGGCGGCCAGCTATGGCTCGCCGGCGCTCCGCCTCATAAGCAGGAAATATGGGAGTTTATCAGGTATTACAGGGCAATGATAAAAAAACATGAAATTCCGCTTTTCTTAAACACGAAAGTCGACAGGGAATTCATTGCAGACAAAAAACCTGATCATATCATCATAGCCGAAGGGGCCGAGCCCGCTGTTCCTCCTGTTGATGGAACCGATGACCCCTGTGTTTTATCCGCATGGAAGGTTTTAAAAGAAAGCCCGCCTCTTGCAAAAAATGTGGCGATCATAGGGGGAGGAGCGGTTGGCCTGGAAACCGCTCTTTTTGTAGCGGCAAAAGGCACTCTCTCACCTGAAATTCTTCACTTTCTTTTTGCCTATGACGCGGAAACTCCTGAACGTCTTCGCGAGCTGATGTTTTCCGGCACATATTCTGTAACCGTATTCGAAATGCTCAACAAGATAGGAAAGGATGTTGGAAAATCAACAAGATGGGTCGTTTTCGACAATCTGCAGAGATACGGAATAAAAATCATCACGGGGGCAAAGGTGCTCTCCGTCAAAAACGGCAAGGTCTCATTTGAAAAAGACGGGATCAGCGAAGAACTGCAGTTCGGCAATGTAATTCTCGCATCCGGGTCAAGGCCGGTCAAGAAGCTTTCGGCTGAAGTTTCAACTCTCGGAATTCCATATACGACGGTAGGTGACTGTATAACGCCGGGCCGGATAAACGATGCCATACACGGTGGTTTCCTCGCAGCATTAAAAATAGGATCATCTCCAAATTAATTTATGATCCTATGAGGATTCGAGGGTTCAAGGGGTCAAGGATTCGAGTGAAAAATCCGCCTGAGTCAGGAAATGAGAAGGGCAGCTTTATCTATCCCTATTAATATCGCAGAAGGGTATTGGAGAAAAACAAACCCTTGAATCCCTGAACCCTTGACCCCTTTTCCCCAATTACTTTTTCCCCTTCTCCATCTCCTCCGCCCGCAATGTCTTTCTAAGGATCTTGCCGACATTTGTTTTGGGAAGTTCTTTTCTGAATTCTATCTGCGTCGGAAGCTTGTATGTTGCAAGTTTTGTTTTGCAATATTCGATCAGCTCCTCCTGGGTCGCACTTTCACCCTCTTTAAGCACAACATAAACCTTTATCTGCTCGCCGCGGGAAGAGTGCGGTATGCCGATCGCGCATGCTTCCTGGACTTTCGGATGTTCAAAGAATACTTCGTCAACATCCCTCGGGTAGACATTGAAGCCGCCCGATATGATCATATCCTTCTTCCTGTCGACAATGTAAAAATATCCGTCTTCATCCATTTTTGCGATATCACCGGTATAGAGCCAGCCGTCTATCAGGGTTTTTGCAGTCTCTTCAGGCCTGTTCCAATAGCCTTTCATGACCTGCGGACCCTTAACAATAAGTTCACCCGTTTCGCCGACCGGAACATCAGTCACTCCGTCATTCAGATCCACCACCCTTGATTCGGTATCAGGGTAAGGAAGCCCCACGCTTCCTATTTTTTTCTTTCCCTTGAAAGGATTTGCATGGGTAACCGGGGATGATTCGGTCATTCCGAATCCTTCCGAAATCACCGAGCCTGTGATTTTTTCGAATTCCTTTATAACTTCGACCGGAAGGGGCGCGCTTCCGGAAAAACATCCTTTTATGGATGTAAGATCCGTATTCTTGATTTTGGGATGATTCAGCAGGCCTATATACATTGTTGGAACAAGGGGGGCAAATGTCGGTTTGAACTTTGCAATTGCCTCAATAAGCGGATCCGGCTGGGGTCTCGGGATAAGAATGTTGCCCCACCCGGCACATATCGCAAGGTTCATGCAGCAGGAAAGCCCGAAAGAATGGAAAAACGGAAGAGCTCCCAGTATTATTTCATGGCGGTCGCGGAACTCGGGAAACCAGGCGTCTATCTGCTGAATCTGTTTGCTTAAGTTTCCGTGCGTCAGCATGACTCCTTTTGATACGCCGGTTGTTCCGCCGGTGTATTGGAGCATGGCCACATCTTCGAAAGTAACTTTTACCCCCTGTGGTATTGGAGAATATTTTTTCAAAACATCCTTCCATTTGTATACATCGGGAGCAGGTTTAACATCTGCTGCGAGTTTCTGTTTTTTAGCAACAAGGGGGAAAAGATAATTTTTAGGAAACGGCAGGTAATCGCCGATGGAAGTATAAACAACCTGCTTTATTCCGGTTTTTTTCCTGAGATCGATCATGCGGTTTCCGAGCAGGTCGAGCGTGACCAGAACCTTTGAACCAGAGTCATTGAACTGATGCTCAAGTTCCCTGTCGGTATACAGCGGATTGTTCATTACCGTTATTCCGCCGATTTTCATTATGGCATAATAGGCGGCAACGCACGGAATAAGGTTTGGAAGCAGGATGGCAACCCTGTCATCTTTTTTTACACCAAAATCAACAAGGCATGACGCAAACCTGTCAACCATATCCTTTAACTGGCTGTACTTGATTTCATACCCCTGGAAGGATAATGCCATTCTGTCCGGAAATTTCTTTACGGAATTTTCAAAAGATTCCGGCAGGCAGATCGGATCGTAATTGATGGCCGGCGGAACTCCCTTGTCGTAAAATGCGAGCCAGGGTTTATCCTGATACCTTACCTCTTTTCCCATAACTTCCTCCTCCTGATGTCAGATATTTTATGTAAATTTATCACTTTTTCCCGGATCTCTTATCAATCTCTGCTCTAAACCCATTCGGAATAATTCCTTGCTTGTAAAGCCGTCCGGCTTCTCCAGGCTGTAAATCTCCAGATATTGCTTTATCATTTTCCAGGAAAGCTCGAATGTGCATTCAAACCGTTGAATTACACCGTCGCGCATGGTTTTTTCAACAGACCCCTCCGTCGCTGACTTGCGGCAATAAGCAGAAATCGAAGTTTCCAACAACGCTACAGCTTTCTCAAAACTTGTCAGATCTTAAAGCAAATAATCCCTTTCCTTATAATTTCTTATACCCGGCTCCTTCGGGTAAACCTGATATGTTTCTACAAACATGGCGGATATCAATTGAGTCTTGCCTATTATTACTATGGCAATTAAACATGACAATTAAATCTGTGCGCTGCCCGTATTTGCTGTAAACTTCGATCCCGCATTGACCTATCTAGTTGCCGGAATAATAATATCCCGAATTCAGAGCAGGCAGGATATTCCCGTTTATTTAATATCACATTTAAACTAAAAATTAAACGATTGTTGTGTTTTGAACCGAAACAACGAGCGAATTAAAACAGACACTATTCCCTGTTGTCGAAGATTCTCCGCCGAAGATCCCGCCAATCAGTATGGCGGGCAAACTTGCGGCGAGGAGGAACAGGATGACGATCAACGGGGAGCTTGATGGGTGAATGGGCATTGTAACGAAAAGCTTTCTATCACCTATTTGGGTGAGTGGCGCAGGGGAACTACCCCCCTGCGCTCTCTCAGAACCGTACGTGAATCTCTCGACTCATACGGCTCCCTTTATCCAGCCGTTGGTCTTATACCAAACTGCCAATGTGGAAATAATTGAGGTTGCCTTTTGGCTACTCTCCCCAACCAATATACCGCCCTGGTCAGATGGCTCTTCAACCGTTTAAATTTTCTCCTTGCCCATCTGACCAATATATTGTTCAGATGCTGCAAGGTCGGATACAGCGCAGATTTATAAAAGCTTCCGTAGTAGTTTATCCAACCCCTTATAATAGGGCTGATAATCCTTGACAAATCTTCCAGGGATTTATCACTTCTCAAGTGTAGTTCCCATCGCCGACTCTTTTGTCTCATCTCTTTTCCTGCCTTATTGCTTACGCCAGGAGAAAAGCTGACGAGGTATCTTCCCTTTCGATCCTTCGCTTTTCTGGGCCGGAAAGTGAAACCCAGAAAGTCAAAGCTTATCAATGGGTATTCTTCTCTGCGGTTTGAATCTTTGCAGTAGACAATACGAGTCTTTTCCGGGTGAAGTTCTAACTTGCATTCCCTGAATCTGACTTCCAGTGCTTTCCTTAATGCAAGCGCTTCTGGTTTCGTCCGGCAATGCACGATTCCATCATCGGCATAGCGGCAAAATGGACGCTCAGGATAGTTCCGCTTCATCCAGACATCAAACACATAATGCAGAAAGAGATTGGATAGCACAGGGCTTATTACACCTCCCTGTGGTGTTCCTTTCGTCCTTTCAATCAGTGTGCCGTCAGCTTTCTGAAACGGAGCCTTCAGCCATCTTTCAACATAGAGAAGTATCCATTTACTGTCTGTGTGTTTCCTTACCGCCCGCATCAGAAGTTCATGGTCAATATTGTCAAACAGACCTTTAATGTCGAATTCAAGCACCCAGTTGTATCGCCAGCATCGCTGCCTTGTTACGCCTACTGCCTGAATTGCCGATTTATATGGCCTGTACCCGTATGAGTCTTCGTGAAAGTGTGGCTCTACCATTGGCTCGAAGTACAGTTTTGTCACCATTTGCGCCACTCTGTCAGACACTGAAGGAATACCGAGCATTCTCTCCCCGCCTGTCTTTTTCGGTATCGCTACCGTTCTGACCGGTGGAGGAAAGTAGCTTCCCGATGCCATACGGTTCCAGATCCTGTAAAGGTTACCTTTCAGATCCTTCTCAAAATCCGCTATTGACTCATTGTCCACACCTGCCGCTCCCTGGTTCGCTTTTACATGTTTCCATGCCTCTACGACAGCCTCCTTGGAAATCTTAAACGACTTTGCCTTCCTCACAGATTCCTCCCATATAATGGTTGACCTCTGAATCCGGCTGGATAATCCATCCCCTTTGCTCCAGACGCATTACCGCCCTTCATCGCTACTACAGGATGGTCCGCCCCTGTGCTCCGCTTCGGTACTCTCATTCTCGTGGGTCCTCCACTTGAATTTCTCCCTTATCATCGGAACGACAGGTTCCCACGTTGCACATGAAAGCCTGAATCAAGTTCACGCCGCCTCCATACCGGATGCCGCTCAGTCTGTAAGCAGGTTTCATCTGAGCTCGTCCCGAGACTACGTAACTCCTCGGTTTTGACATCGTCTGGTGCTTTTCGACACGTGATCAGCGGTTCACTTGTATTCGTCTCCTTGATTCTCACCTGACAAGGTCTTGCCTTGCCTTTTCCTTAACGCTAACCACAATGGCTCTTTACCAATGCAGCTTAAGGCGGTTTGAAGCCTGTTCCTGTAAACCGACTTCGAGGGGCCTTCCCTCATCTTTCATGCACCTTCGTGGCGCACTTACGTATAGCAGGAAGATATACGTATTTTACATAAGCTGGAAAATCCAAGAAAAGGGCATCCTTTGAGCTATCCGGAATTTCCGGACAGCTGGAATATCTTTGTATATCCGTTTTACATCTTCTGTGAATTATTGAGTTGCGGAGGAAGAAAGCAGATTATTGCAGGAGCGATGTAGTGTTTGACATCGCTCCGAAGTTTTAAATCGTTCTGTATTTCTGGATGCCGGAGTCATTTTTTCCTTTGGTTACGAGCTGTTTTTCTTCAAGAAATCTTAAATGAGATATGGCCTCTCCCGTCGCAAACCATTTTTGTGCAACCGGAAAATCATTCCATGAATCGTACCTGATATCCCAGGTCATAAAGGATGCAACTTCAAAGGCGCTTCCGGACCCCTTTTGTAAAATATCAAGAATTTCTTCAGCCCTTTTTTCATGATGAAGTTTTAATTCATCTATTCTCGCCCTGTGATCCTTAAAAAGCCTCCTGTGGCCAGGAAGCACGAGACCGACATCAAGCTTACGCACCTTGTCGAGACTTGAAAGATATTTTTCGAGAGGATTCTCCTTATCTGACCAGCACTGAATATTAGGAGTTATGTCAGACAGGATATGATCTCCCGCTATCAGAATTTTTTCGCTGGCCTCGTAAAGACATATATGCCCCAGTGTGTGACCCGGAGTTTCAACACATATAAAGCTGTAATCTCCATAAGTAATTGTTTCACCGTCTTCCAGGACGCTCATATCCGGCGTCCAGTCCGAACCATATTTATAACCGGGATGCTGGTGAAGGGCGGTTCTTAATTCGTTTTCCGGAAAACCGTTTTTCCCGGCATACTCAATCATAGGCTCGAATCCTTCCCATGATTCGATGATCTCCTTATCCGGCCTGCTGAAGTATATTCTGCTTGTTTCAACAGCAAGTCTTGCGATAAGCCCGAAATGGTCTGCATGCAGATGCGTTATGAAATAATCGCAATCCGCAAGATCAATTTTTAATTCGCTCAAACCATTATTCATCGCATCCAGGCATTCTTTACGGTTAAAACCGGTGTCTACGATAAGGTTTCTGCCTTCTGATTTTATAACGTAAGAGTTAAGATATTTTAAAGGGCTCTCCGGAAGGGGGATTTTTATCCTGTACAGGCCTGGCAAAATTTCATCGGTCATTTATTTTATTCATCCTTTATTGTTATTACTGCCGAATCAAATAGATCTGCATTTTCAGGCCATCTCTCTTTTTCAACCCAGTTGCCTGTGCGTAATGCAAAAGAGGAGGCGAACAGAGCTTCTTTTGCAGGCAATGTGCCGCCTATTACAATTGTTTTATCATCCCGGCATATGGCAAACGGATCAATAATCATCATTCCTATATCATCATAATTAAAGATTTTTTTTGCTTTGAATCTGCGGCTGAATTTGCCGGCGATACCGCACACAGGAGCCTTAAAAAGCCATTCGGGCAATCTGCCTTGTTCTGTTTTTTGAATTTTGTTTAATGCCTCGATAAACCCGTCGGTTGCCAGAATAATTTTTAATCCGGGACTTTTAAGCCCAAAGGTGGAAATCCCCGGGGCTTTATTGCTCCTTCCCGAAAAATTCATGTCGGAAGCTGTTTTAAATATGATCGAGCCGTCTGATGAATCGGCAACGATGACAGAGCTGTCTCCGCCGCTTGAAATATATGCCGTAAATTCCCTCTTCTTTTTGACAAGTGCAACACATGAAAAAGTGCATTTATGTGTATATTTCTGCGCCGCATAAATTTTTCTGATCGCATCCTGCAATGCATCAATATCGAAAGAAATATACGGAGCAGGCAGCACATCAGCAAGCCGCTCCAGCAGGAGCCTCGATGCATTCGGATGGCGTTCACTTCCGTCGGAGACGGCGAACAACAGGCGGGAAAAATCCATAAAAAGGCAATCTCCGTTTCCGAATCCGCTCTCAACCTTATCGCTTCCGGTGACAAGAAGGGCGCTTAAAGATCCTTTCTGTTTCACCATCCGTTTGACAGGATTAATAAACACCGGTTTTGCCATATATTTCTACCATTCACTATTGTAACTATTCAGGAGTCAGAAGTCAGGAGACAGAATTCAGCATAGAAGAGGTATGCGCCTCCAGCAACTTACTCACCTCTTCAAGTTAGGGCGTTAACTGAGAAGTATAACCATAACCAAGGTCTTTCGCCACAATCAAATAGTATCGACATTCTTCCAGAGAGCCTTTTGCAATACGATTAAGTCTTGAAAATCTTTAGCGGGCATCCTTTTCATTCTGGCTCCTGAATAATTACTCACTATTCACCTTCAATCACCCTGAAATATAGAATATCCTTCACATTCCCCTTTCTTTCTTCTGAAAAAACCGGCTCAACCCTTGCGCCTATCTTTATTTTTGATTCATCCTCAATGCTTATATAGTGCTGAAAAAGGGTACCGGCGCCGTCAAGACGTATAAAACCGTAGCCGTACGGAACAGGCTTCTGTTCCCCGGTTTCAGGATCAATAAAAGCGTAACGTAGAATCGTAAATGTACCGATGACTCCCTTCGGCCCGACTTCAGTGAATTCGGTCATTTCAACAAAGCAATCTCCGCAGACACGTCGGGGAGGCACATAAACTTTGCCGCATTTGTGGCATTTTACTCCCAAAAGCCTTCTTTTATCGCGCAGTTCACTGAAAAACCTGCTTCCGTAAAGCCCGACAGCGTAATCGAAGGGCTGACCGTGTCCTGTTGATTCTATTATAAGGTTTTCTTTTACCGGCATAATATCTCCTAACCCCGTTAATCGGGTTTCTTCTTTCCATGCAGAAGAACATCCGTCCACATGCATCCGCCGAAACCGGTGCTTAAAGCAAAATTGACATCGGGCACCTGTCTCGCTTCAGCTTTTCCCATCACCTGGAGAGCTGCTTCGGCGCACCTGATAAGCCCGGTTGCGCCTATCGGATTGCATGCAATAACACCACCCGAAGGATTGACCGGAAGCTCCCCTCCCATGTCCGTCGCCCCGCTCCATATATATTCGGCTCCTTTTCCCCTTTCTACCAATCCGAGATCCTCGATCCAGATTATGCCCGCAAAGGAATAGGGCTGGTAAAGCTCTATGACGTCTATCTCCTTTCCCGGCTCACGGATCCCCGCCTTTTTATATATTTCTCCCGACGCTTCGGCGATACTGTCGAGTTCTCCCCAGTTAACGTCTCCCAGGTAAGTGTACTTATGCCTGTTGGCAGTAGCCCATATCCAGTCCGGAGTAGCGGTTATTTTCTCAGCGCAGTCTTCGCTTGCCATTATTACCGCGCAGGCGCCGTCTGTTCTCGGGCAGACATCCAGAAGATGTATCGGATCGGCAAGCATGGGAGAGGCAAGAACATCCTCTATTGTAACCTCTCTCCTTAACTGGGCATGCGGATTGTTGCAGGCATGTTTTCTGTCCCTCACGGAGACCCTTGCCGCATCTTTCTCGGTCGCCCCGTATTTTGCCATATACGCCTGCGCTTCGGCGGCAAGGCCGGATATCGCCCCTGCAAAAACAAGCCTGTCCCACACAGGATCAAATGCCGTTGTTATCGCGCCGGTTGTGTCCGATTCCGAATTCTTCTCCCAGCCGATAATAAGCACCCTTTCAAATAATCCTGATGCAACAAAGTGATAACCGCCAATCGCAAGGGTGCTTCCCGTAGTCCCTCCTGTTGTCAGTTTTATTACAGGCTTCATGGTCCCGCCGGAACCATCAACGCTCCAGCAGTCGACATAGTTGATACCCTCGAAATGGTCCATGTTGCCTATTACAACGGCATCTATATCCTTTATAGTCAGATCCGCGTCTTTTAATGCTCTCTGTACCGCTTCATTGATAAGCTCCTGGCCGTTTACATCGGGTCGGTGGCTCTTATGGTATGTCTGGCCGGTTCCGACTATCGCAACTCTTTTTTTAGGCATATATTTATCTCCTTACCTGGAAACTCAACTAAGTCCCAAGAATTACTTCCAACGAACTCGTCAATTCTGATGAATAAGTTGGAAGTCATATGCGAACGGATTTGAGCTTTTTGGGAAATAGATTTTTAAAGGACTGAGCGTTAAAAATCGCAAGCTGTTTGAGGGCGTTAGCCCGAGTTCTTGCGATTTAGCGAAGTGATTTAAAAATCCCCAAAAAGCTCATTAAGTGAGCATATTTAGACTTCCAACGTATTCGTTAAAAACATGTTGCCGCAACACTGCAGAATAACTTTTTACGCAGCCGTCAGCACCCAAACACAATGTGACTGCCCGCACAGGCCATTTACGCCGTGTGCAATCCCTTTTCTTGCGCCTGCAACCTGGTATCCGCCGGCATCACTTCTTAACTGCTTCACAATTTCAGCTATGCGGATAAGTCCTCCGGCTATTACGGGGTGACCGCTCAGCAAGCCTCCGGATGGATTAACCGGAAGCCTTCCTTTTATATTGTAATGCCCTTTCTCAAGATTAATACCCGCCTTCCCGTCTTCGCAAAGCCCCATGGCCTCAAGCCACATCAGTTCCTGGTATGTGAAGGCATCATAGACTTCAGCAACATCGATTTCGGAAACCGGATCTGCAATTCCGGCCATCGAAAAGGCATTTTTTGCCGCCTTTGTGAGCGCGACAGCCTTTGATATCTCGCGGTCTCCTATAAAATACGAATCCGCGCAGAAGGCTACACCCTTTATCCATACCGGAATACCGCCGTATTGTGTCGCCCTTTTCCCGTTTGCGATAATTACCGCGCAGCAGCCGTCTGATACCGGCGAACAATCGAGCTTATGAAGAGGGTCCGATATCATTTCCGATTCAAGAACATCCTGAACAGTTATATCCATGGGAAGCTGTGAAAGAGGGTTATGTTTTGCATTACCGTGATTTTTGACGGATACCATCGCCATCTGCGCCGGCGTTGTACCGGTGCGGTGCATGTACGCCCTTGCTTGCAATGCGCATGCTGAAACCATGTCCATCCCGAGCGCCCTTTCATATATGGGATCAAAAGCCGCATTTGTAATAAGGCTCGATATGCTTTCGGAACCCTTGCTGTGGGCGGTTACAAGAGTTGTTCCATACGATCCTGAAAGCACCCTGGAAAGCCCGTAAAATGCGCCGAATGTTCCGTCCCCTTCAACGCAGGAAACATTCTTGCGGCGCGCTCCGCTCGCATCCCCGACGGCCATGCAGGATATTGTTCTTCCGTCCCAGAAATCATTCGAGGTTGTGACTACATTATCGATATCCTCTATCGTCATTTTTGCATCGGAAAGAGCCTTGTTGACCGCTTCCCATACCATGTCGGCAAATGTCTCTTTTACCTTGTTTGCCTCGATCCTGGTAATTCCAATGCCTATAACAGCCGCTCTGTCCATATTCAATCCCCTCATTTATGCCGGAACGAAACAGGCTATATCATGAATCGTCCCTTTTCGTTCTTCGCAAAATTTCGCCTTAAGCCTCATCCCGATTTTTATATTATGATGATCGGGAGCTTCCACATAGTGGAGAACAGATGTATCGGCTCCGTCAAGCCTTACCAGTCCCAAAACAACCGGGACTTTACGGGAAAGCGATGCAAGCTGCCTTCTGACTATCGTGAAAGATTCGAGGCACCCCTCCGGGGAGACCTCAACCCATTCCATGCAGTCTTCGAAACAGACAGGACAGACTTTCCTCGGCGGGACATAGGTTTTGTTGCATTTTAAACAGCGTCGTCCCATGATTTTTTTTTCATCTCTTAGCGAGGCCAGGAAGGCGCCTGCCGTTTCTCCTGTCCACCAGGCGTACGGAACATTAATTCTGCTCTTGAACACCATCGGTTCAACATCCGCAAAAATATCAGTCATATGGTTACTCTCCATTTTTTAAAGCCTTCTAAACTATTGCATAATATATAATCAAGATCAATATCCGCATCATTCATAGATGGAATCGATAAGATCCCTGTATTTGTCAAAAACCACTTTTCTTTTCAGCTTCAGCGAAGGAGTAAGCTCTCCCGTTTCCTGCGTAAACTCACTTTTAATTATTTTAAACTTTTTAATTGTCTCAAATTTTGCAAGATGTTTGTTCTTTTCGGCGACATGTTTTTCAACTTCGGCCAGAAAAACCTGGTTTTCAAAAATCTCTTCCGGTTTCGTAAAGGGAATCCTCTTCTCATGAGCAATTCTCTGAGCCTGCTCGGTATTGATCGTTACAAGAGCGCTAAGAAACTTTCTTCTCTCCCCGATAAGGACGAAATGAGAAAACAGGGGATCACTCATGAACAGGTTTTCAATTTTCTGCGGGGCTATGTTCTTTCCTCCGGAAGTGATAATAAGGTTTTTCTTTCTGTCCGTTATGGTTAAAAATCCGTCTTTGTCAAACATGCCGATATCACCGCTTTTGAGATACCCGTCTTCTGTAAATGAATTTTTAGTTTCATCCTCCATCTTCCAGTATCCGGAAAAAACATTGTCGCCTTTTATCAGTATCTCCCCGTCTTCCGATATTTTAATGTTAATGCCGGGAAGCGGTCTTCCGACAGTTCCTATTTTATAATCCGCAAGATTGCTCATCGTTGCCGGGGCAAAGCACTCGGTCATTCCGTAGCCTTCAACCACCGTTATCCCGGCGGCATTGAAAAAAAGAATTATTTCACGCGCTGTCGGAGCCCCGGAGGCGGTCATCCACCGGACACGCCCGCCTAGCGCCTCCTGAAGATTTTTAAAAATCATGAAATAGGCTATTTTGTATTTTATTTTCATAAAGGCCGGAACAGGCGCTTTTTTCTCCCTCAGCTCGCTGATCTGCATGCCTATTCCGTGCCCCCAGTAAAAAACTTTCTGTTTCCACGCAGGCTGCTCCTGAACTTTTGCGATAATATTCTGGTATACTTTTTCACAAACCCTCGGGACCGCGAGTATCATGGTCGGCCTTTTCTCCTTGAAATCCTGCAGGAGTGTGTCGATGCTTTCAGCATAAGATGCGGTAATGCCGACATACATCCCGTAATAATGGCCGGCAGCCCTTTCAAAAACATGGCTTAAGGGCAGGAAAGGAACCGTATTGTCATTTTCATCCGCGAAACCGGGTTTTATTCGGTCGAGTGAACGAATAACGGCCATGATGTTTTTATGAGTTATCATCGCGCCCTTGGGGAGGCCGGTAGTTCCCGAAGTGTAGACGATAGTCGCGAGGTCGTCGGGTGTCACATCTCCTGCAAGCTTTTCAAAAAGGAAGCTGTCTTTACTGTGAACTTTCTCACCTGTTTCGAGAAGCTCCCTGAAGCTCATTATATAAGGGTATCTTTCTCTGATATCCTCTTCATTCATTACCACGATTTTTTCAAGAAAAGGACATTTCTTTTTTGCTTCAAGCGCTTTCTCAAGCTGAAAGCCGTTTTCGACAACAAGAATTTTGGAGGCTGAATTATCAACTATATAGGCCGTCTCGTCCGCAGTAAGCGTGGTGTAAACAGGAACAACGACAGCCCCGATGCCGAGTGTGCCGATATCAGTATAAAGCCATTCGAGGCGGTTCTCCGAAAGAAGGGATATCCTGTCTTTCTTTACGACTCCCAGCGAATAAAAACCGAGACCTGCAAAGCGCGCTCTGTCATAGTATTCATTCCAGGAAACACTTTCCCAGAAACCGTTTCGTTTTTTCTCAACAGCAATTCTTTCCCCGTAACGGGCAACACGATTTCTGAACACATCATTTATAGTATTTTCCATAATATGCCCTTCCTCATGCGTTTCTCATCAATAGTTTAGTAAAAATATGACTTCCAACGGACTCAACGATTATAATGAACCAGTTGGAAGTAATATGCGAACGGATTTGAGATTTTTGGGAAACAGATTTTTAAAGAACTTAAGCGTTAAAAATCACAAGCCTTTGAGGGCGTCAGCCCAAACCTTCTTGTGATTTAGCAAAGTGATTTAAAAAT
>RPRI01000074.1 GCA_003818505.1 Desulfobacteraceae bacterium | reverse complement strand
GTTATAGATGTGATCTTCATGTTAAAATGCCTCATATTGAAAATTATTCGTAGCGGCTCAGTATGGACTGAACTTCATCCGGTTTCAGTCGGGCATGCATGTCTTCATTAACCTTAATGACCGGCCCCAGGCTGCAGCATCCGATACATCGAACCGATTCAAGAGTGAAGCGGTTATCGGATGTGGTTTGACCGTCACGAACCTGCAACTGATTCAAAAGGGTTTCATGAATTCTGTCGCCGCCTCTGACGTGACAGGCAGTTCCCAGACAGATCGAAACTATGTTTCGTCCTCTGGGTGTAAGACTGAATGTGCTGTAAAATGTTGCGACACCATAAATCTGGCTGACTGGAACGCCGATTTTAACTGCAAGATAGGAAAGGGCGGGTTTGGGAAGATAGTTATAAGTCTTCTGGATAGCCTGAAGAATCATGATCAGGTTTTCCTTGTTGTTCTGATAATCCTCCTCAATGATCCTGTCCAGTTCTCTGTAATCCAGTTCCAGGGACGATTCGAATACTGACGAATTCATTGTTATCATATCTCCAAAAAATGCGCGGTGTTATTCCAGGTGCAGACCTCACAGGAATTCATTCGGTTGCACATCTATTGTGAAAGAAAAACCGTTTGCTGAGTAACCGGGCAATTTTCCACACAAGCCCCGCAACCGGTGCAGAGATCCATTTTGATGCTGCGGGCGCGTTTGCGGACTTTGACCTTGAAATTACCGGGTCTTCCCTCAACCGATTCCAGATCCGCGTAAGTTATTAATTCAATGTTCAGATGCCGGCCGACCTCGACCAGTACAGGTGAGATAATTCACATGGCGCAGTCATTGGTCGGGAATGTCTTGTCCAGCTGGGACATGACCCCGCCAATGGATGGGGATTTTTCAAGCAGGTACACATAATAACCGGAATTGGCCAGATCCAGGGCGGACTGCATTCCGGCAATTCCACCGCCGACAACCAGTACAGATCCTACGGTGTTATTAGACATTGTTTAAATCTCCTAGTAAAAATTATCTTTAAACCGGGCGGACAATACCCAGCATGACATACGTTATAGTTATGCAATAATCTGTTTATATTGCAATTTATTCAACCGAGAAGGACTGAAACCGGCTGGTAATACACATAACGAAATATTTTCCATATCTATAGAAATCATACTTGTCAATATTTTTTAAAAATCATAGACTATATTTTGTTCCTTATGAGACCTTTGAAGAGCATCCAATTTTGTCCAAGTCCAAGTTTAAGGAAGGCGAAAATTTAAACCGCAGGAATACATTAAAGTATTTCGAGGATAGCGCGAAAGCTTCACTTCGTGCCTAAATTTGAGCCTGACGCAGAAATCGGGCAAAAGGGGGTGTTATGCAAAGGGCTCAAAGCCTCATTTGAAAAACTTTGCCGCCTTTTCCTTCATGGCCTTTCCCGTCAGTTCACCTCTGACAATATCTTAAACTTTGCCGTCAGCTCCTATGAATACGGTCATGGGCAAACCGTAAACGCCATATTCCTTGCCGGCCTTTCCATATGGGTCGCTTAGGATTAAGGGTTTATTCACTTTCAGATCTTCAAGCATGCCCATGAACGCATCAAATCCTTCTTTGTAGCCTATGATAACAGTCTTTATATTCTTCAGTTTTAACTCATCAACTATTGAGTTTAACTCGGGAAGTTCCTTTCTGCACGGATCACAGGTTGAGGCGAAAAATTTACAATTATGCCTTTTACGGGCTTCTTTGGGGAAGAGCCGGTGTAATCGCTTAAGTAGAAATATATTCCGCTGCTGTCCCGAAGGGCTATCGGCGGAGCTGCGTCGTTTGCAGACAATGCAAAAGAAGGTTCTGCCATAAAAAGAAGAGCACATAAAACCAGTGTTATCGACAAGATAAATCTTATTCCTTTAAAATACATATCCGACACCTCCATAAATCAATATTATTTTCGGGAACGCACAGCAAAACCCCGCTTGTAGATGGAGTTGTCACGGCCAACCAAGAGCCCTCTGCCATCACCAGAGTCTAATGTCCACGCAGCCTGACAGCTGGAATTTCTGCTCACTGAGTATCTTGTTCATATTGCCGCGGTCTATGACTTCATACTTGTCGGACTGAGATAACTCGTGAATTACACTATCGGCAAGAGGACGGGCAATGCCCTGGTCTCCGGTGGTAACTTCAAAGTCAAAGATGGCTATGAAATTGTCTATAGTATTTATTTCGGGTTTGTTCTTTTTTTCAGCGGCTGAAGAATCGCACAAGGAAAGAATCATGAAAAGTAATCCCAGGAAACAACTCATTGCCTTCTTCATTCTCAAAAACCTCATTTTATGATCACCACGGGGATATCATAATATTACAGGAACTACTTTGATAAGAAATATCATAACCTTCTAATTTGTCAACAATATTGCCGAAATATGCTTTTATAGAATATTGCTTTCGTTAATATTGAACCGAAGCGCGAGCGCATTCCCCGACCGCTCTGCGGCGGGGAGCTTCAATTTATCATAAAAGTTGAGATATTCTCTCTTAATGAGTTTTTTGGTTATTTTTAAATTTTTTTGCTGAATCACAATAATTGATCGTCTCAGTGATTTGTTGACAATCGCTGAAATGCGGCCCTATATATAGGATTAGGATATGGCAGCACAGTAATTGTTTTTTATAATTTTTTATATTTTGCATAAAATCTTGACCATCTTACACAAATCAGACCGGGAGATGGCCGCGGAAAGGCAGAAAATAATGGAAAAAATATTGATTGTGGGTTGTAAGAGAGCAATGGATGATGTCTGCATAGGATGTTCGAGATGTATGGTAGGATTCAATCGAAGAGAGGGAGAATTCGCACGGTACAAAGATCAGGATGCGCAGATAATGGGACTGTTAAACTGTGGCGATTGCCCGGGGGCAACTGTTGTCACACGTCTGGCACAGGTTAACCTCTGGAATAAACCACTGGGAGAAACCGTTACAAAAATCCACATAGGCCCCTGCATCACTGATCACTGCCCCTACAAGGAAACATTGATCAAAAAGATCAGGGCAAAAGCCGGAATTGAGGTCATTGAAGGGGCGCATCCCTACAAGCCGGACCAGATTTTTGCACAGAAGGCCAATTAGTTTCCAATCCGGAAATAGGCAATTTTGGGCAAGCTCAAGGAAATCAAGGGATTGCGCGGAGACATACGCATAGTATGTCGCACAAGAAATCCTGCAGATTGACACAGAGATCGCCCGAAAGGGCCATTTCCGGATGGAAACCAATTAACATTTTCGATAAAAAAAGGAGTAACTTATGCCGCTGTTCGATTATTTATGTCAGGACTGTGGTAAACCATCAGAGATTTTGCTTGTCAATGCCGGAGATGTTCCTTCGTGTAAATATTGCGGCAGCAGGAACCTTAAAAAACTGCTTTCTGCCCATTCTCAATACACGGGACAGCAGTCTTCACACTACCCCGGGCCTAAAGATACAACCTGCTGCGGTTCTTCGCCCGGACATGCCGGATGCGCCGGCCCCGGGAGCTGCTGCGGAAAGCATTGAAAATTATGTGGCTGGAATGAACGGAAATCAAGTTAAAATAACGATCCTGGTGGATAACAAGGCTGCCTCCGGGCTGATGGCAGAACACGGTCTTTCCTTCTGGATAGAGACAGAAGGCGTATGCATTCTTTTCGATACGGGACAGGGAGGCGCCTTGCCGCTGAATGCAAGGGCGCTCGGCATAAATCTGAACCAGGCCGACATGCTTGTGCTTAGTCATGGACACTTCGACCACACAGGCGGAATACCATCGGTTATGCAGCAGAACAGTAAGACCGGGGTCTACGCTCATCCGGGAATAATGCATCCCCGCTACAGCATCCGTGACGGATTGCCAAGGCCGATTCAAATGCCTGAAAAATCAATGACAATTCTCGACCGGTTGCCGGCGCAACGCATTCACTGGATAACACAGCCCTTGTCTCTTTCAGAAAATATCGGAATCACCGGCCCAATACCCCGTGATGCGAGCTTCGAAGATACCGGAGGGCCGTTTTATCTCGATCCTGAAGGTAAAAGCGCAGACCCGATAGAAGATGACCTGGCACTCTGGATCCGAACCCGCAGCGGGTTGGTCGTCTGCGCAGGCTGTTGTCACGCAGGGCTTGTGAACACGCTGAATCATGTCCGCCGCCTGACAGGAGAAAAGAGTATTCGTGCGGTCATCGGAGGCTTTCATCTCCTTAACGCAACCGGAAAGCGCATTGAACTTACCGTTAACGCACTTCATGCATTATCCCCACGCATGATGGTTCCCTGTCACTGCACGGGCGATACAGCCACCAGGATTCTGCAGGATGCTTTGGGTGAGCGGGTTGTCCCGGGTTATGCAGGAGCAATATACCATTTATAAAGAGTGTCTCTAATTTTGAAAATACAGATATAATATTGAGGACAAGCAAAAAGTTCATCAATATTATTTGCAGCGGAGATTTAAAATGGATGAAGAAAAATCGGATTTCTGGCAAAGCCATTCTCTCAAATACCTTGAAATGGCTTTACGGACCGATAAGCAGGAGATTATCAGGCACCCGGACGGGTATGGTAAAAAAACCGGCGATTGCGGAGATACAGTTGAAATTTTTCTCATGGCAAGCGGCAACATCATAGAAAGTGCCTCTTACCAAATAAACGGATGCATTAACACCGCTGCATGCGCCAATACTATTGTCTTCATGATTGAAAACAAAACGATTGACAAGGCATGGGAAATCACCCCGGAGGCGGTTGCCGAATATCTCGAAACCCTTCCCGGCAGTCATTTTCATTGCGCGGAACTGGCAGTGGGAGCGCTGTATCTGGCTCTCTCAAACCTTCTGGAAATGCGCCGGACGCAGTGGAAAAAAGCATATAACGCGCGGTGAACCGGCGGTCAAATATGAAAATACACCTTGACATATCGAAGCACTGCATTGAAACCGAGGCAAAGCGCATATATGAAGAAAGCCTTGGGCAATATTTCAAGGCTCCTGAATCAAAACGGCCCGAACTGGAAGAAAAAATTGAAGGACTAAAGAATTTTCTGGAGTATTCGGATTTTAAAGACTTAAGGAGCAGCCATCCTGTTCTTGCCGGAAGTGAAGGCGGCAAGGCGGTCCTTCATCTTCTCGGTGGGGATTTATTCGAAATTGAAATTGGCGGCATATTTTACAAACCGCAGAAAAAACTCATTCGATAATTCAAAAGTTCAAAAATTTACATCTGCAGATCATCAAGGAATTCGGATGCCGGATTAACGCCCGTTACGAGCAGATGATCCCTGGCACGGGTGCATGCAACATAAAGAAGGTGACGTTCCGTATTGTAAACTTCTTCCAGATCCGTATCTTCCGCCGCCGTTTCGATCCTCTCCTGCATGGGAATAACTTCATCATCACAGGCCAATACAACAACAGCACGGAACTCCAGACCTTTGGCAAGATGCATGGTGCTGATGGAAACATAGCCGTTCTTTGTCTCAACATTCTCATCAAGAACTGTAAACGGGAGCCCGGCATGCTCAACCGCTGCATGCGCCCATTCCAGCTCGGCTGCGGAACGGACGAAAACGCCCATCTCGTGGGGGATAACACCCTCTTTCCTGCGCTTTGAAAGCCATATGCCGACCTTTTTAATTTCGTCTTCCCGGCTGTCCAAAACAGAGTCATATAAATACATCCGAAATGAAAGATATTTACTTATTTATGGACAGCCCGCTACTTCCAATACTACCCTCCGGCTGATCGTATGTCAGTCCGAACACAGTGTCGGTCATCCATCGCTTGAATGACTCGTTGTCAATAAACTGCTTGAAGAGTTCCGTATCGTCCTTGAGTACGGCCGTCATAACCCGCATTAACGCTTTGTCGTGCTCAATGCGGGCATTTTGTTTGTCCGAGTTCTTCCTTGCATTCTGATATGCCGTATCAACAGCCACCCGCGCGGGAATTTCCACCGTTATGAGCTTGTGCACCCGGTCTGCATCAGTCCACGGAATGTTTCCGAACTGGTCGTTGAATGTCTTAAGAATATTAGAGAGTCGATCCAACTCCGGTTCGGGTTTGTGACCACCGCCCTCTGTTGGGATCGGACCGATTTCGGCATCCTCGTCCGGAAGTTGAATTTTTATAGCCGCTTTCTTTTCTACGCGATAGCTGTCCATGTCAATCGCTTCAAGGATTCCCTTCGATAGATCCTCTTCTATGGGCGCCGGAAGTTTGGGGATAAGGAAATTCAAGAAGATCGACAGCTTTTCCCACTCAGCGCTGGTATATGGCAGGATTGATGCCAGAAATCCATAGGTACGCACGAATGCCTTGGCCTTACCTTTGAAATCGACCTGCCCGTCTTCATCGAGTTGCTCCTTATAGATTGCCACACAACCGTCCAGGATCGGATCAAGTTTATCACGGTCAGCTCCTCCGAGATACAATTCGACGAACTGATCAATACGAGTAGTTTCATAAACCTGGTAATTATCAAGCCGTGCTTTAAGATCGTGCAGTTTGTTCGGATCGGTCTCCTCTGAAAGGATAGTGGTACGGTAGTAATCGGCAAAAGCCTCCCGAATCGTATCGATATCGTTCATAAAATCAAGTACAAAGACGTCATGCTTGAGCGGATGCGCCCTGTTAAGACGCGATAATGTCTGAACCGCCTTGATTCCGGAGAGCATTTTGTCCACGTACATGGTATGCAACAGAGGCTCGTCGTAGCCGGTCTGAAATTTATCGGCACAAATCAGAAAGCGATAAGGGTCTTCGACGATCTTGTCGGCGATCTTGTTCGATGGAAAGTTATTGAGTGAAGCCTCCGTAACCTTAATACCGCCATACACATGTTCGCCTGAGAAGGCCACGATAGCCTTATATGGACTCTTGCGTTCGGCCATGTATTTGCAGATCGCATTATAGTATTGAACAGCGCGTTCAATGCCGTTTGTCACAACCATAGCCCGTGCCTGACCGCCGATTTTGTTCAGTGCAACCACCTGTTCATGGAAGTGGTCAACCATAATTTCGGCCTTGAGCTGAATGGCGTGGTCGTGGCTTTCGACATAGCGGCGCAGTTTTTTTCGCGCCCTCTTGGTATCAAACTCCGGATCGCCTTCAATTTTTTTGATCAGTTTGTAGTAGCTCTCGACCGGCGTGTAGTAACGGAGCACGTCCAGGATGAATCCCTCCTGGATCGCCTGTTTCATCGTATAGCTGTGGAAGGGACGGTGCCTTGTTTTCCCTCCCTCATCGTAGGGCTCTCCAAAGATTTCAAGCGTCTTGTTCTTTGGGGTTGCAGTGAAGGCAAAATAGCTCGCATTGGGCAGAAGTTTCCGGGCTTCCATGATCCGGTTAATTTTATCCTCAAAGGTCTCTTCCTCTTCTTCGACCCCTGATGTTGAAAGAGCGGTGCTCATGGCCGCTGATGTCTTACCGCCCTGACTTGAATGCGCCTCATCGATAATGATCGCAAACTTTTTTCCCCTGTGTTCTGTTCCGATTCGATCAAGTGCGGCAGGAAATGTCTGTACGGTCACTATTATAATCTTTTTGCCTTGCTCAAGATAATCAACAAGTTGTTTCGTTTTCGAGGCATCGCCTTCTTTTACCGCGCCCACAGTCGCACCCACCTGGGCAAACTGCTTGATAGTTGCCCGGAGCTGCTGGTCAAGAATGCGGCGGTCAGTAACCACGATAATAGAATCGAACACCGGCGATTCATCCCGGCAAAGGCCGATAAGTTGATGGGCAAGCCAGGCAATAGAATTGGACTTTCCGCTCCCCGCCGAGTGCTGGATCAGATAGCGACGCCCCGCGCCTTTTTCGGCAACATCAGACAGGAGTTTTCGAACCACATCAAGCTGATGATATCTTGGAAAAATCTGTACGGTTTTCTTTCGACCGGTTTTTTCCTCTTTAGTTTCAACCACCTGTGCATAGTTTTCAAGGATATCCGTAAATCCTGTGCGTGTGAGAATACGCTTCCAGAGATAGTCGGTCTTGAGTCCGTTAGGGTTGGGTGGATTGCCTGCGCCGTAATTCCATCCCTGATTGAACGGCAGGAACCAGGAGGATTTGCCCTTGAGTTGAGTACACATCCTGACCTCATGATCGTCTACGGCAAAGTGCACAACACAGCGTCCGAACTCAAAGAGCCTTTCCCTTGGATCCCGGTCCCTTTTATACTGCTGGATGGCATCTTCTACTGTCTGTTTGGTAAGGCTGTTTTTAAGCTCGAAGGTTGCTACAGGCAGGCCGTTGATGAACAAACCCAAATCGAGGGAGAGCTGCGTTTCGTCCCGGCTGTAACGGAGCTGGCGGGTAACGCTGAAGCGGTTTTTCTTATATCGCTCAACAGCCGCCGGATTATTTTTTGAGGGTGTTCCGTAAAAGAGGTCTATGTTATGCGGCCCGTGTTTCACGCCATGACGTAATACATCAATCGTTCCCCGTTTGGTAATCTCACCCTGCAGCCGTGCAAGAAATGTTCGCCGTATAGAGCTATCTTCATCAATATTTATGGCTTTTGCAGTTTCAGGTTGTGTAGTACGCAGGAAAGTTCCGAGTTGGTTGAGGTCGACACAATACTCACGGTCATAATCTTTGGAGTCTCCGCCGATCCACCCGGCCCCATAAGCAGCCGGCCGTTCATGTACTGACTCAGTCGGTTTGGAACCCGGATCACAGGGCGAACCGGTCAGTGCGATGCAGATAAGGCGTTCCAGCCCTTTTTCACTCGTGTCGGTGGTCATGTCGGGTTTTCTCCTTCTCTTTCACACAACAGGTGAGTCACAATGCGGACGATGATTTCTTTCTCCTCCGGTTTGCTCTCGGCCATGAGCAGGGTTAGAGCCACGAGGGCGGCATCGGAAATTCGCCGCTCGCCCTTTCTATCACGGAGACCAGCATTTCTTTCCAGAAACCAGAGAAATAAAGCAGCGCCGATACGCTTGTTGCCATCGACAAAGGGATGGTTCTTGATCAGAAAGTAGAGCAGATGCGCGGCCTTTTCCTCAAGGCTCGGATAGAGGTCGCGCTCATCGAAGGTTTGCATGACAGCTCCAAGTGCGGCTTTAAGGCCTCCGTTATTTTGCCGTCCGAAAAGAGATGAGCCGCCGAATCGCTCCCGCAATTGTTCTATGATACGTAAGGCCTCCGTGTAGGTGAGAGGATGGACCATCTTTACACCCGCCGGAGGAACGCTCACGCGCTGATAGTCGTAATCATCAAGAAGATCAAGGGCGAAACTATACTCGCCTACCACCCGCAACAGAGCCTTGGCTTCATCGCCTGTAAGATCCGGTCGGTCGACTACGCCTGCAATCAGGCGTATCGCCTGGTTAAGGTCGCGTAAGCGCCTTTCGTTGACCGTGTATCCCTTGAGAATATGGTCCTTTAGTACACGAGTCGCCCAGATACGAAATTGCGTGCCCCGCTTTGAGTTGACCCGATAACCCACAGAAATAATGGCGTCAAGATTGTAAAAGTCAGTCCGATATGTTTTTCCGTCCGCCGCAGTATGTGCAAAATTTGCACTAACTGAATTCTTCAATAATTCAAAGGTATTGAAAATATTTCGCAGGTGCTTGGTGATGACACTCCGCTCTGTATCAAATAATTCTGACATCTGTTTTTGCGTCAGCCAGATAGTTTCCTGTTCTATCCGGACATCCAGTTCAACCGTGCCGTCGGGAGCGGAGTAAAGAACAATCTCGCCCGTTGGGCTTCCGGATTGCGCCGTAGTGTTGGTTTTATTCGGCATCGGCAATCTCCTTGACGGAATTGTCCGTTCCGTTGTCATCCGCATCCTCCTCGACGCCGTTCAACTCAACTGGCTCGTCAATCGGTTCCAACTCTCCGGGTTCATCAGGAAGTCGTGCTGCAACTTCACGCACATCCAGCTTGCCGGTGACCACGTCGGCAATCAGGCGAGTGCGGTATTCGCGGAGGAGAGAGATTTCATGTGTAGCTTGCTCAATCGCTTTCTTTATTTTCTGTAGCTTATCATTTAACCAAGACAGTACTTGCTCTTGTTCGGCAGTTGAAGGGACTGCAAAAGAAAAAGCCCCAAGATCAGCCATAGAGAGATTGGGTTGTGCGGACTGCACTGCATTTAACCAGACCATCTCCTTTATGCGGGGAGACTGTAACCAGAGGGCAAGATATGCCGGAAGCACTCTTTGATTTGGTCGAACGAAAGCAACAGCTTGGTTTGTATTTGCAGGGAGAGAGGTTTGCTGAATAACCGTTATTTTACCCAAAGTTGCGCCTGCAATCACGAAGAGTACATCACCTTCCTTCAGTTGAGAGCGTCTAAGGACTTTGTTCGTCTCTTCATCGATGAAGCAAAGCGGTTTATCAATGATCTGTCCGTCAACGACGTTTTCAGCCTTCAAGAATCTCACCGGTCCAGAGTCTAATAATTCTCGCCCTTCAGTCGAAGGAGTTGTGCCTTTTGAAATCGTTTGAGCACATTGCTTCACACGTAGCACCTCCCAATGCTCCGGCACATCGCCAAGCCACTCCACACCCGAGGGCTTGAGGCGGACATTGGGATCGAGGCCGCGGGTAACGGCACGGTGTATGATGGCCTGCTTCTGTTCCTCCAGCAGCTTGATCAGCTTCTGTTTGGCGCGGATGTATCGCCGAATCCTTTGATCAATGTTGTCAACATAGCGTACTATGGCAACTTGTTCAGGAAGAGATGGAATGAAGAAAGGGATTTCCTTCATTCGAGATTGTGCCAAATCCCATTGCCCGATTCTCACACCATCTGATGATTGTGTGAAAAAGGGGACATACATTCCCGATCGAATTGCTATATGGAAGAACTCTCCCCCGACACTTCTCAAGTCGAAAACGAAATATGCTGGGCTAACGATACCATCATACCGCGAAACCCCATATGAACCTTGCCATGCTTTCATTTTGTTCATGGCAAACTGTCCAGCGTGAACCACCTTGTAATTACTCAAGTCATCGGGAATGTAATTATAGTTTTCCTCTTTGCTGGTTATGTCCCTCTTAATTACACCTTTTTCGCGGACAACGGATAGTAAAGGGAGATCTGGTCGATTCCGTCGTGTATTCTGATTTAGCATTTGCCGGAGCTTTCTTATTTCCCAATGCTCCGGCACGTCTCCCAGCCATGGCACGCCAGAGTCTTTCATCGCAGGATATGGTTTGAGGTCAGCGATCATGGTTTTTTGCCTTTTCACGCACCGACCAGTGGTTCCGGGTTGCCATGCGCGGATAGAACTCACGTTCCTCGGATCGCTTTGATCGGGTCAGGATATGCATATTGGATGACCAGGACAATTCTCTCACCAGTGGTGAGAGTTTTGGCTCATCTCGATAGGTATCGAAAAACTGCCTCATACGCCAGAGGTTTTGCGGTGAAAAACCCTGGCTTCCGGGTTCCCTTTGCACGATGTAAGCAGCAGTTTTTACTGCTGTGGTCGTCTTTTTGCTATTCAACTTTTTCTTCATCAGCTTACTCCAATGATATCTTCCAATAGCCCTTCAGTTTCCTTTTCCAATGCCAGAATGTCTGCACGGATCTCTTCAAGCGAGCGCATCGGTTGAGGTTTGTAGAAATGGCGGGTAAAGCTGATCTCATAGCCGGTCTTCGCATTAGCCGGGTCGTACCAGGCATCAGGAGCATAGGGCAGAACTTCGCGTTGAAGAAACGCTTCGATGCCGCCCTCCTCAAGCAATGGAACCTGCTCGGTATCCCTCAAGTCACCATCCGGCTCGTACTCAACAACACAGGGCTTGCCGCCTATTACAGATTCAAACATGCCTTGCATTGAGTCCGGATTTGTTCCTTTTTTATGAATTTTTCGGATTACAGGTGGAGCGCTTTCATCCCGCTCGGCAGACTCCTTGAGCTTTTTGATCTCCTTGGGTGTATATGCGCGGTCGGGTTCGATACCTTTGAGCCGCAACGGTCTATCAACTGTAACTTTCCAATAGCCGAAGGCTGCATTTGGAAAGATCTTTGACTGTTCGGTATCCTCGAATTTTAGAAAAGTTTCACATATAAGCGTGATATCATCATCGGATAATTCGCAGTTTTTCTTACCCAGATTCTTTCGAAGCGGCTTGAACCATCGGGTGGCATCTATGAGCTGCACCTTTCCCTTGCGATGTTCAAGTTTACGGTTTGAAATTATCCAGATATAGGTTGCAATGCCTGTGTTGTAAAACATGTTCAGCGGTAACGCCACTATGGCCTCAAGCCAGTCTTTCTCAATAATCCATCGCCTTATGTTGCTTTCGCCCTGTCCTGCATCACCGGTGAACAGTGAAGACCCGTTGTGAACTTCAGCAATCCGGCTGCCGAGTTCGGCATCGTGCTTCATTTTCGATAGCATGTTTGCCAGAAACAGCATCTGGCCGTCACTCGACCTTGTTATAAGCGAGTATTCCGGATCGCCGCCATGTTCGATGATAAATCGCGGGTCTTTGATACCGCCTTTACCGCCCATACGCTCCAAATCGCTTTTCCAGCTCTTTCCATAGGGTGGATTGCTGAGCATGAAATCGAACGAACGTGACGGGAATGCATCATTAGAAAGCGTGGAGTGTTCCGGCCCTCCAATGATGTTATCTGCCGCATCGCCTTCGCCCTTTAACAGCAGATCGGCTTTGCATATGGCGTAGGTTTCGGCATTTATTTCCTGGCCGTAGAGATGTGTTGCAACCTGTTTATTGTGCTGTTCGGATAGTTTTTTCAGTGTCTCCTCGGCAACAGTCAACATGCCTCCTGTGCCGCATGCGCCGTCATATAAAAGATAAGTGCCCGACTTAATCTTATCTGCAATGGGAAGGAAGATGAGCTTTGCCATGAGCTTTACGGCATCGCGGGGCGTCCAGTGCTCGCCTGCCTCCTCATTGTTTTCCTCATTGAAACGGCGTACAAGCTCCTCAAATATCGTACCCATTCCATGATTGTCGAGACCTGGATGCTTGATCGACCCGTCGCCGTTTGCAACAGGATAGGGGCTGAGATTGATGTCCGGAGAGAGTAATTTCTCAATCAGGGTTCCAAGCGCGTCTGCTTTCGACAGCCGCGGAATCTGGTTGCGAAACTCAAAATTGTCGAGGATGTCCTGCACATTTGGCGAAAAACCGTCAAGATAGGCTTCAAAATCGGCCTTGAGCTGCTGCTGGCTGGCACGGGCCTTAAGATCGCGTAGGGTAAACTTCGAGGTATTGTAAAAAGCATGCCCGGCTGCTTTACGCAAGGCCTGATCCTGATGGACGATGCCGGCCTTGTCAAGGGATGCCTTCATATCGAGAACAGCCTGTTTGCTCGGCTCAAGCATAGAGTCAAGCCGCCGCAGTACCGTCATCGGTATGATGACATCCCTGTATTTACCCCTGACGTAAAGATCGCGGAGTACATCATCGGCAATACCCCAGATAAAGTTGGCTATCCAGTTGAGTTTGTTATTTTCCATTGAATTCCCCGATTATTTAAATACAAAAAACCCGTCTTAATCAAAATGTATTTTAGTACGCCTGTATCTGGCAGGAGATTGTTCCTTTCTTCTTCATGACCGACTGGTATTCGGCAGTAGGAATGTTTTTTCGGGTGGCTTTCTCATGCTTGAGGGTTTCAACAGTCAGCCTGTTTGGTTTCTTTGCCATTTATGATTCCTTCACTTCTTTTTTCTCAATAATCTCCCAGTGTCCGCCCTTTTTGGAGCCGATATACTTCATTTGGCCGCCTTTCACTAATTTTGTGCTTGCTCTTTCGACAGCTCTCAAGGATTTCCCAATTCCCCTTGCCACCTCAGCCAAAGCCATGGAGGGGTTCTCACTCAGCAGCCTGAGAATTTGCTCCGGCGTTTTCACCGGCGTTTCTACCGGCGTTTCTACCGGCGTTTTTCCCGAACTTTCCGGTGAACCAGCTTGCTCTTTTCGGTGAACCGTTGCAGTGAACAGGCAGCTTTCCTGATCATCGGTAAAGTCGATATCAGCCCATCCTTCCAGAGCCCTCTTAATCCCCGAACCAAGTCCGTGATAGGGTAGAAGGCCCTTGGCCACAAATGAAACCAGGATCGGGTTCCGAATATTGGAAATACCCGCCCGCATTTTTTCTACCGTCAGGTTATTGGGCAGATGACCGGGGCTGATTATTTCAATACGATTGTCGAAAATAAAAAGGCGGATGGAGGCGCTAACCAGATAGTCGCGGTGTATCAGGGCATTGACCAGAAGCTCCTCAAAAACCGATTCGGGAATTTCAGGCATACCCGGGGCATTAACTCCACGCCCGGCCTGCACCTTATGCAAATTCCGCATGATAAATGCCAGGGAATCGTCAAATACTTTGCGCAGGGGACCGGAAAAATCCTCTGTATCCAGATAATCACTGACATGGATTTCATTGCCGGGATAACGAATTGCCTTTACGATGAACTGAGGTTTGATCCACTCAGGGCGTTCGGCAAAAAGAAGCACGCCGGCAAGATTTAGGTTTCCTTCATCAGTAGCCAGATTCATGTTCTGCAAAAGACGAAGTCGGGCAGCAGCAGAGTCGGGATAGTCAAGCTTATAGACATCGCGCAGGAAATCGCGAAAACGGAGCTTGTCGAGTTTGTCTATTTTTGCTTTTGTAGGCAGTTCATCGGCATGGAACTGATCGGAAAGCTGAAACAATCTGCGCAGCTCTTCCTTCGAATTGATCCGGCGTTTATCCGCCCCGCATTTCAGCCATATCACTCCGTTTTTATCAAAGTAAGGTTTGTCAATCCCTTTGGGTACGGTCAATACGATGACGATCCGTCCCGGTGAAATCCGGACATTTCTGGTTTGCACTGCAAGAGGGCTGCGTACCAGATGGCTGGCGGCATTGCTGATAAGCTGATTTATCCGACCCACATCCGCTTGACCCAGTCCCGGAATCGAACCGTCATCAACCACACCGATAAAGATAGTTCCGCCTTCGGAATTGGCAAAAGCAGCCATTTCCGATGCAAGAGAATCGCTGTTGGTCACATCGGACTTGAACTGGCGGGTACTGTCTTCTCCCAAAGAGATGAGGGAAAGTAGCTGTTCTTTTTTCATGTTACCGTTCACTCTTTAAAATCCCGTCGATCATTTTATTGAATTCGG
This sequence comes from Desulfobacteraceae bacterium, assembly GCA_003818505.1. GTDB lineage: Bacteria > Desulfobacterota > Desulfobacteria > Desulfobacterales > RPRI01 > RPRI01. Next base: position 8,646 of record RPRI01000074.1, on the reverse strand, counting down.
CCTCAACCCTTGCTTTGAAATCGGCGTGATGAACTCTGCCCGGCGGCGGCTTTCGATAATACGCTGCGTGGGCTGGCCATGCTCGTCAAGCTCCCAATATCGCGCCGGGTATTTATAAGGTGAATTGAGGATAGGGCGTTCAAAAAACAGGTTATCCATTTTCAATTCTACTCCTGAACCGCTCATTGAGGAATTGTCAGCATTATGGAAAGCGGAGATAAAATCTCATAAAATCGGCATGTTTGTCAATATTATTAAAATATTGCGACAAAAAAGCGGGGAGATATATCCGTTTTATCAGGATTCGGATACAGATTTATCTTTCAGGCATCCGGGTGTTGTTTTGGGAATACTTATTGTAAATTTTGACCCCTGATCGGGTAACGATGATACTTTGATCGAACCTCCGTGCTGCTGTATTATCTTGTTTGAGATAAAAAGGCCCAATCCCGTTCCCCTGGTTCCTTTGGTTGAAAAAAACAAAGTGAAAAGTTTTTCACGGGTTTCCATGTCCATCCCGGTTCCGTTATCGCATACTTCAAAATTAATATTCTTCTCATCCGGGGTCACCTTAAAAATGATCCGGTGTCTTTCCTTTGATTTATCCCTGGTACAGGCATCAACGGCGTTTTCAAGGATATTGATCAGAGCCGAATGAATACATCCTGAGTCGATCTCAAATTTCCCGGCCGAAGCGTCAAAATCCCTGATAAATTCAATATTTCCGGAAGATATCTTGCGCTCTACGACCATGGCCACTTCCCCGGCAAAACTTAAGACATCAACATTTTCCCAGTTAAGATTCCTTTCCTTCGCATAGTAGAGAATATCCAGAACCATTTTCCTTATCCGTTCAACCATCAGCTTGACAATTTTCCAGCCCTCTTCTATCTGCTGCGTATTTTCTTTTGAAAAACCGGATTCCACCTGATACATGCCTCCATCCAGGCCCGTAAGCAGCCCTTTTATGCCGTGAGAGACGGATCCGATCATAAGGCCAAGGGAAGACAGATGACTTTGGAGTTCTGATTTCTCACGAACCAGCTTCTCAAGATTTTCGGTGTATTCCCTTAACAGCCTGCGGCTGACGATCTTTTCCCTGACTTTCTTTAAAGCCACATCAAGCATGTTCACGTTTATCGGTTTTGTTATAAAATCCGCCGCCTGATCCTGAAAACTTGCAATTGCGAGATCCATGGCTCCGTGACCTGTTATCATGATAAATTCGGTATCCGGACTTTCAAGCTTGATTTTTCTAAGCAGCTCAATCCCGTCCATGCCGGGCATCTTGATATCCGAAAGAACGACCGGCGGTTTATACTTTCTGAACGATTTGAGGGCTTCTTCGCCGTTTTCCGCTGGATACACTTCATATCCGTTGCTCTTCAGATAAACGCTCAGAACATCACGGATGTCTTCTTCATCATCAACCAGAAGTATCTGCTTTTCCATCTTCATTATCCTTTATCGGGAAAGTAATGATAAAACAGGCCCCGTTCCCCTCTTCCGATACCGCCTGAATAGTCCCCCCGCAATCCTTAACAATCCCGTAACTGATTGACAACCCCAAACCTGTGCCTTTTCCAACTTCCTTGGTAGTAAAAAATGGTTCAAATATTTTTTCCAAAATCGTTTTGGGTATGCCGATTCCGGTGTCGCATATTTCAAGTTTTACACTGTTATTTTCCTTAAACGCGCTTAATGTTATTTTCTTTTCACCCTTTACAGCCTCATTATGCTTCCACTTCTCCTCTATGGCATCTCTTGCATTGATCATGAGATTGATAAAAACCTGCTCAAGCCTTCCCGGATCAGCCATTATCATGGGCAAATCCTTTTCAATATCCCAGTAAACTTCAATTCCTCTCACCTTTAACTGCTGACTGAAAATTTCGAAAGCCTTTTCCATTATCTCGCGGACATGCACTTTCACAAGACTTACTTCGGCTTTCCTGGCGAATTCTCTCAGATGATTTATTATGCGCGTGGCCCTGTCGATGTTGCTGTCGACTTTTACAAGCATATTGTTGAGAGTCGGTTCATCAATTTTTTCATTCTTGCCGATCTTCTGAATGAAAAAGCTGCTTACAGTTTTAATGACGGAAAGCGGCTGGTTTAATTCGTGGGCAACTCCTGTCGCCATCTCCCCCAGAGTTGCCATTTTACTGGCCTGTATAAGCTGCTGTTCGACTTCAAGGCGTTTTGTTATATCGCTTATCGTTACGAGAAGAACTTTCTGGCCGGGATATTCCGAAGGAGATACCCTTATGTTGACAAAAATGGTTTTCCTGTCTTTTCTGATATGCTTAACCTGATTTAAAACAGAAAATACTCTCATCTTGAATTCGTATTTTTCCTTCTCATCTTCCATGAAGAGATCCATAAAGGATTTGCTGATTATCTCCTCTTTCACGAAACCGTAGACCGTTGTCACGCTTCCGTTGCAGTCGAGAATATTCAGAGTGTCCATATCAAGGACAAAAACAGGATTAGGCATGTTGTTGAATATTGAATAATATTTTTTTTCGGACTTTTCCAGGTTCTCTTCGAGCTGCTTTCTTCGTGTTATATCAAGACATACCTCCATGACTCCGACGATTTCATTTTTTTCATTTCTTACCGGCGAAGTGCGGGCAACCCAGTATGTTGTAGAACCGTCGGCATTGACTCTTGATTCTTCCCCGTAATGGGGCTTACCGTCAATTAAAGTCCTTTCAACCGGGCATCTCTCACATTTTGAATCCCGTCCTTTATAAGCATGAAAACAATAATCACCGGGAACAGGATTGAAGCGATCCGAAAACTGATGATTATACCTGATCAGCCTGAAATTCTTATCCTGAATAGTTATAAGACAGGGAACCAGTTCAAACAGGTTCTGGTACTCATCTTTCTGTTTGTTCAATTCGGTTTGCTTCTCCCCGATCTCCTTACCCATTGTATTTATGGCATCAGCAAGTTGTCCCATTTCATCTTTCTGGGAAATAATCACCTCTCGGCCATATTCGCCTTTCGCAATCAGATGTGTTCCTTCGATCAGTCTTTGTATCGGACGATTAACAAATCTTAATACAAGGACGACTATCAGGATGGATGTGCAAAAAAAGATAAATACCGCAAGCCCTATAATTCCTTTTTCAAACAATAATATTTCCTTGTCCGTTTCTTCGAGTGATACAACCACATCAAGAGCCCCCAGAATCTTTTTCCCCTCCGGATGAACGTGGCAGCCGGTCGAACAACCCGGTTCGTTACATATAGGGCTGATAATCCCAAGCAGCCTGTACCCTTTGGGCGAGTTGAATATTCTGGTGCGCTCATCCAGCGAAAGATCTGAAAGCGGCGGATCGGTTCTGTGGCATATATTGCATGCCTCGATACTTGTGCTTTTGTTCAAATCCGACGGTATGTTTGAATATTTAATCTGACCGCTTTTATTGAATATCTGAATATTTTCGATTTCCTTTTGCTTTCCGATGTTTGTTATAATCTGAGTTATATCATCCCTCGAATTGAGCATCATGGAGTAATGGGTTCCCAGCCGGATTGTGTTCGTTAACCGGTCGGTCCCGGCAACAATATTATCCATCACGCGCGACTTCTGGTAATCGATATTGAAATACGCCCAGGTTGAAATTGAAATAAGAAGGGTCAGCTCAACCGTAAAAACAAGTTTGTAAACCAGCCGATGGCGCAGGAATTTGAAACGGTAAAACATCTGTTACCTCTTTTATGGCAGAATTATACACCGGTTCATTTTATAAAGAGTGGTTCTTCTCCTGACAGCAGGGAGAATAGGATACCTGAATAATCACGGGATCACCAGCTGATTTGTAGATTATCCTTGAGTTTCCGACGAAATTCGCCGGTAACGGAAAGATTTAAATCGAGCCGTAGATCCTCTCCGGAAAGGCCTGCGGCCATTCCTAAAAACTGAGGCAGATAGAGAACAGTTATATTCAAGTCTTCGCCGCATCTTTTTGAAATTATTTTCTGATATGCCTCAAGATTTATCTGACACATGGGGCATACCGTAACAATTGCATCTGCCCCTTTTGCGCCTTTTAAAATGGCGGTTACAAGCTCTATTCCAATATCCATTTTCGTATTCATATTGGAAGCTCCGCAACACCTGCCGCCCATCGCCCATTGGTGAACATCGGCATCGGCGGCCTTAATCAAAGGCTCCATTGAAACTGGTTTTTCCGGATCATCAAACACTTTAAACGGCCTTATGCACTGGCATCCGTAGTATGGCGCTATCGAAAAACCGGCAAAAGACCTTTTTTTCAAATTTTTTAAAACTCCGGGGCCGATATCCTGTGAAACCACATCAAGAAGATGCCTTACCCGTACAAACCCTGTTAATTTAAGATCGTCCTCGCCCAGGATTATATTGAGTTTATTTAAAATATCAGGTTCCGTCCGGACTGTTTCAGCCGTCTTTTTTAAATTCAGATAACAGGCGCTGCAGGGAACCAGAATTTCACGACTTCCGTTCATCTTCTCTGCAAGAGCAAGATTTCTTGCGGAAAGAGATAAAGAGAGCAGCCGGCTGACCGATTCAGCAGCGCTGGCGCCGCAGCAGGTCCAGTTGTCTATCTCTTCCAGATCAGCTCCGGCAGCTTTCATAAAGGCCAGCGTGGAAAGATTATATTCAAGCGCCGTTCCCTCAAGTGAACAACCGGGATAATAAAGATATTTCACGGTTTCTCCTTCTTAATAACAGCCGTTTACCTTATCGTTTGTTCAACCTCTTTCGTCTTTAAGAAAAGTTTTTCCAGTGACATCGTCCTGCCTGCTGCATGAGGCCTGACTGAAAGTTTTCCTTTACTGAACAACCGCAATCCGAGGGAAGTGTACCGCAACGGAATCAGGGGGTTTTTTATGGATATAAAATACATGCTCATAAATTCGAGCTCCCAGACTCTCCCGTGCTTTCGTACGCTTTCCAGAAAATTGCCGTAAAAACAGAGGCCGGTTTTGAATACATCCGCTTTTTCGCTCGCCGCGATCTGTTTTAACGCAGACATCGCTTCGGTCAGGGGGAGCCCTCTCGGACACCTCAGGGTACAGTAATAGCATGCCGAACATAAACCAAATGACCGGCTTTTGAAAATCTCATCTTTTTGCCCCGTGAGAACAAGCCTCCACAGGTGCCGGGGAGTAAAGTCCATTCCAAATGCATTCGGACATGAACCTGTGCAAGTTCCACACTGAATGCATGCGTTTACCATTTTGCGGATTTCAAAAAGAGGATCCGAAGTCTCATGCTTTCTGCCTGCATATTCCTGCTGTGACATTTGATTATTTCCCCTGTAAATATGCCGCCCTTTTACTTCATGCAACCTGTGTAAATACCGTATCGATCACATCAAGCATACGGGCCATATCGTATCCATCAACAATTGCTGCGCTGTTTGGACAAGCGGATGCGCACGCACCGCAACCCTGGCACATTATCACATTGACTTTAACCTCATCATCTTCAATCACCCTTGCTCCGTAAGGGCAGGCGTCTATGCATTGACCGCAAATTGAACAAAGGCTTCGGCGGACTTTTGCAACCACTTTTCCGGACCGCAATCTGTTTTGCGAAATAATCCTCAAGGCTCTTTGTGCTGACGCCTCGGCCGTGGCGATAGATTCGGCAATGGAATATGGAGAAAGGGAAATTCCGCATGAAAAAATCCCCTCTTTCAGAGAATCTACAGGCCGCCATTTTGATTCGGCCTCCCTGAAAAAACCGTTTTCATCAACAGATGCTCCTAAAGTATCCGCTATCTCCGCCGGCAGATTCGGAACAATTCCGGTTGCAAGAACCAGAAGATCAGGTTCGATACTTACATAACGCCCTATCACAGGCTCAAACACTGTGACCTCGATTGCATCATCTTTTACTTTTACCCCGGGCTTTTCGGCTTTATCATACTGAATGAATATGACACCTGCGGCCCGCGCCTTGGTGTAGAAGGTTTCCGTAAAACCGTATGTCATCATATCCCTGTAAATGATATATACTGAAATATCAGAGTTCTGCTCTTTAAGGTAAAGCGCGTGTTTTAAAGCCGAAACACAGCATATGCGGCTGCAGTAGTTTTTCTTTTCATTCCTTGAATCTACACACTGTATCATCACAACCGTATTAAGATGTGAAGGATCAATCGTTTTTTCGGCAAGCTTTGTTTCCAGCTCCTTCTGCGTCAGTATCCGGTTGCTTTTTCCATATTCATACGACACCGTCTTGTCTTCGTTTCCGCCTGTTGCGATTATTGTCACTCCGTGTTCTATTAATTTTTTCTCACCCTTGTCATTTTCAATCTCGGTCATAAATTGTCCGACACGGCCATTTGACCAGACTACCCTGCTTGAGGTGTGTACCCGTATCAAAGGGTTTGTTTCTATCTTTTTCCGCATATCGTCCAAAAACGGCTGGACGGCAAATCCATCGAGGGTTCGCTGCAGCCAGGCAAGGTTACCCCCTGTCTTTTCTTTCATTTCAACAAGATAAACCTCAAAGCCGTGAGATGCGACTGCCAGAGCAGCCGACATGCCTGCAATGCCTCCTCCCACGACCAGCGCCTTCTGACTGACCTTAATTTCAGGAACCGGAGAAGGATCGACTCTCTTAAGGCCTGCAATGCCTGCCATAAGAGATGATATAATCCGGCCGGTTGATGATTGATCGGCCGGGTCTTTTCTTCTCATGAATATTTCAGTGCGAATGTCAACTATATCGATCAGATCGGGACTTAACCCTATCCGCCTTCCAAGTTCCTTCATCTTTTTAAAAAACAGATACGGCGAACACGCTCCTATTAAAAGGCGGTTCGGTTTCTGTTCGTTTATAATTTCAATAAGATTATTTATTCCTGATCCGGTGCATGCCTGTTCGTGAAAAACCACCTTCCCGATTTCCGGATCAGCTTCAAGCCTGCCTGTAATTTTATTTGAATCGATATATTCCGAAAATTTGCCGCCGCAAGTGCATATCAAAACCATTATCCTCGGGATTTCCCTCGAAACATCCCTTAAACTGTCATCAGGAGATTCTGCAGCTTCACGCGCCCCGGACACAGCGCCTATTGCAACAGAGGCCGAAAGAGAGGCTGCGCCAGCCTGGATAACCGATTCGCCGATATCTTTTAAACCTGAGAAAGATCCGCCCAGGAATATCCCTTCGCGGTTTGTCCTCGTCAGTGAAAAAGGCGCGGCCTGGGCAAATCCCCATTGATTCAGTTCAATCCCCGTCATTTCGGCAATTCGCCCTGTTTCAGGCGCAGGCCGCTGGCCTACTGAAAGAATCACGATATCCTGTGGTTCTTCATGTATTATGCCTTTGTTATCAGAATAGCGAACCATGACATCGCCGCTCTTTTCATCCTCATATATCGAATGAACCCGTCCTCTCTTGAAAAGCACGCCTTCATTCCCCGCCGTATCGAGGTAACGCTGAAAAGATTTACCGAATGTGCGCATATCCATATAGTAAATGGATGATTCGATTGTATTGCCGGATTTCTCTCTTGCAATCATCGCTTCCTTGATCGCATGCATACAACAAATGCTTGAACAAAAATCGGCATCATACTGAAGGTTTCGTGATCCGACGCACTGAATCCAGGCTGCCCGGCGGACCTCTCGCCCGTCACCCGGTCTTATGATCTTTCCTTCCGATGGACCTGTCCCGCTCAGTATCCTCTCAAATTCAAGGCTCGTGACTATATTTGCGGAGGACCCGTAACCGCAGAGATCCTTCTCATCCGCAGGGTTAAAATATGACGTCCCGCCGCACAGGATGATCGAGCCCACTTCAAGAGGCCCGGTTTTGGATGCTTCGAATTCCTCATATGCGCGGGTTACCATTGGAATGAGAGCATCAAGGTCGAAGGGCTTCATAATATAGTCGATGGCGCCTTCCTTCATGGCTTCCACCGCGGTTTCGACCGTAGCATATGCGGTCATCATCACGACACCAAGGGCCGGGTCGACCTCTTTCGCTTTTTTTAAAACTTCGACTCCGTCCATGCCGGGCATTTTAATGTCAAGAAGCATTAAATGGTAAGCCCCGTTTTTCATCATATCCAGGGCTTCCTGCCCTGAAGCTGCAATGTTCACATCATACCCTTCATCTTCGAGCCAGTCTTTCAGAGAATTTCTCACGATCAGCTCATCATCCACAACCAGAACATGGAACTTTTTCCTTTCCTGCTCGTAAAGCCTTATCGCTCCCGGAGTACACACCTTTTCGCAGGCGCCGCATCTTGTGCAGGCAGCCGTGTCGATCAGATAAGGATTCGGAATCGTGTGGGGAACAGGAAGATATATCGCTTTCCGGACGGTCAGGCCGGCATTGAACTCATCGGGAACTTCGACAGGGCAAACATCGGCGCAGATACCGCATCCGACGCAAATTTCCGGATCAACCCAGCGCGGTTTGCTGCGCAACATGACTTTGAAATTTCCGGCATCGCCCTCAACCGCCGTCAGCTCGGTTGAAAGAAGTATGTCAATGTTTTCGTGAAAAAGCCCTTTTCTGAGACACCTCTGGACAGCGGCATCCCTGTTGACAAGAGGCAGCATCTTGCACATTCCGCATCGGTTTGTAGGAAACTGATAATCGAGCTGGGAAAGAACTCCTCCTAT
>RPRI01000073.1 GCA_003818505.1 Desulfobacteraceae bacterium | reverse complement strand
CAGATTGACATAAGGGTTTCCGGAATTCTTATAAATACGGCAGGTCCGGAAAATTTCGATCCGAGAATATTTTGCCAGTTCTTCTCTTCCCACAACCCGACAGGCGCCCAGAAAACGGTTTCCGGTTTTGTCTGCTTTATCCACACGAGGTTTTCATCCCATGCCCACATGAGACCATATTCATCAGCCCAGCCCCAGAGATTCACAAAACTGTAATCAGATGCCTTCTGTGTGCATACGTTGAAAAGTTCCAGGTAATCCTGCTTTTTGTCAATATTTATAGGCTCAAACTGCATATTAGTTGTCCATCGGTTGTCAGTTGTCGGTTGTCAGTTGTCAGTTTCCAGTAGTCAGGTTTCTGTTTGTTATTCGACTAACTCCTTTGCTTTATATTTCTGATCCCTGGCTCCTGATCCCTGATAACAGTATTCGATATTTGCCTTACGCCTCTTGCCTCACGACTTACGTTTTTTTATTTTTCACCTTTCGCCTCACGCCTCTCGCCTCACGACTTACGCCTTTCGCCTTCCGGCTCACCCTATCAGAATAATCCTCAAATCCATGACATTCGTATTTGTCGGCCCCGTGATAAAAAGGTCACCAAGCTCACTGAAAAAATTGTATGAATCATTATCGGTCAGATATTGAAGAGGATCTGTTCCCTTGGCTGAGGCTCTCTTTAAAGTACTCGAATCGGCAAAAGCTCCCGCGGCATCGGTCGGCCCGTCTGTTCCGTCGGTTCCTCCGCTCAAGACAACCGTATTTTCAAGCCCTGCAATCTCAAGGGCTGCGGCAAGCGCAAATTCCTGGTTCCTGCCTCCCAGGCCTTTTCCCGCAACATTCACGGTAGTCTCTCCCCCTGAAATTATACATGCCGGTTTTGGAAACGGAAGCCCCGTTTTTGCAATCTCCCTTGCTATCGCGCAGTGAAAATGAGCAGCCTCTTTCGTCTCCCCCTCTATCATGGAAGAAAGAACAACGGTATTATATTTCAGACCCTCAGCCTTCTGTTTCGCTGACTTTATGGCTTCGATACTGCTTCCGATAACATGATTACGGGTCTTTTCAAAAATTAAATCTCCTGCTTTAGGCGTTTCAGGGATCTTTCCCCCGGCCCCGTCGATCAGATATTTTACAACTTTTGCGGGAAGTTTCCTGCCTAAGTTGTATTTTTTAATAATTCCAAGAGAATCCTTATAAGTACTGGAATCAAAGACGGTAGGCCCGGAGGCTATGACATCAAGATCATCTCCGACAACATCCGAGAGAATGAGGGTAACAAGGGTTGCCGGATAAACCGCTTTTGCAAGCATTCCGCCCTTAATAAAAGAAGTGTGTTTGCGGATCGTATTGATTTCATGGATGGTTGCTCCGCATGAGATAAGCATCTTAATTGTATCCTGCTTGTCTTTCAGGGCAAGCCCTGGCGCCGGAAATGGAAGAAGCGCGGAGCCGCCGCCTGAAATAAGACAGATGACAAGGTCGTCTCTGCCTGCCCTCTTTGCAAGTTGAAGTATTTTAGATGCTCCGGCGCGCCCGTTCTTATCGGGAACCGGATGGCCCGCCTCAATAAGTTTTACATAGTTCAATGATGCGACATGCCCATACTTGACATTGACAAGGCCTTCCGTGATTTTCTGCCCAAGAAGATCCTCAATAGCTGACGACATGGGGGCGCCTGCTTTCCCTGCGCCGATTACAAACACATTGCCGAATTTGTCGAGGTTATATTTCAACCCCCCGATCACCAGATGATTTTTTTTCCGGCTGCAAAACCGCTTTACAGCGGCTTGCGGCTCTACCGCGGCAACGCCTGCATAAAAAATCTCGGAAGCATGTTTTCGAAGTGTCTGAAGATCGCGTGAGACAAGGGGCTTCTGCACTCTTATTTACTCCTGTTCAGCCTGATAATAGCATCTTTAAATGAAATATATTCACCTTCATTGCTGTAACTTTTATACGGGGTTATTGCCGGCTTCCTGTGCGCAAGCCTTGATAGCCCTTCCCGGAGAGTAAAAATTCTGTTTTCATCCTGCTGCGGCAATAAAGTATCCGGAATGGAATATGTTGTTTCATTATCAACAGCTTCTATCCTGTAGCCGTCTTTTCCCGGGATCATCCTCACCTTGATATTTATTGTCCCGCTTTCAGGTTGTCCGGCAACCCTGTTCACCGCTTCTTTGTTAAGTTTATCGAGCTCATCAACTCTCTTTTCAACCATCTTACTGTTACCAGCCCACAAGGATGATGCTGTTATTATTACAAATAAAAAACCCATAGTATATTTCATCGTTTTTCGCATAGAAGCTCCTTTCTTATACATGATTTATATCATTCCTGTTTTCCCCGGTCAATCAACTGTTCAAGGCCCATTAAAAAAACGGCCCTTCGCCATACAACACATTAATCCACAAAGGTTTTTAGACAGGATTAACAGGATGTCAGGATGTTGCCGGCTGGCCGAAGCCGGACAGGCAATAAGACAGCCTTCGGCGAGGGAGGTAATCCTATGAAAAAAAAAATGCCCAGCAAAGTTACCTGTTTTACTTACCAGGCTCCGCGAAACGGATGCGTGTTTCGGGTCGATCTTCCGGAACGACCCGATAAATTATCCTGCTAATCCAGTAAATCCTGTCAGATAAGTTCTTGTTGCAGCGCCAGATTTGTTGGATTGCATACAAGTGCACATAGCGCCCACAAGAAACAACGAGAAACCCAAAAAAACATTATGAACGAATATTATGGATTTTTTGCCTGAAAAACTATATGGGAAAAACATATCCGGCATTTTTTCCAATTACTTCAAAGGTGATGGTTTGAAAATTATCCTGACAAACAACATAAGGCTTTCCGAAATTCCAACTCAGTTATATCAAATGCTTACGGAAAGGCTTACAATATCAAACCCCAAATGGGTAGAAAACGAGAGAATGGGGCGCTGGAACAGGGGAACACCCAGGATCCTTCGTTTATACGACAGGATAAGAGGAGGAGGGCTCTGGATCCCGAGAGGTTTCATGCGTCAGCTCATATTTTTATGCAGGCAACACGGAATAGAATATGAAATAACCGACAAAAGACGCTCGCTTGATCCGGTCGATTTTACATTCACCGGCTCGTTGAAACCATTCCAGCTTCAGGCAGCAAATGTAATGCTTTCAAAGGATTTCGGAACATTGAGCGCACCGACCGGAAGCGGCAAGACCGTAATGGCGCTTTATATTATAGCACACAGGATGCAGCCGGCGCTGATAATAGTCCATACAAAAGAGCTTGCCGCGCAGTGGATCGAGCGGATTGAAACATTTCTCGGCATCCCCGGAGAAGAGGTAGGGATTATAGGTTCAGGCAAAAGAAAACCAGGCGGCAAAATAACAGTAGCCCTTGTCCAGTCAATTTACAAATGCGTTGAAGAAGTATCTTTGAATACCGGCTTCCTCCTGGTGGATGAATGCCACAGGACTCCCAGCAGAACATTCACCGAGGCGGTTACCGGTTTCGATTCGAAATATATGCTTGGATTGTCGGCAACACCCTGGCGCAGGGATAATCTGTCAAAGCTTATTTTCTGGCATCTTGGAGATGTCCGGCATGAAGTGGAGAAAGCCGGGCTTGTCGAAACTGGAGATATAGTGCCTGCTGAAATCGTTGTAAGGGACACGGATTTCAGTCCTTTTTTTGACCCTGTAAGCGAATACAGCAGGATGCTCTCGGAACTTACCTCAAATGACGGCAGAAATCATCTTATAGCAGCCGATGTCGCAAATGAAGTGAAAAATGGAACAGGAAGCTGCTGCCTGGTTCTGACAGACAGGAAAAAACACTGTGAGACAATCCGGGCGCTTCTCAAATTCAGGCATAAAATACCATCGGAACTGCTTACTGGCGACGTGCCGGATGCCGACAGGAAAGAGATTCTCGACCGTCTGAATAACGGTGAGATAAAAGTTCTTGTGGCGACAGGCCAGCTCGTCGGGGAAGGATTCGACTGCAGAAACCTATCCACCCTTTTTATTGCCACACCTATAAAGTTCAGCGGAAGGGTGCTTCAGTATCTTGGGAGGGTTTTAAGACCAGCGCCCGGAAAAAATAAAGCCGTTGTTTATGATTATGTCGATGTAAAAGTTGATATCCTGAAAGCGGCTGCCGCATCAAGGCAGAAAGTATACGCTTCGTGGAAAGAGTAGAACAGCGGTTCGATGTTAACCAGTTGCCAGTTTTCAGTAGTCAGTTATCAGTTAATATTCGTACATCGAAGAGCGTATTTTTTAGTCTTACGGCATTTAGACTGAAGACTTTTAGTAGCTTCAGCCTTCTTTTCCTTTAAACCTCTCGCCTTATGCTTCACGACTTACGACTTATGCCTCTTTGCCCCTTGAACCCTCGAATACTTTTTTTACTTCGTGCCTTTGTGCCTATGTGCCTTTGACCCTTGCTATTTTATTTCGGCCTAACGGTATAGCCTTCCTTAATTAAATTTCCTGAAACTATCATAGCTTCAGCACTGTCGTCAAAGACTTCGGTTATTTTGACTTCGCCTGCTTTAGGACCGGGCACAAGAAACCTATGCCCTTGAACTCCGACAATCAAGCTGTTTCCGAAAACCTCAAATGCTTTACCCTGTGCAACACCCGTGCTGCTTCCGGAAGATATGGTAATTTTTTCACCTGAAACCGAAGAGACGTATCCTTTCCATGACGCTCTCCTCATTATCTCACAAACCTTTTTCCCCGCTTCCCCGGCAATATGCTCAAAAGCCTCTTTTAAAAAGGCAGGTTCGATTTTCCCTGATTTTATGGATTCCTTATCGATATCATCCGAATATTTTTTGTGCGTGAAGCTTTCATCAAGGATCTTCGCGCCGGTTTCGGTGTCAAGAACATCAACGTGAACAGTCAGGCTTACCGCAGGATAAGTATCTTTCCAGAGCAGGATGCCCCGCAGTTCATCAACGATTTTTATATCGGTTATGGAACCGGTCATTATTGCAGTCAGTCCCAGTTTCCGGCCCGTTTCACAAAGCTTAAAGCTGTCAATGCTGCCGGATGAGAGCCTTGGAAGCATTTTAAAACCCAAAGGATATTTTCCATCGCCGGACTTAAGAAGAATAAGGCTGGAACAGCTTCCGTGCAAAGATCCTGCAAGGTTGTTCCCGAGAGTTTCCTTGAAATCAGGCAGTGCATAAACAGTCCTGTTCTCAAAGGCTGCCATTCCCACACTCTTTCGCAGACTTCCCGGAGCAACTTTTACTCCCGGAGCGGCTTTCGGTTTCACTTCTTCTTTTGCTGCCGGCGCATAAACAAAACTCACAGGGGCAGCGGGCGGAAGCTTATCCGTTTTTGCCTGGACAATCGGCGCTTTTTCCTCTTTTAATGTAACCGGCAAATCTGCGGGCTGAAGCTTATCCTCCTTTGCCTGAACAACAGGAGCTTTTTCCTCTTTTAACTCAACCACCGGAGTTGCAGGCGAAAGATCGCTTGTCTTTGCCTGAACCACATCCGCTTCTTTCAATGCGGCCGTCGTTTTTGCTTTTTTTCCGGCTCCCTCTTTTGCAGGTGTTTTCTCTCTCGGATATAAAACGGCATTTACCTTTCTGTTCTTCTCGCCTTCGACCTTAACCCGCCCCTCATTCCTGTAAATTGTTATCCTGGAACCTGTGACAGAATTCTTCTGGTCAAAAACCTTCGAATTCTCCCCAGTTAAAACCACGATCATCGTTTTTGTATAATATTCCGCCTGCTGTGTAAGCCCTGTGCCCTCTTCCGATTTTATTTCAACATTTCCGGTTGCGACAATCTTTTCAATTGATTCCGCCGTTCCTGCAGCTGCTTTACTTTCCGCGCTTTCTTTATAATATATTTTGAGCCTGTCCGATTTGATGAAAAAATCACCCTGGGTTACGTTCACATTCCCGACAAACTCAGCGGATTTGGAATCACTGTCCGAGCTCAGGCTGTCTGCCGTAACATGAATTTTTTCCTTTGTCGTATCTTTAGAGGGACTTATTTCCTGTGCAAAAGCAAAAGATAAGAGGGAAAATATTATAAAGAAAGAGAGTGTCAGATAATACCGGGCTAAGAATATGTCTTTGGGCAACCTGATGAAACAATTCATTTATATTTCCTCATGGGATACATTTTCATCATTAAATATGACGGCTTCCTAATAAGTCAGAAAACAACTTTTCGGGAAGGTATCAAAATTGATAAAAATAAACAAAAGAATTACAGAGGTGTTCTCAAAGAAATAAATTTTATCAGGCATTACATACAAAAAATGCTGCTATGAATATTTTTTAGATTATGAAAGAAGATAATAGAATTCATATGGCGATAATAAAATCAATAGAAAATTAACACTTGAACCCTTTATCCTAAATGATTGGGAGAAAAACTAATATTATTAAAATGTCTTTTCCCGCGGGATTACTCGAACCAGGTAACTATCTCCTTTAAATCCACCCTCTTCGTACGGAAAGCGTTTACCGGGGAATTTTCGTCCGCATATCCGAGGGAAATTCCGATCAGGATTTCTTTATCTTCGGAAATATTGAGCATCTGGGAAATATCATCATTATATGCAGCTATAAGACCAGTTGGGCACGTTGCCAAGCCCTTTGCCTGCGCCGCAAGCAGCAGGTAGGAGACGGCCAGTCCCACGTCCAGATAGCGAATAACCGGAAATATTTTGTCAATGACAACAATAATGGCCACAGGCGCGCCATAGAAGGAACAGCTTCCTTCCTCAATAAACCGGTCAAACGTATGCCCTGAGGCGGATATATGAGGCTCCATGACGGCCATTGCCTCCTTAGCGCGCCGGCTGATTCTTTCAGGGAGAGGCTTGCTGGTTCCGGGTCCGCATTTGACCTGCCGTTCCAACCTGGCCTTAAGCAGTCTTCTCACCAGTCTCTCTTTTTCCTCACCATGGGTAACAATAAATTCCCATGGCTGGAGATTTATAGCCGAAGGCGCAAGTGCGGCACAGAAGAGGACATCTTCTATGTCACGCCGGGAAACCTCTTTGGCAAGGTAAGCCCTGGTGCTTTTTCTTTGTTGCATGGCGCTTATTATATCCATATATTGACCTTTCATTTTTTTAAAATATATGTTGATGGAATATTGTACAATACCAAGTAAAACTGAATTTATTTAAACTTAACACTATGGAGAAATTATGGAAAGAGCTTTATTATGGTTCAAGTGCGCCGCAATGCATGATCCAGTCCGGCCTGTTCTGAAAAAGCCCTCCGTCATAGGATGGGAAGCAAAGTTCCGCCGGATTGATCTGGTCATCGAGCGTCCCTTGAGAGGGGAGGAGCTTCTGTCCCGCATGAAGGGATGGTTTACCGTGGATGTCAGGCAGGTGACAGAAATAGTCAGGCAGCATGGAAAGCTCAAATTGTTAGACGATTATCATCTTGTGGTGGAAACAAAGGAAGAACCCGAGATGCGCGCCCTTACTGAAAAACTGGCTGAAGCTTTTGGGGATGAAATGGGTCTGGAGTGTTTTACCAAAAAGAAGCTCGAGTGACAGATTGTTTTCATCCATTACCCTGACATATGTCGTTTTAATTCTCTTGACACCCGAAGACCGCTTTCATATAGTCGCGCCCCAAAAACCCGTGACCGGGATATGTTTATAATGATTATCGACTCCCATGCCCACATATTTTCCAGCAAGATTGTCGCCGGTGTTTCCGCCAGATCCACTATGGTGGAAAAACTTAACCTGCATGCCTCATTTGCCAAAGGACGAACTGATATCTCTTCACTCAGAGATGACTGCCGCTCATCAGGCATATCCGCCTGCCTTATCCTTCCAACTGCCGACGCGGCAAGTGTAAACAAAATTAATACGGCATTTATCAAACATGCCGCCGGATCCGATTTTATTTTTACCGCCGGCACCCTGCATCCTCTATACAAAGACAACTCAAATGAATTATCAAGGTTGCAGGAGCTGGGGGTCCGGGCGATAAAACTCTGTTCCTTTTCCCAGGGTTTTTCTCTGCCAGACCAGGAAACACTCGATCTTTTCACAATAATAGAATCTGCAAATATTCAAAACAACCTCAGAACCTTTGTCATACTGGATACTTTTTATCTTGCCCATGAATATTTCGGAACGCCTGACCGGCATACAACTACCCCAATGCTCCTGGGTGATATCGTCAGGAAATATCCAGGCATTGATTTCGTAGCAGCCCATATGGGAGGTCTTGCCGCTCCTCCGGAAGAAATATTCACTCACCTCGTTCCATCAGGAAACCTCTATCTCGACACATCCAATGCCGCGCATACATTATCAGAAAAGGATTTTCTTCATCTTCTTGAAATGCACGGTCCGGAACATATCATCTTCGGCACGGACTGGCCATGGTTTGACCACAGGGAAGAACTGGAAATTATCGGCAGGCTGCTTGGTATGGCAGGATACAACAGCAAAGAAAAGGAAAAGGTTTTTTACGGAAACATTGCCGGCCTTCTTGGTATCCTTTAAGCAGAATGTTTTTTTTCGAAGCCGTCAAATATGATGATCTCGTAAAAAGTCATATTTTAGACGGCAAAGTAAAAAGTTCAAGTTCAAGGCGTCGCGAATCCCGTGTGATGAGGCGTACTTATCGTACGCCGCAATCGCAACGGGATGAAGCGCAACGAAGAAATCGGACTTTTTATGATGCCGTCAAATATATTGGCCGCCGTCAACCTTGATGACTTCTCCTGTAATGTGCCTCGCCTTTTCAGATGCCAGAAATACGACCACATTCGCCAGATCTTCCGGCTGACCCACGCGTTTTAAAACGATTTCATTCATAGCCATATCTATGATCTTATCGCGGGAATCTGAATCCCTCAGCATGGCGGTTTCTATCAAACCCGGAGCTACAGCGTTGACATTGACGTTGAATGCGCCCAGCTCCCTTGCAAGAGCCTTGGTAAATCCGATAATTCCGGCCTTTGAAGCAGAATAATTAGTCTGACCGAACTTGCCGCGAAGCCCGTTAATCGAAGTAATGTTGATTATTTTGCCTGATTTCTGTTCCTTGAGAAGAGGCGCCACGTGACGGGTAAAATTGAAGTATCCCTTCAGATTCACCTCAATGACCCTGTCCCACTGCTCCTCGGTCATCTTCCAGGACACGCCATCCCAGTTCATGCCTGCATTGTTTACCAGGATGTCGACCTTCCCGAATTCGGCAAGGGCTGTTTTTACTACCCGTTCAGCATCGTTAAAAGACGAAATATCGCACTGTACAGCTAAAGCCTTACGACCCATAGTTATAATTTCTTCAGTAACTTTTAGGGCTTCGGCTTCATGTTTACGGTAAGTGATGCATACATTTGCCCCTTCACGGGCGAGTTCCAGAGATGCAGCGGTTCCGATTCCCTGCGACCCGCCGGTTACTATTGCGTTTTTCCCTTCCAGAAGCATTTAGTCCTCCAATTCATCAATAAAATGTTCGGTTCAGGCATTATGCTCAAGGACATTTACATAATGCCCCCTTTGCCCGTTAAGTGCCGGAGTTTTACCGGAATATATTCGTTAAAATTCAGGATAGTCAAGAATAAAATAGTTCCGGCCACCACAACCGGCGGTTTCGGCACAAGGCAAAAAGTCATTTATCGGGAGGCAATTTTAGTAACTATTCAGGAACCGGAAGTCTGAATAGAAATCACAGCCCTCCTGGTCCGGAAGTCAGCCCATACATCTTCTTTGCACGGAATTTATTGCTGAAACGGTACATAGATAAAACAAATTGATGTGCCTTTTGCCATACGATCAAGTCTTGAAAATCTTTAGCGGGCATCCTTTTCATTCCGGCTCCTGAATTCCGGCTTCCGGCCCCTGAATAATTACAAATACTATTGACAAGAATACTTAAATATAGTTACATTGTGGCTAAAATGTAATTTAGTATGTGTTAAACATATAATTGGCTTTTTTGTGACAAACTTATTAAATAAACATATTCCGGCTTTGCAAAAAGCCGTCAAAGTTGTCTTTTCAATCCAAACATGCTCTTAAACCCTTTTCATCATTTTCATTATAAGGAGGAATAACATGGCAGGAATACCTGATAAAATTATGACCTGGCAGATGGTTCAACCGACCTCGAAAAACAAGGAAACAGGAGAAACCGTACCGGGTAAGATCGAAAAAGCTGAGATTCCGGTACCGGAATTAAAGCCCGGAGAGGTATTGGTTGAAATCGCGGGATGTGGGGTGTGCCACACAGACCTCGGATATTTTTATGACTGCGTACCGACTGTTTCAAAACCGCCTCTTACTTTAGGCCATGAAATATCAGGCACCGTTGTGGCAGGCGATAAAAACTGGATGGGCAAAGAGGTTATTATTCCCGCAGTCATGCCATGCCGGCAATGCCTTCTTTGTAAAACCGGAAGAGGCAACAGATGCCTTGCCCAGAAAATGCCGGGCAACAGCCTCGGGTTATACGGAGGTTTTTCAAGCCACATACCAGTACCGAGCGTGGATCTTTGCGAAGTTAAGAACAGGGGCGATGTTCCACTCTCCAACCTGGCGGTAGTAGCCGATGCGGCAACTACGCCTTATCAGGCGGCAAAACGGGCGGACCTTCAGCCCGGCGACAATGTAGTCATTATCGGAATAACCGGCGGAGTGGGCCAGTACATGGGACAGGTCGCAAAAGCCCTTGGATCAAAAACCGTAATCGGTATCGCCCGCAATAAAGAGAAACTTGAAAGATCTCTTAAATACGGCGCAGATGTCGTCATCAACTCAACAGACAAGGATGCCGGCGCCGTTTCCAAAGAGTTCAGGGAGCTTTGTAAAAGCAGGGCTCTTCCGAACTTCGGCTGGAAGATATTTGAAGTCACCGGTTCAAAAAACGGACAGGAGATCGCCCTTTCACTGCTCGGATTTACAGGCAGGCTGATCGTGGTGGGTTTCGGCCTTGCCAAGACGGAATACGCCATAGGACGACTGATGGCTTTTGACGCAGATGTTATGGGAAGCTGGGGCTGTTTGCCGGAATATTATCCTATCGTTTTGGACATGGTTCTGTCTAAGAAAATTGATATAGGACCTTTCGTTGAGACGCGGCCCATGAGTACAATCGCAAAAACATTTGAAGAGGTCCACAAGGCAGGATCTCCCGCAAAACGGATTGTACTTACACCTGATTTTTAATGATCTGATTTTTTAAATAAAAATACAAAGTAAAGGAGATGAAATTATGGCTTTAGAATGGATGCCCAGAGAAAATGAACCGAAAGACCATGCCCTTCATACAAATGGCCACTGGGGCACGGAAGCTCCATGCGTCGTTTATGAAAAACGTCCCCTGACAGGACCGGATGGAAAAGTAATTGATAAACTGTTCGTGTCATGGATTCGCCTCAATAATCCCGGCCAGTACAATTCCTATACAACGGAAATGGTCAAGGGGGTAATTGCAGGTTTCGAAAATGCCTCGCTGGACAGAAGCGTTGTTGCAGTCGTGTTCACCGGCACCGGCCCTTTTGCGTTCTGCACCGGAGGAAACACCAAGGAATACAGCGAATTTTACAGCTTAAGATGCGATGAGTACGGCCAGTACATGGAACTCTTTAACCATATGGTAGATTCGATCCTGGCATGCAAAAAACCGGTTATCTGCCGGGTTAACGGAATGCGGGTGGCTGGAGGCCAGGAAATAGGAATGGCATGCGACCTTGCAATTTCATCGGATCTCGCGATTTTCGGACAGGCCGGCCCAAAGCACGGCTCGGCCCCTGTTGGCGGCGCCTCAGATTTTCTGCCCTGGTATCTTTCCATCGAAGACGCCATGTGGAACTGCGTCTCCTGCGAAATGTGGTCGGCCTACAAGATGAAGGCCAAAAATCTTATCAGCAAGTGCGTGCCTGTATTGAAAATAGACGGCAAATGGGTACGAAATCCGATGATCGTCACCGACAAGTATGTTGAAGATGGTGAAATCGTATATGGCGAATACAAAAAAGGGGATGCCCTGAAAGAGGCTCGTGAATTGATCAAAATTCATCAGCCCAACGCCGATTTTGAACTTCTTGACAAGGAAGTAAATAAAATAGTCTGGACCTTTGCAAACCTCTTCCCCGGCTGCCTGATCGAGTCCGTCGACAGCATTCGTCAGAAGAAAAAGTTCTTCTGGGATACCATGAAAAACGCTCACAGGCATTGGCTGGCGGCAAATATGGGCGGCGAGGCATTCCTTGGTTTCGGCGCTTTCAACACGAAAAAGATTACCGGCCAGGACACGGTCGACTTTTTAAAGTTCCGCCAGAATATAGCGGACATGAAGACCTGGGATATGAATATGTTCGCGGAAGTTATGGGAAAACCAAAAAAATAACCTGTAGTATCTGTCACCATAAACGAATCAGGCAGGGGATAATACCCTGCCTGATTTGCATTAAGATCTCGTTTATCCCCTTCATAACCGATACAGTTTAATATCACTTTTTTCCAAAAGAAACCTCAACCTCTTTAATGAAATGCGCTTATCAGGTTTATTTTGCTCAAAACACACAATACTCTTTCTCTTCTATTTTATTGACACGATACTGATTTATGATACTATGTAATCATGAATAAAAGGCAAAGGCAGACGTTACAGATAATATTTGAAAAACCGGAGCGGCCGGATATTTCATGGAATGATATTGAAGTGTTATTTATATCTCTTGGCTCTGAAGTAACCGAGGGTAAAGGATCACGAGTACGTGTGGCGCTTAATGAGGTTCGTGCTGTTTTTCACCGGCCACATCCTGAGCGGGTAGCAAGCAAAGGAGCTGTAAAGTCTGTTCGAAGATTCTTAACGGAATCGGGGGTGAAACCATGATGGAATATAAAGGATATTTTGCAAAAGTTGAATTTGATGATGGTGCCGGCATCTTTCATGGCGAAATTATCAATTTGAGGGATGTAATTACATTTGAAGGCGAAACCGCTAAAGAGCTCAAGCAGGCTTTTTACGATTCGGTTGACGATTATCTCGAGTTTTGTGCCCAACGGGGTGAGGACCCCGAAAAGCCCTATTCCGGCAAGTTCGTTGTACGGGTCGAACCGGAGCTTCATAAAAATATTACAATAGAAGCTCGAAAAGCAGGAAAAAGTCTTAATGTATGGGTCAGTGATGCGATTTCCAAGGCATTAAAGGATAACACTCAAACGCATTCTCTCTAGCAGTAAAAGCCCGGCAGTTTTTCCGGCAGGCAGTGCTGAACCCACGCCCCCTTGAGCCCGTATTTCGACATTCCAACCTTAATTCTAATGCGTCATGGATGACGCTTTATATAAAAAAGAGTCTTACGATAGAAAGTTTTCAGGGGAAAAATTGGGTTCGTACTAGAAGCCGTTTCAAAACCTCGGATCAGATCTGAAAGCAAGGCGTAAGCCGATGAAAAAGCGCAGCATACACAGTAGTATGTGAGCATTTTGAAGAGGCTTGCAACACAGCTGTCAGGCCTCAGACGGAGTTTTGAAATAGCTTCTAAGCTTTCACAAAAGCATACTCAGGTCATCCTTCGAGCTATAAGAATGACAAACTTGCGTGGATGGTTACAGACAAGAGCTTTAATTTATTCTCAAATATTCTTAACTTATATTTTGATGAACGTCCCCAATATTGCCCCCAGACAAGAGCTTTAATTTATTCTCAAATATTCTTAACTTATATTTTGATGAACGTCCCCAATATTGCCCCAAACAGAAAGCTGCTGCGGAAGCTTTGTCGAACATTGAGTTTCTGCAGGCTGGACTGGGGCAGGGAGCGTTGGGGAGCAACCGCTTTGACAAAGCACTTCTTGTAACCGTTCTGGGCGAAATCCCGGACAGGCTGAAGGCACTGAAAGAGATTGCTGTTGCCTTGAAGCCGGGCGGTATATTGTCCGTGACCGAAACGGTCTTCGACCCCCATTTTCAAAGTCGTAACACAGTTTCCCGCATAGCCGCCGAAGCTGGCCTGGTACCAGAGAAATCTTTTGGAGGTAGGATGTCATTTACGATCCATTTCCTGAAACCTTACCCCGAAGAGGATATATATGCCCCCAACCACCGCAGTGCGTGAAGCATACCGAGTACCGTTTTGCTACGGTCGTTGGGGTCGCGCCAAAAAGCGGCCCTCTCTGGTGAGCAATACGTTAGTCCATCGAACAAAATATATTTAACCCGGGTAATATATATGTTGACAGCATTATTTTACCCGGATATAATTCGTCCACTTAAAATTCAACTGGAGGAAAAGGAGAGATGGAAGAACAAAATATAAAAAGCTGCACCGCATTCAAAGGCAATCAACGTGTTGCTTCAGGGAACCTTTTAAAGGTCGCCAGAAAAGTGAAAGAGATCATTGATCAAGATGAGCAGGCATCTATCCTCATTTTTGACGATGTCACCAGTGAGTTGGTCGAGGTGGATTTTCGTGGCACGATAGAAGATGTCCTTGAGAGCTTGGAAAAACCACCAGCCGGGGTGGAGTCAGCCAATGCGTTATCTGATATAGACCCACGTTCACAGCGCAAGCCAGGTCGTCCCAAACTCGGTGTTGTTTCCCGGGAAGTCACATTACTGCCGCGGCATTGGGACTGGCTTAATAGTCAACCGGGAAGCGCCTCTGTAGCCCTTCGCAAGCTTGTTGAAGAAGCCAGACGGGTGAACAGCGGCAAAGACAAGGTGCGACATTCGCAGGAGGTGGCATACAGGTTCATGTCCGCCATGGCCGGTAATTTTCCGGGATTCGAGGAGGCGACGAGGGCTTTGTTTGCAGGCGATTCCGAACGGTTCAACAGTTTGGTGGCTCCATGGTCTATCGATATCCGGGACCATGCTCGAAAGCTCTCAGAGGCTGCATTTCAGAATCGAGTATGATGCAGTCCCAAATTCCTAATGTTCAGCGCTTGGGGCCCCTCTGAAAATGGAAAAGTCACGGGCTAACCTGTCGTTCCAGTTGATGCCGAAAAGACACGGCGCAACTGAACTGATCGTTATGCAATGCTGGAGATAATGAAGGTGTTCTAATGAAAATTTCTGATCTGTCGCCCGAGCGCCAGGCACATCTCAAAGAGATGCGTGCCATAGACGAAGATAATGAAGGGAACGAAGTCCTTGTTGGGCTGACGGTTGAAGAAACATCGTTCTATCTCAACTATCTTCAACAACGATTACTTGGAGATGCTGATCCGACCGATGGAGAAAGATATCTAAAACTCCACGATAAACACGAGAAAGCACGCTTTAGTGTTCTTGGTGCGGAGCTTATCCTTCGTACTGAAAAACCGAGTATCCACTAATTGGTTGCATAACCTCAGCCTTCAGGCGACTCGGTTCCCTCGCGCCTGTGGGTTATAAATCATGAACAAATCTTCTTGGCTCAGACAGTAAATAGATGGGGATAAAGCGATGAAACGAAAAATATCTGAGGAGTTTAAGAAGGCAAGGCGCAAGATGGTAGAGCGAAGGACAATATGCCATGAATGCGAGGATTATGCGACAGAGTTACACCATATTATAGCCGTTGAGGACGGAGGAACAGACGATATAGAAAACCTTATGCCTTTGTGTAAGGAATGCCATAAAGAATATACGAGCGAGCAGACAACTGAAAGAAATAAAATGTGGGTTGCTCTGAATATTGACGACAGTGGTGGAGTAACGGCGCAATTCAAGGGTGATCAAGAGATCGTTCCCATAGGGAAGATAACCAATGGATTTGAAGAAAAACTTACCAGGACAGATAAAATACATTACCAATATGAGTGGATCGTTACTGTTGAGATTCCCGCTACGACTGAACGAGAAAGCAAAGAAAAACTGAAAAAGTTTAAGCAAGAATTGTTCAACCGTTACGCTGTTACAGGTGATGTATGGTTGACAGCAATCAGGAGGTGGAACGGTAATAAATAAACACTGATCGCAGCCCGTGGGGCCGCTCGGCCCCGGCTCGTCATTATAAATGGCAGGGAATGAAGTATGTTGGATTTTGTTCAACAAATAATCAAGGGCAGAATAGGTTACGTTGTAAACTTACAAACTTATTTATCAAGAAACAAATAAGGGGGGGCTTGAAGAACGCTCCTGTTATTTAAACCTGCCTTCGGTAAACCTTCTGATGTACTCAGTATTAGGACAACATCTTTCAGTAAACCGCCACGCTTATCAGCAGATAAATATTTCCACAGGCACCCTGCTTATCAGACGCGCTCCTGTATCCGTTACAGCAAAGACGCTTTCAATACCGGCCGAAAATTCATTCTGAAATACCATTTTAGGCTCCAGCGCAAATACCATTCCCGGCTTCAGATGCTCTTTCCTGCCCCTGGCAATTATGGGCTGCTCAATAAGCTCCAGCCCGATACCATGCCCTATAAAGGATACTTTGTGCCCCGGCGGTCCCAGAAAAAATTCGGCATAGCCGAGCGATCCGGCCAGAGATTCGGCGTGCAGAAAAAGCTCGCCTGCTGTTATTCCCGGTTTAACTTTTTCCAGCACGGAATTGTGAATCTGTATGGCCGCCCGGCAGGCGCTAAATGCCTTATCAGGCATGGAACCGATTGCAAACATTCTGGTTTCATCCATATGGTATCCGTTTAAAACAGAACCGAGATCAACCATAACGGGTTCATCGGGAGCAAGCTTTTTGTTGCCTGCTCCGCAGGGAAATGCCACGGAAGTCCCTTCCCCGCTTGCCGGAGAATCAAGGAGCCCGACCAAACCGCCGCTAACCCCGCTCAAGACATGCCATGAATACCCTTCCGTAAGATAATCCCTGATTCTGAGCCCTGCTCCATGCCCTATCTTTCTGGCAAATGTTTCATACATGCCGGCAAATTCCATCTCGGTCAGACCAGATCTGATAATCGTTTTCATATATTCAAAAGTCTTGCCCGACATTTCGGCAGTCCGCTCCATTTGTTCTATTTCCCAGTCTGACTTTATCATTCTTCCATCAAGGATCAGGGAAGAACCGTCAACAAAATTTTTTGCAGGGAAAAGAGTTCTGTAAAAATTAAATGCTTTTACCGGTAATACATCAAACTCTAATCCCAAAACATCCGGAAATCGTCCGTAAAAATCTATAATATGACCCGGAATTTCCCTTATGGAATTTATCCCTATAATATTTTTTAAAGGAGATTCTTCCTGTGCACGTGGCAGGTATCGCCTGATGAAGAGCACCGGCTCCCCTTCGGCAGGTATAAAAAGAAAACCGTTCTGGGCAGTCCCGGAGAAATAAAGCAGGTCAACGCGCTGGGCGATAATAAGACCGTCGATCAGGTTCTGATTCAATGCCTTTTGAATGTTTAATGTGCGCCGGCTGATCTCTTCTGCCGGAATCACGAATGGTTTTCCTCCTGTTAATCCCGCGTTTTCTGTTGATGGAATCATAATGCCGATGATAATACAGCAAGCAGGTATATATTCAAGAAGAACCGGATTTCTTTTTTCTTGACATTTTTACCGCCTGAATTTACTAATTACAATATAGTCAGATTATAGCTTAACGGCTTTGCAAAAAGCCCCACTGCTTCGTTGCGCTTCATCCTGAGTCATTGCGGCGTACTTATATGTACGCCTCATTCCTCAAGAATTCGCGCGCCTTGCATATGGAGCTTTTTACTTTGCCGTTAGTAAGCGTTTTTTTTTGACATAACATAACAGCTTAACGACTGTATAAACCGCTCTTTTTTGTCAAATAAATAAATAAAATAGATAAAGGAAACAATACATGTCTCTCAAACTTTCTGATATCGTAGTGATAAGCGCAGTAAGAACCCCGATGGGACGGTTCGGCGGAAGCGTGAAGGATGTTCCTTCATTTGATCTCGGCGCCACCGCAATTAAAGAGGCTCTTAGCAGAGCAGGAATAAGCGGGGGAGATGTTTCGGAAGTTATATACGGATCATGCCGCCAGGCAGGAAACGGCCCCAACCCCGCCCGCACAGCAAGCGTCAGGTCAGGCATACCAAAAGAAATACCCGTAAATACGATCAATATGGCCTGCCCTTCGGGCATGAAAACAGTTCACCTTGCTACTGAGGCTCTTCGTCTTTCAGAAAGCGAAATTGTTGTTGCAGGCGGAATGGATTCGATGAGCACAATACCATACCTGTTAAAAGGTGTCAGGTGGAAAGGCTTCCAGATGGGACCAAAAACCATCGAAGACGGCTGGAGCGATTCCATAGATCCCCTTACCGGACAGGGAATGGGCGATACGGCGGAGAATCTCGTGGAAAAGTATTCATTGAAGCGTGAAGACCTCGACCAGTTTGCGGTTGGAAGTCACCTTAAAGCCTCCAAAGCGCAGAAGGAAGGTTTTTTTGATGAAGAGATAGTTCCCGTAAAAGTGCCGCCTGCAAGCAAAAAAGAGACCGAACTGGTATTTTCAAAAGATGAAACCATAAGGCATGACGCAGACCTGGGCAAGATGGCTGCTTTGCCCCCGGCATTCAGAAAAGGCGGCGCTGTTACGGCGGGTAACTCATGCGGGTTAAGCGACGGCGCATGCGCGGTAGTAGTGACAACGCGGGAAAAAGCCCTTGCTATAGGAGCAAAACCCCTCTTCTCTTTTGTAAGTTTTGCCCAGGCCGCAGTTGAGCCTTCGACTATGGGTGAAGGGCCGGGCGTAGTAATACCGATGGCGCTGAAGAATGCCGGCATGACCCTTTCCGATATGGATCTTCTTGAAGTAAATGAAGCCTTTGCATCGCAGGTTCTGACAAACGTGCAAACACTCGGACTGGACAGGGGTAAGCTGAATATACACGGTGGAGCCATTGCCCTCGGGCATCCGACAGGCATCAGCGGCTGCCGCATACTCGTTACGGGCTATTATGCCTTAAAGAGAATAAACAAGGAATTTCTCTGTGCTGCAATATGCGGAGGCGGAGGAGTTACCGCATCAATGATAATAAAACGTGAAAATTGACGGCTTTGTAAAAAGTCATTCTGCTGTGTTGCGCTTAATCTTTCGTCATTGCAGCGTACTGATATGTACGCTTCATTCCTCAAGATTCGCGCGCCTTGCATAATGGGCTTTTTACTTTGCCGTCGGAGTTTCGGTTTTTTGCGAATCCATCAAAACTGACGGTTTTAAAAGGAAAGGATTAAAAATGCCTGAACATAAATTTATCCGGTTTGAGATACAGGAGGGGGTTGCAAATATTACATTTGACCGCCCGAAACATAATGTTTTCAACATCGACATGTTAAACGAGCTCAATTCCGTCCTGGAAGGTCTTACGCAAGACACTGAAATAAAATGTGTTGTTTTCATGGCGGCAGGTCCAAGCTGGTGTGCCGGAGTAGATGTAGGCGACCACAAGCCCGAACTCGTGGATAAAATGATCTCTCATTTAACCGGGTATTCGAACTTACAGAGAAACTGGAGGTTCCGACAATTGCTGCCGTACATGGCGCATGCCTCGGAGGCGGAATGGAAGCGGCCATAGCCTGCGACATTGTCATTGCCTCAAAAAAGGCCGTTTTCGGACAGCCTGAGATAAAGCTCGGTTTCCTGCCTCCCTATGCCGCAATCCGTCTTCCCCGGATTGTCGGTCCGGCCAAAGCCATTGAAATCTGCACCACAGGGAAAATCTATACCGCAGATGATGCGAGGATGATGGGGTTTGTATCACGGGTAGCAGAAGATGATAAGTTCACATCTGAAGTTGATTCCTACGTGAAGGAAATATGCGCTTGCAGTCCTCTTATAATCAGGCTCAATAAAAGAGCGGTAAACCAGAATCTTGGAAAGGATTTTTCAAAATCGGTTAATGACGTAAGCGATCTTTTTCTAAACACCCTCATGAAAACCGAAGATACACTTGAAGGCATCAAAAGCTTTTATGAAAAGAGAAAACCGGCATGGAAGAACAGGTAGCAGCAGGCCCGGCAGAAGCGAGATGTAATTTGAAATCTGAAATCTGAAATCTGAAATCCGCATCAGGAGGCAAAATGTCCCAGTCAAAAAAAGCAATAAGCAAAATAGGAGTTGTCGGAGCCGGCAACATGGGAAGCGGCATAGCCCAGAAGATAGCACAGGAAGGCATAAATGTCGTAATGCTCGATGTAAAGGAAGAATTCGTGAGCCGCGGCCTGTCTAACATAAAAAAAATCCTTGAGGAAGGAATTGAGCGCAAGCTTTTCACACCTGCAAAGGTTCAGGAAATCCTCTCCCGCATCACGGCTACAACCGATCTTAATGCTCTTTCTGATGCTGATATCGTGATAGAGGCTGTTTTTGAAAACAAGGATGTAAAATCGGAACTTTTCGAAAAACTCGACAAAATCTGTTCTCCTGAGACCATCCTTGCAACAAACACTTCCAGTTTTTTTGTCAGGGATTTTGCGGAAAAGACATCCCGCCCCGACCGTTTCGTCGGCCTTCATTATTTTTATCATCCTGCGAAAAACCGCCTGCTGGAAGTGATACCTCATGACAAAACAAGCAAAGCGACGGTCGAGAAATCAATCCTTGCCGCAAAGCTTCATGGTAAAACAGCTATTGTCGTTAAAGACGCCCCCGGATTTGCCGTCAACCGTTTTTTCGTTCCTTTTTTAAACGAAGCGGCCCGCATGCTCGAGGAAAATATTGCAAATATTCCCACGATAGAGGAAGCCGGCAAAAAGGCTTTCAGGACAGGAATGGGAGCATTTGAACTCATGAATGTAACAGGAATACCCATAGCTGTGCATTCATCCAACACTCTCGGAAACGAGCTTGGGCCTTTTTACGCCACATCCCCGATAATGAAAGCCCAGATGGATAAAAAGTTAAACTGGGATCTCTCCGGTAAAGTCGACGAATCGAAAATCCAGTCCGTTATAGACAGATTTTACGGGGTTTGCCTCGGCGTATCCGCCGCCCTTGTCGATGAAGGCGTCGCAACTATGGAAGATACGGACAGGGGCGCGAAGATAGGCCTTCGCTGGGCCATGGGCCCCTTTGAAATTATGAACAAGATAGGGATAGATAAAACATACACCCTTGTCTCCGCCATAACGCAAAAATACCCCGACTTTAAAATGCCCGGCATACTTGAAAAACAGAAAAAGGCCGGAAAACCATTTTCCTTCAGCTATGTCGACCTGGAAGAAAAGGGCAAAATTGCCTATATCACCATAAACAGGCCTGAGGCGATGAATTCACTGAATGAAGCCGTATTTGCCCAGATTGACGACCGCTTTTCAAATGCTGAAAAGAATCCTGAAATAAAGGCGATTATTTTCATGGGCGCCGGCAAGGCTTTCGTGGCCGGAGCGGATATCCGCTATTTCGTTGAAAAAATCAAAGCCGGCAAAATTTCCGATATCGTGGATTTCACAAGAAAAGGGCATGAACTTTTCGTACGGATAGAAAATTCAAAGAAACTCACAATAGCTCTTCTTGATGGATTATCACTTGGCGGCGGAAGTGAACTTGCCCTTTCCTGCCAGGCAATCATAGCCACACCGGCAGGTTCAATGGCCTTCCCCGAAACCGGAATAGGAATATATCCCGGACTCGGCGGCATGCTTCGCTTTGCCATGCATGCGGGACCGGAACTTGCTAAGTACTACGTATTTACCGGCGCGACTGTCAGCGTCAAAGACGCTTTAGATCTTGGGATTATAACAGAAATAACAGAGCCGGCAGGAATTGATCAGGCTGTCGAAAATCTTATTTCAAAAGGCAGACCAGACAAATACAAAAAACGTGAAATCCCGGCACGCCTCAGGGATACGGCTCTTCTCTGCAGCCCGGGAAACGTTTCAAAGCTGTTGTCCGGCAATCAGCCTGAAGGAGTCAACAGCGAGCTTGCCGCAAAAACACTCAAGACTGTCGGATATAAAGCTCCTCTTGCTTTAAAGATTTCAAATGAAATAATCGACCAGCAGGCCGGAAAGCCGGTTGCGGAGGCAATTGAGATAGAACTTTCACGGCTGCATGAATCCTTCTCCACGGACGATGCACTGGAAGGGCTTTCCTCGCTCGGGCGCAAACGGCCTGAGTTTAAGGGTAAATAGCAGCAATTGACTTTTGAAGATAAACTCTTAAACGAAGGCTGGAAAAAACGCTCAACAACCGACGAACCACGGCTTTCGGAACTTGTTAAAACGTACAAAGAGCTCGGCTTTGAAGTCCTTCTGGTGCCGTTTGACCCGGATGATGAATCGGGCTGCTCCGAGTGCATGAAAATTTCACCGCAGCATTACCGAACAATTTATACGCGTAAAAAGCTTTGAGAGATTTAATAAATTCATATTTATGAAGTTGCCGCAAGGATAAAAATAAGATATGTAATATGTTACAGGCAGATCGGAGCGGAGATTTCCATGAATCCTCCGGTCATTGAACTTTTAAAAATGAGACCTTTGAAGAATGTTCAATTTTGCCTAAGTTCAAGGAAGGCGAAAATTTTAACCGCAGGAATACATTGAGGTATTTCGAGGATTGAAATTTTAGGCTGACACAGAAATCGGGCAAAAGAGGGCGTTATGCGAAGGTCTCAAAAGGAATTGTCATGCACAAACTCTTAATTGATGATCCAGGCAAAAAAATGCTGCTTCTGGGAAATGAAGCCATAACAAGAGGCGCAATCGAGGCGGGCGTGGCCTTTGCAGCCACATATCCGGGAACTCCATCCTCCGAAATATCGCTTAATCTTTTTAAAATTTCGCAGGAAAGCGACCTTTACTTCGAATACAGCACCAATGAAAAAGTCGCCTTTGAAGTGTCTGCCGCAGCTGCAAACTCAGGAGTCCGCAGCATGTGCATAATGAAACATGTGGGGCTCAATGTTGCTGCCGATGCGCTTATGACGCTCGCATACGTCGGCGTCAGAGGCGGGTTTGTAGTAATAACAGCGGATGATCCTTTCATGTTCTCAAGCCAGAATGAACAGGACAACAGGTATTACGGCAAGCTCTCCGGACTCCCCGTGATAGAGCCTTCATCCGTAAAAGAGGCGAAGGAGATGATGGCATATGCTTTCGATCTTTCGGAAGAGCTTAAAGAGCCGGTCCTTTTCAGAACAACGACAAGGATAAACCATTCAACCGCAACGGTTGAGCTCGGGAGGATGAATACGCGCATTTCAAAGGGCTCCTATACAAAAGATCCTTTTAACTGCGTCACAGTCCCGGCTGTATCGAGAAAGCTTCATGTGAAGCTTCTTAAGAACATCACAAAGGCAGAGACCCTCTCGGAAAGTTCGGCATATAATTTCATCGCCGGAAAAGGTGAAAACGGTATTATATGCAACGGCGTAAGCCACGGTTACGTATCGGATGCATTAAAAGACCTGAATCTCGAAAACAGGGTCAAAGTACTCCGCATCGGTTTTTCAAATCCCATGCCAAAAAACCTGATTAAAAACTTCTTAAAAGACTGCAAAAAGGCTCTTATAGTCGAGGAAGGCGAACCCTACATGGAAGAGGCGGTCAAATCATATGCCCAGGAAGCAGGCCTGACTTTATCAATAAGGGGTAAAGGGGAAGACCTTCTGTCGCGGCTTTATGAATTTGATCCGGCAATGGTAAGAAAATGTATCGCAAAATACTTCGGCGCAGATTATACTCCTCCGGCTGCAACGGATCTTTCCGATGTTCCCGAACTACCGCAGCGCCCGCCCAATCTTTGCGCAGGATGCTCCCACCGGGCCACTTTTTATGCTGTCAAGAAGGCGGCAGAGGGAATGGAAACAATCTACCCGACCGATATCGGATGCTACACATTAGGATTCCTTCCTCCGCTTTCCATGGGGGATTTTCTGATATGCATGGGCTCGTCGGTCGGGACATCATGCGGTTTCTCAAAAGTTACCGATAAAAAGGTCATCTCTTTTATCGGTGATTCCACTTTCTTCCATTCGGGCATACCCGGCCTTATAAATGCCGTCTTCAACAATCACAATTTTACTCTGGTTATTCTCGATAACGGCATAACAGCAAT
>RPRI01000072.1 GCA_003818505.1 Desulfobacteraceae bacterium | reverse complement strand
AGTTGGAAGTCATATGCGAACGGATTTGAGATTTTTGGGAAACAGATTTTTAAAGAACTGAGCGTTAAAAATCACAAGCCTTTGAGGGCGTAAGCCCAAACCTTCTTGTGATTTAGCGAAGTGATTTATAAATCCCCAAAAAGCTCATTAAGAGAGCATATTAAGACTTTCAACGAGTTTGCCGGAAACAGGTTGCCGCAAAGCGGCATAAAATTGCTTTTTACGAGTCCATCAAGATTGACGGCTTCTTAAAAAGTCATTTGCGAACGGATTTGGGATTTTTGGGAGTTTCCTTTATGAAAACCGACAGAATATTACTGGATCATGGAAGCGGCGGGAAAATATCCCATTCGCTTACTTTGGATATCATGCTACCCGCGTTTGACAATCCAATGCTTTCAAAATTAAATGACGGGGCCATATTGAATATCGGCGGGAAAAAATTCGCTTTTTCAACGGATACATATGTTGTCGATCCTGTCTTTTTCCCCGGAGGTGATATAGGAGAGCTTGCAATATACGGAACCGTGAACGATATCGCAATGTGCGGAGGCGTTCCTCTCTATCTTAGCGCAGGGCTTGTCATCGAAGAGGGTTTTTTGATCTCTGATCTTGAGAGAATAATAAAATCAATGGGGGCCGCTGCGGAAAAGGCCGGGGTTAAAGTTGTGACCGGCGATACCAAGGTCGTGCCGAAGGGTGCTGCCGATAAGATATTCATAAACACATCGGGAATCGGGCTGATACCGGACGATATCGATGTCGGTTCCGACAAGGCTGTTCCCGGGGATGTAATAATATTAAGCGGAACAATTGCGGATCATGGCATAGCTGTTTTGACCCAGCGGGAGGGAATGACCTTTACCTCTTCCATAAAAAGCGATACGGCGCCGCTGAACCGCATGGTTGAAAAAATGTTTTCTTCAAGCAAAAATATTCATGTATTGCGTGATCCGACCCGCGGAGGAGTCGGCACCTCCCTGAATGAAATAGCCGAAAAGTCAAATTCCGGGATAAAAATTTATGAAAACAGGATACCTGTAAAAAATGAAGTGAAAAGTATTTGCGAACTGCTCGGTTTTGATCCTCTTTATATTGCAAATGAGGGAAAGCTGCTTGCTTTTGTTTCGCCGGAAGACGCCGCCAGGGTTCTTTCCGCCGTAAGGGAAGATGCGTTTGGAAAAGACGCCTGCATAATTGGAGCGGTGGTATCCGGACATCCTGGAAAAGTTTTCCTTGAGACGGGAATTGGCGGAGCAAGGATGATCGATATGCTCACAGGCGAACAGCTTCCCAGAATCTGCTGAAAAGAGAGAGATGATTAATCAATGCCGGATATAATTTATAACTTACTAATGAGCTTTTGAGAGATTTTTAAAGATGGTTTCATCAATCAACCGGTTTAAAATCTATTTGACAAGAATTTTATACTAATATACTCAAAATATTAAAAATAGAGGTTATTCCCTACGATCGAAGGTTCTCCGCTGTCTGCGGCGGGGAGCTTTAATAATATCAATTCAATCAAAACAACATGAAGGGAGGAACAGAAAAATTGGAAGTCATAGTCTTATTAAAACAGGTTCCATCAACCGAGTCGTTTGTAGGTATTTCCGAAAACGGTTTATCGGTAAAGACTGATGATGTAAAATGGGTAATCAACCCTTATGACGAATTTGCTGTGGAAGAAGCTCTTCGTGTAAAGGAGGCTCACGGTGGTTCAGTAACAATTCTGTCAACAGGCCCGGAGAAGGCGGTTGAAGCGATAAGAACAGCTCTTGCAATGGGGGCCGATAAGGGCATACTGATAAACGACCCTGCCGCTTTAAATTGCGACGGATTGCAAACGGCAAAAATTCTTGCGGCTGTGATTAAGAATATGCCGTTTGATCTCATTGTAGCGGGTCAGCGGGCTGTTGATGGCGATAATTACATGGTAGGATCGGCAGTGGCTGAGCTCCTGAATATTCCGGCTGTTACTATGGTGATGAAAGAAACGATAGCAGACGGGAAAATAACATGCAGCAGGACAGTAGAGGGCGGTATGGTTGTTGTAGAAGCCCCCCTTCCTGTGCTTATCACAACTCAGCGGGGATTGAATGAACCAAGATATGCGTCTCTTCCCGGTATAATGAAAGCCAAGAAAAAACCTCTTGAAATTAAAAGCCTTAAAGACATAGGTCTCGATGCCGCCGGAATAGGCGCTCCGAAGACGAAGATAATTTCGCTGAAATATCCGCCGGAAAGAAAGGGCGGAAAGATGATAGCAGGGGAGACTGCCGCAGAGAAGGCAAAAGCGCTTGTCAAGGCCCTTCATGAAGAGGCCAAGGTCGTTTGATCAATATATTATAAGGAGATTGATATGTCTTGTGGAGTACTTGCAATAGCGGAACAGGTAAACGGGGTTTTCCGGAAGGTTACTTACGAAGCGCTGAGTGAGGGAAGGCGAATAGCGGATGGTTTGGGATGTGGTATTTCTGTTGCTGTCATAGGCTCAGGCATAAAAAGCAACTCCGAATCATTGGGAAAATACGGGGCGGACAGAATACTTGTTGCAGATGATGCCGTGTTTGAGGAGTTTATGACCGACACTTACACTAATGTCGTTGCCGGTATTGTAACCAAAGAAAAACCTTGTGTAATTATATTAGGGGCATCTTCCCGTGGAAGAGATCTTGCGGCAAGGCTGTCTGCCAGGCTCGATTCTCCTCTTGCTATGGATTGCGTTGCAGTCAGAATTGATGCCGGAAATGTTGTTGTGACTCGACCCATGTACGGCGGTAAAATTCTTGCCGAAATCACGCTTGAAGGAGAACCCCGGATAATTGCGGTTCGTCCCAATGCAATGAAAATCACCGAATCTCAAAAGCCAGGAGCGGTTGAAGTTGTTGCCCCCGATAAAGGCGTTACAGCCCTTAAATTTATAGAAAAGAAACTTGATACCGGCAAAATCGAATTGACCGAAGCAGATGTTGTCGTATCGGGCGGAAGGGGCATGGGAGGGCCTGATTATTCGGCAATAGAAAAGCTCGCAGGGATTTTAGGAGGCGCTGTCGGAGCTTCCAGGTCCGCTGTTGATGAAGGATGGCGGCCTCATTCGGATCAGGTCGGGCAAACAGGAAAAGTTGTTTCGCCGAATCTTTACATTGCCTGCGGAATATCAGGAGCGATACAGCATCTTGCCGGGATGTCCTCATCAAAAGTTATTGTGGCGATAAACAAGGATCCCGAGGCGCCCGTATTTGCAAAGTCGGATTATGGCATAGCGGGAGATTTGTTCGAAATTGTTCCCTTGATTACGGAAGAGATTAAAAAAGTCAAAGGGATATAAAGGATTGTTTTTCCCGGGGCTGCCTTGGCAAAAAAGGCAGCCTCATCTTTTTTGCAGCGGATAAAAGAACCGGGTTTTCATATGCCAAGACATAAAAAAAATGTCTATCTTGAAAGTTTAGGGTGCGCGCGCAATCTCGTGGACAGCGAATTGATGCTGGGAAGACTTGTAACTGCCGGATGGAATATTGTCCGGGAACCTTCAAAAGCAAACACGATTATTGTGAATACATGCAGTTTCATCGAATCAGCGATAGATGAATCTATTGACACGATTCTTGATTTTGGCGCTCTAAAACAAAACGGCTCATGCCGCAGGCTGATCGTTGCAGGATGTCTTCCCGAACGTTTCAGAGAGAAGATTGTTAAAACCCTTCCCGAGGTGGATTATTTTATCGGCACAGGCGCTTTTGATAAGATTGTGCAGGCTGTTGAAGGGGTGCCTATAGCTTCAGGATGCCTTTTGTCTGATCCCAACCGGACCGCTTTAAGCGAGCCGTCTGTGCCGAGAATAAGATCCGTTTCTCATATGGCATATATAAAAGTTGCGGAAGGATGCAGCAGGCATTGCAGCTATTGTATTATTCCCAAGCTGCGCGGAAAGCAAAGAAGCCGTTTGCCTGAGGATATAGTTGCGGAAGCGGGTATGCTGATTGACTCGGGAGCAAGAGAACTGATTCTTGTAGCCCAGGAAACAACCTCTTATGGAAAAGATTTGAAGGGCGCCGCCTGTCTGGAAAAGCTTCTTGAGAAAATATCCAAAATATCGGGGGATGCCTGGATAAGAATTCTTTATACGCATCCTGAAAGCATCGATGACAATATAGTCAAAACAATTGCATCAGGCGGCAACATATGTTCCTATTTCGATATCCCTGTTCAGCACGCCAGCCGTCCGGTGCTTAAAAGAATGGGGCGGAGTTATAATCAAAACCACCTGTTAAAACTTTTCGATAAAATAAGGTCTGCTGTTCCCGACGCGTCCCTCCGGACAACAGTCATTACAGGTTTCCCGGGTGAAACAGATAAGGACTTTAAAGATCTTTTATCCTTCATAGAAAAAGTGAAATTTGATCATCTCGGAGCTTTCGTATATTCAGATTCCAAAGATATCCCATCCCATAAACTTCCTGACAGGGTCCCAAAAAATATCGCAAAAAAAAGACGCGACAGGATCATGTCCCGCCAGAGGGAAATATCTCTCGAAAATAACAGGAAGCACATAGGCAAGGTTTTTGACGTTCTTGTTGAGGAGTTGCCTGAAAAAAGTCTTTGTATCGGACGAACAATGTATCAGGCTCCTGATGTTGACGGCATTACTTATATTACCGGTGAGTTACGGGAAGGCTCTTTTGCCAAAGTAAAGATCACGGATGCCCTTGAATATGACCTTGTCGGAGAAACTGCATGAAAGATTTGAAGCGTGAAATCCTTTCCATGGTCGAAAAAGACCTTAAAGAGATTGAAATCGCGCTTTCAGATAATTTAAATCCCTATCTGAATCTTGTTTCTGATGTTGCCGGACATATTCTTTTTGCCGGTGGAAAAAGGTTGCGGCCGCTTCTTATGGTGCTTTCGGCAAGAATTTGCGGCTATAAGGGGCGGTATGACAAGATTTTTTCAACAATATTTGAATACCTGCATGCCGCAACTCTGTTGCATGACGATCTTGTTGACGGGGCAAATCTAAGAAGGGGAAAACCTGTTGCAAATTCAATATGGGGGAATTCGACCGCGGTTCTGGTCGGCGATTTTCTCCTTGCGCGGGGCTTATCAATTGCCGCTGCTACCGGAAAACCGAAAGTCATCAAGATAATCGCAGGAATTACGGAGGACATGTCCCAGGGAGAGATCCATCAGCTTATCCGAAAAGGCTCACCGGATCTTACCGAAGAAGAATATATGGAGATAATCCGGCGCAAAACGGCGGTCTTATTCGAGGGAGCATGCAGGATAAGCGCCTGCATAGCAAATGCTCCGAAGAGAGAAGAAAGGGCTGTTTCCGAATACGGATATAATATGGGAATGGCCTTCCAGATGGCAGATGATCTTCTGGACTATACGCTTGATACCGGAGCTCTTGGAAAAGAGGTTGGGGCCGATTTAAAAGAAGGAAAGCTTACACTTCCTGTGATATATGCCTTGAAAGAAGCTGACCGGAATGACCGTCTGAGGATGGAAGCGATAATAAAAAATAAAAATTTCCCTGCGCGCGATTTTAAATTGCTGATAAGGCTTCTTGAAAAATACGGAGGAATTGAATACACGAAAGAGAGCGCGAAAAACCATATTGAAAAGGCAAAAAAGACTCTTCTTGTTTTCAAACCGTCAAAAACAAGAAGAATTCTCGAATATATAGCCGACTACGCTCTTTCAAGAAAAACATAGACCTGTTTTACAAATTGCCCGGCTTATGCAAATGAAGATAAACATTCCAAACATATTAACGATTATCAGAATCCTGCTGGTTCCACTTTTTGTTATTGCCCTTATAAAGGATCTCTTCTTTTCCGCCCTCCTTGTTTTTACGATAGCAGGTTTAAGCGACGGCCTTGACGGACTCATAGCAAGATATTTCAACCAGCGAACAGTGCTCGGGGCATATCTCGATCCTATTGCCGATAAACTACTTATAATTTCAGCATTTGTAAGTCTTGCTGTTTTAAGGATTATTCCCGGCTGGCTGACGGTTATCGTGATAAGTCGTGATGTGCTTATACTTCTCGGGATAGCCGTTTTTTCCATAAATGATATAACTGTTGACATCAAACCGAGCTTTGTCAGCAAATGCACGACTGTAGCCCAGATTTCAACCGTTATATTTATTCTTTTAAACCCGGAGATTTCGGGTGCGGCATTTATTAAAAACAGCCTTTACTGGCTTTCGGCTGGACTCTCGATACTTTCCGGATTCCACTATATTTACGTAGGCATGAATATTCTTCAGTCGGCTTCATTAAACAATCAGAAACAGAAATAAAGAGTTCATTTCCCTTGACATGAAAATTCAGAGATGTTAGTTTTTTTAATATGAAGGCGCGTAGCTCAGGGGGAGAGCGCTACCCTGACACGGTAGAAGTCGTTGGTTCAAATCCAATCGCGCCTACCAGAAATATCAAGGGGTTAGCCTTTTACGGTTAACCCCTTTTTTTAATTGGTTGCGGTTCCTCTTTTTTTTCTGTAAATTTTCCCTCAATTCTTTTTATTGCTGCACGCTGTGATTCATCAATCTAATGTATGTAGCCGTTGCCCTCAAGTTTTTGTGTCTCAACAAACCACTAACCGTCTTTGTACTTACTGAACCGGTACAGGTATAGTGGACACCTCGAAAAGTGTGATATAGGAATATAACTTTTGGAGGTGAAAAATGACGATAAAGAGAAAGAGCTATTCTAATCAATTTAAGATTGATGCTGTTAAAATTGTAACCGAGCAGGGTTACAAGGCATCAGAGGCAGCCCGGAACCTTGGGATCCACCCGAATGTTCTGCGGCACTGGGTAAACCGATTTAAGGAAGACAGTAACCATGCATTCCCCGGCAAAGGGCATATGACACCTGAGGCAGAGGAGCTGAACCGGCTGCGAAAAGAGAATATGCGGCTCAGAATGGAGCATGAGATATTAAAAAAGGCAGCGGCCTTCTTTGCCAAAGAGTCAATGTAAGATATGACTTTATCCGGCAGCAACAGAAGGCCTATCCCGTAGTTATTTTGTGCAAGGTTATGGAAGTCAGCCGGAGCGGATTTATCGATACTTGAAAATATGTCACAAAATAAAAATAGATAAGGATTTTAAGTTGATATCCAAGGTTCGGGAGATTAATAACGAAACCAGAAGAACAGATGGTTCCCGCAGAATGTCCGAAAGGCTCCGTTCTCAGGGACATGATGTGGGCCGGTATCGTGCCCGGAGCCTGATGAAAAAAGCGAATGTATCTGTAAAGCATCGCAAGAAGTTCAGAATAACGACTGACAGTAAACATAATCTGCCGATTGCTCCTAATCTTCTGGATCGGAATTTTCAAGTGGATCAGCCAAACGCCGTGTGGTGCAGCGACATTACCTATCTGTGGACAATTGAAGGATGGCTGTATCTGGCTGTGGTAATCGACCTGTATTCGCGGAAAATTATCGGTTGGGCCATGGACAGCCGTATGAAGGCATCTCTTGTTACAGAAGCTCTTTTAATGGCTTACTGGCGGCGAAAACCTGAAAAAGGATTGATTCATCATTCTGATCGGGGCAGCCAATATGCCGGCAGTGATTACCAGAAGCTTTTGAATGCCTATGGCATGATCTGCAGCATGAGTAGGAAAGGAGATTGCTGGGATAATGCCGTTGCCGCGAGTTTCTTTCACAGTTTAAAAACCGAATGGACCGCTGAGATCATTTATCGTACCAGAAACGAAACAAGAAGTGATGCGATCCGGTACATCGAAATGTTTTATAACAGTAATCGTTTACATTCTTACTTGGGATACAAGAATCCTAATGATTTTGAAAAGAGTTTTACATTGGCAAAGGCAGCTTAACTGGATGTCCATTTTTACTTGACCAGACCAACGGTGAGTAACCACAGTTATTGAAGTTGCTGATGTTATTATAGGACATCCTCAAGTAAGATGAAACTCTCCTGACATTCTGGAAGAAAATCATGAAAAACGTATTGAACGTAAATGACTTGGAACAGTATCTAAACAGAACAACGCTTATTACCGGAGAGGTTAATTCGGGAAAGACAAACCGCACATCCGGGATATTGAAGATATTTTGCGACTGCGGGTATGAAGATAGAATAGCAATTCTTGATCTTGCGCCAGAAACGAATAAAGGGGTTGGTGGGAAAATGGGAATACCATCCCCGACTCTGCTGTATTATCTTACCGATACCATTTTAGCCCCCAGGCTTTCCGGTAAGAGCGAAGAGGAGATGCAAAAGAAAGCCTCCGGAAATGCCATGATCATCGAAAATCTTTTTATAAAGCTTTCCGAAAGCAAAAGGGAGATACTTTTTATAAACGACGCGACGCTTTATTTCCACGCTGGAGATTTCAACCGGTTTGTTGAAACGCTCAAACTGTTCCAAACCACAGTAATTAATGCATATTACGGAGATTATTTTGCTGATTCCAAACTGACAAGAAGGGAAAGAAAACTCACCGAAGAGCTCATGAAAATCTGCGACCTGGTAATCGATTGCAACAAGATGCGGTTTTAAAAAGAAAAGCCGGAAAGGAATACTTCTTTCCGGCTTCGATATGATTAGTTTATTACCCTTTATGTTCTTTTGACTTTTTGCTTCTGTATATTTGCCCCTTTTCCTGTTTCCTACCATCCCCACTTAAGATAATTGTGAATGGAGTCAGCGGCTTTCCTTCCGGCACCCATGGCAAGAATAACTGTTGCGGAACCAGTGACGATATCACCGCCAGCCCACACGCCTTTCTTTGTGGTTTTGCCGGTCTCGGTATCAGCAATAATGTATCCGCGCTTGTTTAATGACAATTCAGGTGTCGACTGGGTGAGCAGCGGGTTTGCGCCTGCTCCGACAGCAACGATTACAAGGTCGCAATCCATCTTAAACTCCGAGCCCTTAACCGGAACAGGACGTCTCCTTCCCGACTGGTCGGGTTCTCCAAGTTCCATCTTAAGGCATTCCATTCCGGTAATTCTCCCCTTTTCATCTCCGAGGAACCGGGTTGGAGCCGTAAGCAGGAAGAACTCTATTCCTTCTTCCCCGGCATGATGGATCTCGGCTTTCCTTGCAGGCATCTCCTGTTTTGATCTCCTGTAAACTATTTTGACATTGTCCGCGCCAAGTCGCATGGCGGTTCTTGCGGAGTCCATCGCGACATTTCCGGCGCCAAGGACAACGACATTCTTACCCTTGACAATAGGCGTATCATATTCCGGAAAGAGATAAGCCTTCATGAGATTTGCGCGGGTCAGATATTCGTTTGCGGAAAGAACCCCTATAAGATTTTCGCCGGGAATATTCATGAATGTCGGAAGTCCTGCTCCCACGCCGACATAAACAGCATCATAGCCCTGGGCAAACAGCTCATCGAGCGTAACTGTTCTTCCCACAACACTGTTGCATTCGAGCTTCACACCAAGTCTTTCCATGAAGGCGACTTCTGAAAATACAATCTCTTTCGGAAGCCTGAACTCCGGAATTCCGTAAACAAGAACTCCGCCCGGTTTATGAAAGGCTTCAAGCACGGTAACTTCATGCCCTTTGGCAATAAGATCGCCTGCAACGGTAAGCCCGGAAGGTCCGGAGCCGACAACAGCAATTTTCTTGCCTGTCGGCGGCGCTTTGGGAGGAAGCTCCCCTTTTCCGTTAATCCTCTCATAATCGGCGGCAAATCTTTCAAGATTTCCTATAGCGACAGGCTGACCCTTCTTTCCGACAACACAATTTCCTTCACACTGTATCTCCTGCGGGCATACCCTTCCGCAGACGGCAGGAAGTGAATTCTTCTTCCATAAATGCCTTGCCGCCAAGGTAAAATTCCCTTCTTTTATATGATTTATAAAACCAGGGATATCAACCTCGACCGGACAGCCTTCAACACAGCTTGGTTTTTTGCATTGAAGGCATCTCTGTGCCTCCAGCATCGCCGTTTCAGGAGTATATCCGATCGGAACCTCCTTGAAATTTCTTCTCCGTACTTCCGGAGCCTGCTCAGGCATGGGCTGCCTTGGAATAGCTTCTTTTTTTCCTTTTTTTACCTCTTCTTCAGCCATATAATCCTCCGTATATAAATTCTGATTGAACCGAACTGTTTATAATTGATAACCAGCCATAATAAATAATGGAAAAGAAACTACTTGTTCATTTTACAGAATGTGCCGTAACATTCCTTCTCTTCCTCACAGTATGCCTGGAGACGCTGCATCAGGCCGTCATAATCAACCTGGTGGCCGTCGAATTCAGGGCCGTCCACACATGCAAATTTTGTCTCGCCACCGATCGATACTCGGCAACCACCGCACATGCCTGTGCCGTCAATCATTATAGGATTAAGGCTTACAAGCGTCTTAACATTGAATTCCTTGGTCATCTTGGATACAAATTTCATCATCGGGACAGGGCCTATGCCGACAACAAGCTTCACCTCTTTAGTTTCAAGCATCTTTTTTAAAACTTCTGTAACAAATCCGTGATGCCCGTATGACCCGTCATCAGTGCACACATGAAGCTCATTTGACGCAGCCTTCATCTGGTCCTCAAGAATAAGAAGCCCTTTGTTTCTCGCTCCGATAATAGCGATAACATGGTTACCGGCTTCTTTCAGCGCTCTTGTAATCGGATGCAAAACCGCAACACCTGTGCCGCCTCCTACGCAGACGACAGTTCCGACCTTTTCAACGTGGGTAGGCTTTCCAAGGGGGCCGATAACATCCTTGTAGCCTTCCCCTACTTTAAGTGTTTTGAAAAGAGCCGTTGATTTTCCGACAACCATATATATTACGGTTATTGTACCTTTCTGCGGATTTGTATCCGCCATGGTAAGAGGAATCCTCTCCCCTGTTTCATTAGCCTTCAGGATCACAAACTGTCCCGGCTTTGCCTTTTGGGCAATTAAAGGCGCTTCTATTTCATTCAGAATCACCGTGCCCCCAGCCATCTCTTCCCGTTTCACAATTTTAAACATCTTAAAACCTCCAGCTATAAATTATTATATTCATACGGCAGTTAACTTTTTCCTGCCAATTTATGCCCGCAATACAATTTGTCAGCCAACCATATAATGTTCATTAAATCAACTTTAAAATATGACAGCTTTGAAAAAGTATGTTTTTTATCACGAAGGGCGCTAAAGAATCAAAGGTGGCGG
The DNA here is from genome assembly GCA_003818505.1 of Desulfobacteraceae bacterium. Taxonomy (GTDB): domain Bacteria; phylum Desulfobacterota; class Desulfobacteria; order Desulfobacterales; family RPRI01; genus RPRI01. The sequence continues at coordinate 12,923 of RPRI01000072.1, read as the reverse complement.
GTTTCATAAAAAAGTTGCCGTTGAAAATATAATCTTTAAGTGATAACTGTTTTATGCTTTTATTATGATTTTTAATACCCCGACCGCTTGTGGCGGGCAGCTTCATTATTAATTTATCAAATATGACGGCACCGTAAAAAGTTCCGAATCAGGTGTAAAAAATGAAACTATTCGACAGCCACTGTCATCTGGATGACCACGCATATGACAAGGATTTCAATTCAGTAATAAAAAGATCAAAAAATGCAGGCGTTTGCAAAATAATGATAGTCGGAATAGACTTGAAAAGTTCCGTCAAAGCCGTAAAACTGGCAGAATCAAACCCCGGTTTTTTCGCATCGGTGGGAGTCCACCCCCATGATTCCAAAGAGTGTAGCGATGATACCCTGAACTTTTTAAGAGATCTATCCGAAAACAGAAAAGTCAAAGCGTGGGGTGAAATAGGTCTTGATTTCAACCGCATGTTCTCGCCAAGGGAGGACCAGGAAAAATGGTTCGTAAAGCAGCTTGAAACTGCCGATGAACTCGGATTACCTTTAATATTTCATGAAAGAGAGAGCAACGGCAGATTTCTTGAAATTCTAAAAGCTCGTGAAAAAGAGGAAATAAAGGGAGTTATGCATTGCTTCAGCGGCAACAAAAAAGAGCTTGAAGAATATATCGATTTAGGTCTTTATATAGGCATTGCAGGCATAGTGACAATCGTGAGCCGTGGCGAAGAGTTACGGACCATGATCCCGATGATTCCGGATGATCGCATACTCATTGAAACTGACGCACCTTACCTCACACCTGCTCCGGAGAGAAATCAAACCAGGCGCAACGAACCGGCCTTCGTAAAATCGGTTCTTTTCAAACTTGCTGAAATAAAAAAGAAAGATCCTGAAACCATCTCGGCCAGAATCTTTGAAAATACATGCAGGCTATTTGATATCGCACCGTAATAAATTAAAAAACCGGTGTAAAATCTGCGACAGAAATATTATAATCTTTACCGGCCCAGATAAACGGTATTTTTTTCATTATCCTTTTTAGGTGTATAAGCAAATTTACGAAATCATTTCCTGCCGGAAAAGGAGGTACGCAATGAAGATTTCAATCGTATACTATTCCATGTATGGTCATATCTATAAAATGGCGGAGGCAGTCAAAGAAGGCGCAAGTCAGGTTAAAGGCGCGGATGTTAATATTTACCGTGTCCCGGAAACCCTTTCGGAAGAGATTCTGGGGAAAATGGGCGCACTTGAAGCACAGAAAGGGCTTGCCCATATTCCTGTTTGTAAAGTCGAAGATCTTCCCGCGGCAGATGCCATCATTTTCGGAACACCCACACGTTTCGGAAACATGTGCGGGCAAATGCGCCAGTTCCTTGACGCAACCGGAGGACTCTGGGCAAAAGGGGTTCTTGTCGGAAAAGTCGGAAGTGTCTTTGCGAGCAGCGCGACACAGCATGGCGGACAGGAGTCAACGATTCTTTCTTTTCATATCACCCTTCTTCATCACGGCATGATAGTAGTGGGATTGCCCTATGCCTTTGCGGGGCAGATGCGCATTGATGAAGTGACAGGCGGCTCTCCTTACGGGGCAACGACTATAGCAGGAGGACAGGGCGAAAGGATGCCCAGCGAAAATGAACTGGATGCCGCCCATTTTCAGGGAAAGCACGTTGCGGAAATTACGGCAAAATTGATCCGGTAAAAGTTTATGGCAAACAGCGTAACTCAAGTATCATTATGAATAATAAAACCTTTCTCTATTTGGCCATAAGATGAGCAACTGCCTTCTCAAGCCCGTCTATGGAAAGTTCAAACATCGGGAAAATGCGGCCTATCGCAGAGATAGACTGTGTGTAACCCCACATGTTTGATTGCATGGGATTGAGCCAAACGGAGTGTCGGAAATTTCTTGCAAGAAATTTGAGGCACTCAATGCTCGGTTTTCCGCTTCTTTCTTCTATATGTATGGATCCGTCGGTAGCCATAAGCTCATAGGGCGCCATACTGGCGTCTCCGACCAGCACGAGCCTTGTTTCAGGATCAAACCGGGCAAAGTCATCAATTTTCTGAGGCTTTTTATATCTTGACGGGTCCTGCCAGAGAGTGCCGTAAACCGTGTTGTGGAAAAAATATGTCTTTAAATCCTTGAACTGCGCCCTCGCATAATCAAAAAGAGTCTGGACAACGTGTACATATGGATCCATAGACCATCCGCCGTTGTCTATGGCAATAACCACCTTCAGGCGGTCTTTTAAAATCCTGTCAAAAACTATCTCGATTTCGCCCGCATTTTTCATGGTCTGGTAGATGGTTTTATCCACATTGACCCTGTCCTTCGGGCCTGCGGGGATCATGTTTCTGAGCCTCTTCAGGGCTTCACCTACCATTGCCTGGGTAAGAGGTCCGTCCAGGGAATAATCCCTGTATCTTCTTTCCATGGCAACTTTAACCGCCGACCTGTTCCGTGAAGCGCCACCAACCCTCATGCCCCCGGGATGATTCCCGGAATGCCCCACAGGTGAAGTCCCACCGGTTCCGATCCACCTGCTCCCGCCATCATGGCGCTCCTTCTGTTCTTTAAGGCGTTCCTTGAAATATTCGATCAGTTCATCAGGAGTCATCTTTGCTATTTCAGATTCGGTAAGACCAAGAGCAGCAGCAAGGGTTTTTGGATCCTTAAGCCATGAATCAAGCAGCGATCTTGCCAGTTCATCAAGCTCGACACCCTCATAATCAGGCATTTCGGCGCCTTCAAAATGATGGGCAAAAACCTGGTCGAAAAGGTCGAAATACCTCTCACTCTTTACGAGAACAGCGCGGGAGGCCGTGTAAAAATCATCAAGAGAGGAAACAAGCCCCCTGCTGAGCGCCTTATGAAGCGTAAGAAATGAGGTCGGGCTGACAGGAATGCCCGCTTCTTTCAATTTATAAAAAAAACCGATAAACATTATAAGTTTCTGATCTCTGGTTTATAGTTTCTGGTTACTGATCACTGATCACTGTTGACTGCTCACCGACAACTGACTCATGTTTACTATATCAGCCTCTTCCGGCTCACAGTATTAACCGTTCTCTCATAATCCTGACTTTTTTTAAACAGAACGCCGAGATACGGTATATCGCCCTTTCCGAAATCCTTTACCTTGAAGTCCGGATCAGATTTCAACGCTCTTAACCAGTTTACAAGCTCCCTTGTTGCAGGACGCTTTTCAATGCCATCCAGGTCCCTGAGCTTGTAAAAAACATTGACCGCGCTCTCCATGAGTTCGGAATCGATATCCGGAAAATGGACTCTTATTATCCTGCGCATCATCTTAGGATCCGGAAAGGCTATGTGGTGGAAATTGCATCTTCCAAGAAAAGGGTCCGAAAGGTCTTTCTTGGCATTCGAGGTTATGATGATAACCGGCCGGTTTTTTGCTTTTATCGTCTTATCTATCTCGATTATGTCAAATTCCATCTGGTCAAGAACGTCTAGCATATCATCCTGGAAATCGGTATCCGCCTTATCTATCTCGTCAATTAAAAGAATCGTTCTTTCACCGGCCGTAAATGCCTGCCCTATTTTGCCCATCTTGATGTAGTCTTCTATGTTGCTGACGTCTCTCTTCGAATCCCCGAAACGGCTGTCGTTAAGTCGGGTAAGAGTATCGTACTGGTACAGGGCATCAATCAGCTTCATGCTCGACTTAACATTAAGAACAATAAGCGGCATGCTTAGATTTTCAGCAATGGCGTGGGCAAGCATCGTTTTTCCCGTACCGGGCTCTCCTTTCAAAAGCAGCGGCATTTCAAGCGCCATGGATATATTTATTATCTTGGCAAGCTCATCATCTAAAACATAGCGTTTCGCACCTGAAAAACTCTTTTTCTCACTGGTCATATTCAACCCCTCTTAAAAGAATTCTCTTCTTAAAATTTGTGAAACTTCTTTAGTCAAACTAAGCACTTTTACCGCAAGGTCAAGCCTCAGAGAGCCTGTTCCGCAGCTTGGTGTAATAAAAGACTGCGATAAAACAGCCCGCAGATCAAATCCAAGCGGCTTAAGCATTTTTGCTTTCTTTTTCCAGCTTTCCGCAAGGGAAGCTGCATCTTCCCTTTCTATGTCTTCAGGCTGTGAAGTAGGGACGATCCCCCACGCAATAATACGCCCTGATTCAATAAATTTCCTTATATGGTCCGAATAAAGAATGAATTTGTCAAAATAGGAATAGGCATCAAAGCTTACTATATCGGCTGAAGACTCCAGTATAACCGACCAGTCTGCATTAGAACACACATGTATTCCGGCCAGCCCGCCTTCCTTATGCACCGTGCCGATAACATCTTCAAAACATCCGGCTACTTCATGGGGAGATATGCCTATAAATGCTGAAGACCCGAAACCGGCCAGGGCAGGCTCATCAAAGAAAATTATTACAGGAACTTTAAATTCAGAAAGCCGCCTCACCTGCCATCCTGCCTTCAATGCAACAAGCTTTACAACCGCATCTCTCATATCCTCGTTGTAAAAAACCGCCTTCCCCTCCCGGTCGGAAATACCTGTTGCAAGGGTTATAGGTCCTGTTATCTGTCCCTTTACAGCCACAGGCATAACAGACAGATTCCTAATCTTCTCGATAAAAATAAAAAAACCCTTTGCGGTTTCAGGGGTTAAAACAAACCTCGTATCATCATAATCCCTTGTGCCCTCAATAACCGATATACATTCCTCATAAAATTCGATTATACCGTCATCAAAATTTTTCCCTGAAGTGTTAATGAAAAGTCTCTCCCCTTCCTCGGTCAGGCCCGGAAGCCCGGGCAAAAACTGGGCTATCATTCCTTCTTCCCTGAAAACAGGGAGCTGTATCCACAAAGGTATTTCCGGCGTATGTTCAAGAACAAGCTTTATGGCCAGAAGATGGTCATCGACCGGAAGGCTTCCTATCAATAAAGGCAGGCCGTAAGGCCTGAAATCGCTGTTCATAAGACCACACCCTTTCAATCAGATTATTTTGTAAATCAGGTTAACATGAGCAGATGATGTCTGACAATAAAAAAACTCCCCGTGATTTGCAGTTCTATTCAAGACTCATTATCAAATATTTCATCTTGAGATCTTTGAATGACTCACGTTCGCCATGTTGGGATATGGTGACAGATCAGATGTTATAAAGGTCTCACCCTGTGACTTTTTGCCCCCTGCCATAATTGTTTGACACTCATACAGGCGGGTGTTATAGTTCACAATCATAAAAAACTAATTTCAGTTCCTGCAGCTTCTGCACGAACTGAAATAAAAAGGATATTATAAACAGGAGGGTCTTATGTTTGGAATAGGAATGCAGGAACTTATAGTTATACTGATCATAGTGCTTATTATTTTTGGAGCAGGAAAACTTCCTGAAATAGGTTCAGGCCTGGGTAAGGCGATAAAAAATTTTAAAGGAGCCGCTTCCGAACCCGAAAAAAAAGAGCCTGAAAAAATCGAGGAAGGGAAAAAATCCTGATATCTCCACCCTTTTCTGATATTTCTTCAAGAAGCAAAATGGGCAGATTTAATAAAAAATCTGCCCATTTTTTTTGCTTTTATAGCCTCTTCTGCTTTTGGCGTAAGAACATAAAATTATTTTGATTCCGGCTTGTCCGGGGTTAATAAGCGGCATAAGATGTTCATGCAACCAGTGAAAAAACACAAGCTGGCAATCTTGAACTTTTTAACCAATGGTTAGAAGGGAATGTCATCATCTTTGGCATCATTATGAATGGGGCCGGGAATATCACGAGCTATGGCATCATCATCATGATAGCGTGCTTTTTTGGACGAATCACCCGAATCTTTCCTGTCCAGAAACTGCACATCAGTTGCCACAATCTCTGTGGTGTATTTTCTGTTGCCTTCTTTGTCGTCCCAGGATCTTGTCTGAATCCTGCCTTCGACATAAATCTGTTTTCCCTTCGAAAGGTATTCGCCACATATTTCACCTAGCTTGCCGAAAGCAACAATCCGATGCCATTCGGTGCGCTCTTTCTTCTCGTTGCTCTCTTTGTCTTTCCACTCTTCGGATGTGGCGATGCTGAAATTGGCGATGGCCATGCCGCCCGTGGTATAGCGTATCTCAGGATCTTTACCCAATCTGCCTATAATCATTGCCTTGTTTAGACCTGACATTTTTACCTCCTTTTTATAGAGTTATTCTTCCTAAATACATAATATATCTCCATTCTGTCAACCAGGATAAATAATGACTCACTGCCATGCATATTGACTTCTTTCCGCATGTCTGACATATCATGCAAAGATTTCATTTTATAAAGTCAGTTATATATGTAGAATTTCAAATAGGTTATCTGCTTTATTTACGATTCCCCGATAAATCAGGAACGTGGCAGACACAGAACCCGGTTATTTGATAAGGACCGTTTTATGACTATCAGAATGGATACAAAGCCTGAGCGCTACATGAAACTGGATAATGCTCAAAAGTATGATACAAAGATAAAAACTGACGGCGTGCGCAGCATCAGTCACTTTTTGGAACTGAGATCGCTAAAGCGGGCGCTTGCCGATATTCGCGGAAACTCAGTGCTTGACGCCCCCTGCGGCACGGGCAGAATTGATCTGTTGCTGCATGAGCGTTTTACAAAAGTGGTCGGCCTTGACAGTTCCGAGGCAATGTTGATTATTTACCGCGGTAAAGAACATATAAGAACCGGTATACTTGGTGATATCTTCCGTTTGCCGTTTAAGAATGATTCTTTCGACTGGGTAGTATGTCACAGATTGTTTCACCATTTTAATACCGATGAACTTCGTTTATCGCTGCTGAAAAGTATCGCACAAACAGCAAGGAATGGCGTTGTTTTTTATTCATGGGTTAAAACCCCGCTTGCACACCGTGAGGGCTCGCGTCGTGTGACGGTGAACCTGCACCATATTATGAAACTGATTAACGAGGCTGACCTGGTTCTCGAATCAGTCCACTACGCATTCTGGCCGTTCCAGCCAAAGGCAATATTGGTTTGCCGGAAAAGATCAACATGAGATGAAATAAGAAATTTCAAGGTATTACACATCTCTTCTATCCTGTTTGCATTGACTCTAATGGAAGAACGATGAACTGAATGAACCGAAACGCGAGCGCATTCCCCGCTGCTTGCGGCGGGGAATGCGAGCAAATTAAAAATAGATGATATTCCATGCGGTGAAGATTCCCCGCTCGCTCTGTGGCGGGGAGCTTCAATGATAAAAAATATTATGAAATTAAAAGAGATATTCCATTCTGAAAAAATGAGAAACCTTCTTAAACATAACGGTCTCAGTTCATTTGAATTAATATGGAAAATCGAGGGGCAGTTCATAGAAGAGCCAAATTACGAGCGAGGCGGATGGAGCGGCATAGTTTTTCATGAAACACGGATTCAAGACGGGCGGCAGTTAAGAATTATAATAAAGCGACAGGAAAACCACACCTTCAGATCTCTTCTACACCCTTTAAGGGGTACTCCGACTTTCTTCCGGGAATACAGAAACATTTGCCGCCTTGAAAAGAAAGGCATCCCGACGCTGGAACCACTATATTACGGAGAACGGCAGATAAACGGTAATTTGCAGGCTGTTCTGGTTGTGCGTTTCCTGAACGGCTACCGGAGTCTCGACGATCTTCTTATGGAAGCCGGCAAAAATGAAAAATTTGAATTCAAAAGCGCGCTTGATCCGGTTGCGGAGATGACGGCAAAGATCCATTCTTTCCGTTTTCAGCACAACTGCTTGTATGGAAAGCATATTTTTGTTAAAACAGAAAAAAACGGCCCTGCCAAGGTGCGGCTTATTGACCTTGAAAAAATGCATCTCGGGTTATCCCGTTTCTCTGTTGCAGTCCATGATCTTGGAGCCCTTTTCCGGCATGCTTCCTGGCCCGGAGATTCATGGAACCTTTTTCTGCAAAGCTACCTGAACAAAGCAGGCCTGCAAAGTAATGAGAAAAAACTTTATAAGGCACTGGAAAAAAAATTGAAAAGAAAAGAAAAAAGCAGGAAACAATACCTATGAATATTAAAGAGAATACAAAGCTCATAGGCCCGGAAGGAAGGCCCATCTTCGGCATACGAGGCTTTCCGGTAGAATCCTTCAACCTCTCCGATTTCAGAATCTACGGAACAGATAAAAAGGAAGGCTTCATCAAAAACCTTGTCACCCGATTCCGGATAAAAAGATGGCAGTATCTCGGCATATGCAGCGATGAAATCATATTCGGCGCGGCCATTGTCAACTTAGGATACATGACAAACATGTTCACCTACATATTTAACCGCGGGGAAGGCAAAATAAAACAGTATGAAGCTATTCTACCTTCCGGAAAAGCAGCTTTTTTTACAGGATCTTCAAGAAACGGTGCTGCCTCTTTTAAGAGCGGAAACACATCACTTGAATTTATCAACCGGCACGAAAATATACTTGCAAAAATTTCGGCAGGCGGAAAATTGCAGGCGGAACTGATTTTTTTAAAATCGGAAGAACCTCTTTGTTGTACAACACGGGTGGGACTCGGCGGGTTTAACTACACGCATAAAGAAGCGGGGATTCCTGCCCGAGGTTTTATCAGCCATGACGGGAAAAGATGGGAAATATCCGAAATAAAATCATCGGGTGTGCTCGATTATACTCTCGGGTATCTTGCACGAACTACCTTCTGGAACTGGGCGTCGGGAGGCGGCTTCGATGTTTCCGGGAAAAGGATAGGTTTCAATCTGGTTCAGGGAGTTAATGAAACCGGTTTTACCGAAAATGTATTCTGGATAAACGGCAGAATGGTAAAAACGGATGTTGTGGATTTCAAATACAGCGACCTCGATCTCCTTAAGTCTTGGGAAATCAATTCAAATGACGGCAGAGTCAATCTTCTCTTTTATCCAGAAGGTGAAAGAGCATCTGACATAAACATAGGCCTGATTGCAAGCAGGTTCCACCAGCCTTTCGGAAGGTTCGAGGGAAGATTGACAGACGGCAAAGAATCCTGGCAGTTGAAAAATGCCGCGGGTTTTGCTGAAGAGCACTACGCAAAATGGTAATGAATTTGGGGTGAGCAGCTAATGGACCCTGTAACTCATTTGACTTCAGGGGCTCTGGGGCGAGGAGCTTTAAAAAGTTTTCAAAATGAGCGGCATATGATGATCTTCTGCATTGTTGCCGCGCTCCTTCCCGATATAGACAATATCATAGGTTTGTTCGGCCCTGAACTTTATCTGATTCACCACAGGGGCGCCACACACTCTCTCACTGGCGGGATAATACTTGCCCTCCTTCTTGTTTTAATCTTCAGCTTATTCATAAAGCCGTTTAATATAAAAAAGGGGTTTGTAACAGCGCTGTCGCTCATTTACCTTCACATCTTCCTTGATCTGGTCACATCATACGGAACACAGGTATTTTATCCGTTCACCAACAGGAGGTATTCGCTCGAATCCGTCTTTATAGTCGATCCTTTATATACCATTGTTTCGGCAATTATTTTTTTTATCTCGCTTATCAACAAAAAAAGAAGTGAAACAATTGCAATCATAGGGATTATGTGGATATTTATCTATCCCGCAATCAATTTTGGAATAAAATCATATCTTGAAAAAAGCATCGGAAATGAACTTAAAAAACGAGACGGAATTTCTTACAGTGTGCATCTTTCCCCTGACATACTAACACCATTTTCCTGGAAAGTGATTGTTGAATACGGGGGAAAGTATGGTTTTGCGGGCGTAAAACTTATTAACAGAAAACCAATTGCCTTTTTTGGGAGGTTCGACATAGCTGGAAAAGAGATGTTCAATAAATTCGGAAAGGATGCATCTATTTTTAATACTTATTCATGGTTTGCCGTATATCCGGTTTTTGAAACTGAAAAGTCAGGAGAAAAAAACCTGATAGTTTTCGGCGACTTAAGATTTTCAAGTGTTTCCGGTTTTGTCGACAGGGTATACAGAAACGGAAAGAAGCCTTTTTCACTTACGGCGGTTCTTGATAGGGAGGGCAAATTTATTGAATATCACTACCAGAAACCGGGCGGGGTTACAATTATCCATCATATCGAATAGTCGGCTGAAAAGATTATCCTTAAAGCGGGTGGTATTGAGTTAGCATATTCAGACTTTCAACAAGTTCGTTGGAAATTGGCTGCCGCAAAGCGGCATGAACTTAGCTTTTGCGAAACCATTATATAAGAGGTAAAATAATTGGCAATTTGCGCTTTTTGCGGTAAAGAGACAGATGGCGCTTCGTCCTGCATCAAAAGCATTATCAGGATAGAGGGCAAAGATTACACTCCTTTGCCTTTTAAGAGAAAAAACGAAACTGTCTTTACAAAGAGACAAGAAGTTAGGTGCCCCGAATGCAACGTGCTTCCGGGCGGCTTTCATCATGTCGGGTGCGTCTTTGAAATTTGCCCGAAATGCGGGGGAAAGTGGGTATATTGTACCTGCTCAGGATTCAAGGTCAAGATTGAAGTAAATACAGATAAAAAGTGTAAGATCATCCCATTTAAAAAATATTAATTTCGGTTTTGTATTCTTTCACTTAGGGCTCTTTCATCCCTTCTCTATAAAGGTCTATCCCAGCGCAACAGAAGCCGCCTGATATTCATATGTTGATATGGCCCCAACACTGGCCACTGTGCAGTTGGCTCAGCTCTCCCATGATTTTCAGATTGGCAGTTATGGTCTTGTCCCGTCTTCGTTATTCGCCCATAAGGCGGATATTCCCGCATCAAAGATAAGGGGGGGCTTTTCGCTTATCTGTCAAAACACACAAGGCAGAATCCTGCCGGTAAGGCAGAACTCCTTCCACAGAGACCACTCTTTTCGGACCTCTCGGAGAAGCCCCCGGCACTCTGAAGTTAGTTACGTCGATCCGCTCAATGGGGGACTCCCGGGGCTTTTCGACTTGCGGGATCCAGCCATAGGGCAGTCTGTACGCGCGGTAGATCATGTTAATCTTCATCTTCTTGCCCCAGTAAGGGCTGATGTATTCCCAGACAATATTGTGTCCAGCAGTAACTTCAATGATCCGCCCGCCTGAGCCTTCAGTAATCATGGTGTTGCCGTTGGCTAAGCGCTGTGCCGAACTTATGAAAGGGCTGTAGAAGCGATTGGCATCAACTGGTAAGGTCAGCCCAGCCTCGGCCGGTGTGTACTGCCAGATGATTTCCAGCGAAACCGGGTTGATTTCCAGAACTCTGGAATAATCTCGAAGCGCATTCCTGAAGCCGGTAAAGGATCCGGGATTCGGAGAGCCGTAGCCTGCCCAACCTCCGTTATCAAAGATCAGGATGTTCCCTTCGCCGGGCAACCCCTCGGAGATCATGTGGGCGTGGTGCTGGCCGATGATCCAGCCCAGTCGCCGAAGCTCCGGGGGTTCATCGTAGTTGGGCCCGATCCGCCATACGATCCGGCCCGTTTTTTTGTCGATTATGGCCGTGATGTTGGTCTCCCGGGCGCACCAGATGATATTTTCGGGATGAAAACGGTTGTCACCGTCGTCAAACCAACGATTTGGACCAAGCATAGACATGGAGTTTATATGCATCCAGTCGCCTATCCCTCCACCTGTGGGCCTCCAGTTGGGGTTTCTATAAAGAATGTTTTTTGCCTCCTCCCTGAAGCCCAGCTCTTCAAAATGCTCGCTGCATACCCACTCCCAGATAATTTTGCCATCCCATGTGACCTCGATAATAGCGTCATCGAGCAATGGTTTGTCGCTGATCATAGAGTTCCGAATATTCTTGTGAGAAAGGATCAGAGTATTTCCTTGGTTAACCAGGGGCTCCATGCCCGGAGCATAATATCCTGCAGGGTTCCCTTCCCGTTGGTAATCATGGTGCTGTCTGGCCATCCACTGCGGCTTTTCGCCGGGGTCCTCAATGAACTCGTAATGATTGAATCGCCACACGATGTTGCCATCCCAATCAACCTGAACCAGATCGATACCGTCCTGCATTCCAAAGTTGGTGTTCCTTTCACCTGTGCTGCCGATTATATATCCGCCCGGAAGAATTCTGTTGGGCATACCCTGCAGCTCTTTCCATAGCTGAACCTCGCCACCATTCATATTTATTAGAAGCGCTCCCATTTCTTTGGCTTGAAATACGGTAAAGCCGTTCCAGCATCGCGTTGGATCATACAGAGTTGTTCCGGTGGGATGGATACTAGGGTAAGTCATATCGCCTCATTTTTTTTATCTTAATTTGATATATTTTGTTAGCCTCAAAGAAGCTCGGTCCGCATAAGAATCGCTTTCTCTTCTTTCTTTGCTTCTGCGCGGTGAATATGAATATTTATTCTTCCTGAAACGCCTTTTCTCTGCCGTGTCGGATGGCAGGAAGAGCAACTATGGTCAGCATTGCTGCGGCCATCAGCAGAAAAGTGAGAGACAGAGGCCGGGTGAAAAATACTGATGGATCCCCCCTAGAAAGAAGCATCCCCCGCCTTAGATTTTCCTCCATCATGGGTCCTAAGACAAAGCCCAAAATCAAGGGTGCCGGCTCACATTCCAGTTTGTGAAAAACATATCCGAGAAGTCCGCACATGGCAGTCAGACCGATGTCGAAAGTGTTATTATTTACGCTGTAAAGGCCGATGCAGCAGAACAGCAGAATCGCCGGATAGAGAAGACGGTAAGGAACCGAGAGAAGCCGAATCCAGATTCCTACCAGAGGGAGGTTTAAAATGACCAGTATCACGTTGCCGATCCACATGGAAACAATGACCCCCCAAAAAAGAGCCGGATTACTGGTTATAACACGCGGGCCCGGCTGGATGCCGTGAATCATCATAGCTCCGGCCATCATGGCCAGCACCACATTGGGCGGTATCCCCAATGTCAGAAGAGGGACAAAAGAGGTTTGGGATGCAGCATTATTCGCCGACTCCGGGGCAGCCACCCCTCTAATATTTCCT
>RPRI01000071.1 GCA_003818505.1 Desulfobacteraceae bacterium | reverse complement strand
TGCCTGATGGTGTATCATGACACCGAAGAATATCATCAAATACCATCATATCGGTAGATCCTTCTGTCTCCCGCAACATCACTTCCAGTCTTTCAGGAGCCCACACGTCATCAGCATCAATTACTGCAAGCCAGACGCCGCGACCCACTTCAATCGCTCTATCGCGTGTCGGACCCTCTCCCAAATTTTGACGGTTATGTATTACTCGGACACGGTCATCTGTAATGCTGTTTAAAATATTTTCAGTTTCATCCTTTGAGGCATCATTGCATATAATCAATTCAAAATCTTGATAAGTCTGCTTCAAAACACTATCCACAGCTTCCATAAGCGTGCGCGCCCCGTTGTATACTGGCATGACAACTGAAACATTGGGCGAATGACTGCTTTGCGATTTAATCATTAATAAATACCCTTAATATTTCAATTATGAGACCTACGAATTCTTTTAGGGATTCGCCTTATAAGATAAAATGCCCATTGCTTAGGTAGCTCCAGCCACAGAATAAGCAAAGGATTGAGCATGCGAATCATCGGCATATTATATCTTGCATGAGGGGGCCGGGCTGTGGGATGGATTTTGTGGGCTGTACGGGCGACATGACTCCAATATATCGGATCAAAGAAGAAAACTCTAACTGCAAACCCCCACAGTGCAAGAGAAACTGCCTGCCTGCGTGAATCGTCTAAACGACCATTTATCAGCAGTGAATTGTAAGTTTTTATAATCATAGGCACAGTAAGCCTGGACATCTTATTAATATGTATTCTTGATGAAACTCTTTGATCCGAATGCTGCTGCCAGATGCCAACTACATCTTTAGTTTTATTCCATTTTAACTCCATGGATGCGCATAAATCCAAGAGCCATTCAACATCCTGGCGCACTTTAGTTGCCGAGTTCCATTTCGCGTATCGCAAGCATGATCGTCTGTAAACATGTGCCGTAGGCAGGCAATTGCGCCATGGCCCAAGCACCGCGGTGCAAAGATCATCCGTGTCGGGCTTCTGATGCCAGACGCTTAACCCTCGGCCCAGCTCATCCACAAGCCGGACACTTCCTGAAACCACATCGACTTCTGAGGATCTAATCAGATCATACTGCTTAACCGCACTTTCGGGAATCAGATAATCATCATCATCCAGAAAACGGATAAATTCGCCTCTGGCGTCGCTCATTCCCGCGTTTCGCGCGATATTGGCATTTGCCTCTTCGATACGAATAATTCTTACCGATTGATTATTATCGTAAGGACGCAGGGCCTCCCGCCAGGACTCATCCGGGCCGTTGGGGACAACAATCACCTCGACATCCTTGGGGTCCATCCCGGCCAGAGCGCTGTCGACTGCCCGTAAGAGATATTTAGGGCGATTAGCGGTAGGTATGACAACTGAAACGAGTGGGTTCATCACTGATATCGATATCCGGGGCCTTAACAATTACTATGTTTTGAATATATTGAACAGTACATGTTTGTCTGTTAGACTTGTGTCTTCTTTTCTGTTCCAGTATATGGATTTCCAATTGGTGCTTATGCCTGTATAGTGTAAATAATATGCTTCATTGATTGGAACAATCTTCATCTTTAGAATCATAGACATAACTCTTAACAGACAGCGCAAAACCCAGCTCTTGTTTTGAACTTCGCATAACTTTGCATACCTGTTTTTCAGCCTTTTATAGAGGCTTTTTCGATGTTTTTTTAACAAGACATTATGTCTGTCATTCGCGATTACACTGCTGGGCCTATATACATATTTTCTGCCGCCTACTTGAGGTTCACTGTCTCTGAATGAAAAATCCTTATAAGAATAATCTTCTGATACGGGTTTAACATACGGCACTCTGTAGGCATTAAATAATATGAGATCATATCTATTAATATACCTCTGCAGTTCTGGCTTCTCCAAATACAGCAGCTCGTCTATATCGAAATTCATAATCATATTATCTGAACCGAATTTTAACCTGCAATGATTAAGAGAACCACGTTGACAGAACTGGTTATCATGACTTCTTATTGGGCCGTACTTAAAGGGCCATGATACTATCAATAATTTTTCATTGCTGATCGCCTTCAGATCATCCCTGTTGCTGCTGTTATTGTCATAGATAATTGTCTGGTCTATTTTAAAATTCCTTGAATAAAACTCCACCCATTCATTTATCCATCGAATCCTGTTATCTTTTTGAATCGTCGTTAGTATGATAGGCTTTATTTCAAACCTATTTAATTTTATTCTGCCGCTCCACTGAAACCGTTTATTAAAATCAATCTCGATAAGATTCTCATCGTACAGAGGCAGATTTTTTAGTGATACTCTTCCTATTGCGATCTCTTTATTAAAATACTCATTAACCTGCAGCGGATATTGCTTTTTATCATTATTAATCCGGCAGTTGATGGGAAAAAGTATTTTTTGCAGATTCAGGAAAGGTGGGCCTACTGTATATAAATACTTGTTCTTGATGTCAAAGAAGACATCGTAGAAAACAGTATCATTATCATACTGTTCCATATCATATGCGTCTAATCTTGTCCCATCAAGATGGTTCTTATCAGAGTTAAGCATCCTTTTTTCACTGATAGCATCAGGCAACTTTACGCTGTTTACGCTAATAATTTTTTGCATTTTTTGAATAGATTTAACGTTATTATTCAAATCAAGATAAGATCATGTTATAAGTAGGAACACATATTCAATGGTGGCACTATTTTATCAGAATATGAGACCTTTGAATTATTCATAAAAATTTAAAATTATCTTTTTTGAATGGCAAATTTAAAAAATCGCCTTTCACTTTTTCTGTTTTCTACTTTTTAGAATCTATATTAAGAGTGTTTTTCCCTACCTGAACGATATATGCGGCTCCATTATGGGTTCCATATGCCTATTCCCGAGTAGTGATAATGCTTCCCAATATGTTTTTCCAGATCATCCCATGGGATGCTTTTGGCCAGTCTGCAAAGTGGATAATCAGGGTTGATTAAGTTTTCCAGGTGCTGCTTCAATAGATGCAGTTGCTGTTTATCAGGGGGTTTTCCTATCATTCTTTATGCCTCAAATTGATGTTCTTTTTTTGCAAGATTTTGAGTCTTATATTAGCACTTTTATACAATTTAAACAAACACCATTTACTATTTTTATAAATTATTTCAATTTATTAACCCGTTTTTCATGGTCGACTAATTATCCTATATGTAGACAATGAATAGACAATACGTGTTCATCTTCCAAAACATTTCAAAGACATGGCATTAAGTTATCTCACAGGTTCTCCATAATCATTACATAATCCCTTGACAATCAGATAACAAATTAATAATAATTAATTTCAAGATTGCATGCATACTTAAGAATTATTGTTGACTTTGTGTTTGAAAATAATGAAGGCCTGCATGTATCGAAGTCTAGAGTAACTTATTATTTAAAAAATGACTAATTGAGCTTTATAATATTTATGATCAAATTATTAATTATAAAATTAATCGATTATTTTTTAGCACTATTTAGGCGATTTTTTTTCATTTCAGCCCATGCGAGCAACAAGCGTCGCAGGGAATTCGTTGCTCGCTTCCTGCATAGCCTTCCGCAAAACTCGCGATTACTGGACATTGGAGCCGGGACACAGAAATATAGACCGCACTGCTCTCATCTCATTTATACATCCCAAGATCTGGGGCAATACGACGGAAAAGGAGATGGAGTAGGACATCAGAGCGGATCATGGGATACGGCCAATACTGACATTATTAGTGACATATGTTCGATTCCGGTTCCGGATGCATCGTTTGACGCGGTGATATGTACCGACGTTTTAGAGCATGTTCCTGATGTGAATTCTGCACTTTTAGAATTAGATCGTGTTGTGAGGCCCGGGGGACAGATCCTGATTACTGTGCCCAGCCAGTGTGATGCACATCAGACTCCATTTTTCTTTTCCGGCGGATACGCCTCTTATCTTTTTAAACATGTGTTTCCAGAGTACAATGTGACTGTCGATTATGAAAGTGGATTCTTTGAGACCATTGATCAGAAGATAGCCCATGGGTTTAACATTCTAATAAGGTTGGCCAGGAAAAAATTAATTTATTTCAATATACTTGCCGGCTATATATTTTTTGCCTTTCCGTTAGTATTGTTTATCAGGACGCTCCCGAAGTTTGCGGCCGAAATAGGCAATAATGGTCTATTGGTAATAATTGAAAAATAATACCAATGCACGAAGATCTGTCTATGCCTCTTCCATCATCTTATTTAGCGATATTGTTATCCGGCTGCCTTTGTGAAAATGACATCGACCTGACGTAGTCGTCCTTCGCGCATAAGACTCATATAGTATATGTTATAGAGGTCAAAGCCGTTATTGTAAAACGAAGCCAGAACCTCATCGAGACGTTTCTGATCCCTGTAAGTGGGTTGGGTAATAACCTCGGAAAATATGACACCAATTATTCCCCGCCTGCACGCCTCCGACGCACCTTCGATTACAAGTGGTTCGGCGCCCTGGACATCTAATTTGAGTAAATCAATCCTTGGGATATGCATTTTTTCAACCACTGAATCGATTGTCTTGAATTGTGCCTGGACAATCTCCCTTGTCTCGAGAAGCTTTTTCCCCCATGTTCGCGTCCCCGATTCATCAGTTGCAAGCAATGAGTTTGTTCCTGACATTGTATTTGAATGAAATGACTGTGTCCCATTACGGTTGCTCAAGCCAAAATTGAAAGCATTTATTCTAGGATCCGATGCTGTGTTCGCCTTCAAGTGCTCGAATGATTCTTCAAATGGTTCAAAGGCATAGATTGTTGACATGGGGAACATCTTCCGAAATGCTAATGAAATATACCCATGGTAAGCACCTACATCTAAGATAATTGGCTCCTTAATCCCCATGAGAAGTTTTTGCATTGCTGTAAATGGGTTTACAGCAGGGTTGGATAATCTATTGATGCTGTATCCATATCTGTTTGCGAGTTTCTGGAGTATTTTTTTCATTTCGATTTGGTGATACCTGATTAAAAGATAATTTTGCCATAATATCTAAATAATTTCTTGACAATTATGCAACCGATAATCTTATTGACTGGAAAATACGGCAAGACTATAGTATCTTTTAATATCATTTCCTTTTTAATTATTTTTTTAGACAATACAAAACTTATACCACTTCTCAATAATTTTAAACATGAATATTAATGAATATTACAAAGATAGGGATCAGATCAAGCCGGATTCAGATGCCTTAAAAAAATGTTCTTTTCAAAGAGAACTGGTAAAAGACAAACTATCCTTTGTGGTCACTTTTGCCAGAGCGAAGTCTACAGAAGGCCATCATAATGATAGCGATAATAGCTGCGATGCGAGTGAAAGCACACGTCTTAAAACCATGATTTTATCGTTGATTAAACACTTCAACCTCGAAGATCTTTGTGAATTTTTATAATTACGCCCCCTCAAGATGTCCATCATGCTGAAGAAATTCTCCGTTCAATAACTAATGATGAACGTTTTAAAGTCCACTCTGAACTTGACCTTTGTCCTGAATTCAATATGTCCAACGTATTAAAATCTAGTAAAATTTCTAATTTATATCAAAATCTCAAGTTCTTATATCGATATAAGAAAAGACTGAAAAAAGCAAAAGCAAAAGGCAGGATTGGTTGGCATAAACAGCAGCTTGTAAAACTGGCAGCTCATGATTTGATCCGTTCAACCCATTATATGACACTTGATGCGGATGTTGTCTGTATTCGTAAATTCTCCCTTAAGGATGTTATCCTTCAAGGCAAAGCTCTGGCTCAAGCGGAGCAAATTGGTGATTATGTAGATTTATACCATCCATTTTATGCCGCTGTTGAATATCAAGTAAAAGCGAATAGGTACTTCCTTGCTTTTAAAATGCTCCAATTCGACAGACCTGCTGAGTATAAATACAGAATTTATTCCGAAACACCTGTCATTATGAATACTAAAGGTGTCTCGATGATGACGCAATACATTGAGAATAAGTTCGAATTAGGGTGGAGGAAGTATCTGTTGGAAAATTTTGATTTATGGATAGAGCCTGCCTTATACTTTCTATTCCTTGAAGGGACCGACCTCTTTGATCAAATGTATTTAGTCACTCCAGAAAAGAAACTTTGGGATTTAAGTAAATCACTTTGGCTAAGAGAGTATTATTATAGAGAGAAAAGAGCGTTAGACAATATCGATGAATATCTGAATGATGTTAAAGGTTACTTTATCGTCCTACAAACAGGCTGGGGTGTCAGATCCGGTATTTTTTTTGAAAAGATTGCACAAAAAATTAAGGAACTTTAAAGTTCTTTAAAACCGATAACTACTATAATTGAAAACATTCCACACCCTACGCAATTGAATATTTTATGGCCAAACATGTTGATTTCTTAAAAACCCTATTCCTTTTAAGAGCAACTTCACCCGCAGTGTCATCCTTGAAAAGTGCGGTCGCAATGGACAAGTGATATATAACGCAATTGATGTCAATACACGATTCGTCCCGAGAGCTTTGCATAACCTGACGAAAATCGCCTGAATCCATTTTTAAATTTGAATTGTAAATCGATGCAGTAAAAGGAGTAAGATATGAAGCGTGCTTTAATCACCGGTATCACCGGCCAAGACGGATCATACCTTTCTGAGCTATTATTGGAAAAAGGCTATGAAGTCCATGGAATTGTCAGGAGTGTTGCGCTAGAAGATCCTGCCAGAAGAATGTCAAGGATAGCGCATATAATAGACCAAATAAAACTTCATGGAGGTTCAATCGATAATTACGCGAGCCTTTATAAGATAGTATCTGAGGTGATGCCAGATGAATGTTATCATTTGGCTGCACAAAGTTTTGTATCTTATTCCTTTGAGGATGAATTCACAACTATTGATATGAATATAAAAGGAACCCAATATATTCTTTCAGCCATTAATAAAATTGTACCAAAATGTCGTTTTTATTTTGCTGCTTCAAGCGAGATGTTTGGGAAAGTTAAAGCAACCCCGCAAAATGAAAATACTCCATTTCATCCCAGATCTCCATATGGAATCTCTAAGGTTGCAGGATTTCATTTAACACAAAATTATCGAGAAGCTTATAATTTACACGCGTCTTCAGGGATCTTATTTAATCACGAGTCACCGCGAAGAGGTTTCGAATTTGTTACTCGCAAGATTACATCAACTGCCGCAGCAATTAAACTAGGTTTGAGTAATAAATTAGAATTAGGAAATCTTGATGCCAAAAGAGATTGGGGACATGCTCGTGAATATGTAAAAGGAGTGTGGCTGATGCTCCAGCAGGATGAACCCGATGACTATGTTCTTAGTTCAGGAGAGAGCCATTCGGTTAGAGACTTTCTTGAAATGGCTTTCAACTATATCGATCTTGATCCATATAAATACCTGCAAATTAATAATATTTTCTTTAGACCATCCGAAGTAAACATCTTACTGGGAGATTCGCAGAAAGCGAAAAATAAATTCAAATGGGAGTATAATTTCAAATTTGAAGACTTGGTTGCTGAGATGGTTGAAAATGATTTAAAAATTTTTTCTAAAGAATTTCATTAATAAAATTCTAAAATGATAAAGCCTGTAAATGATCCTGGGGCACAACGCAATATCGCTTTATTGAAGCACATACCAATCATCAACACTGGATAAATCTTGGTATCTCCGTTTATAACCCTGCGAAGTTAATAAATCATAGATTTTTTGTCTGTCGTCGGTAAAGTTATGCTCGCAGGTAATTATCGATATCCTGTAAGCGTCAAAGTCAAAAGCTTTCAATATCTCATACTCACTGCCCTCGGTATCAATTGAAAGGTAGTCAATTCTATAAGGGGCGTCATACTTCCGAAGAAGATCCATTAGTGAGATAGTATTGACAGAGTAAGTATTCCCATACTTTCTGGTTTCAGAATATCTATCCTTAGAACTAAAGTCAGAAATCGTTGACAGTACTGGATCATCGGTCTCATTAAAGTTGAGCGTTTGACCTGTCTTATTCCATATACACGCGAAATCGACATTTGTATTTCTATTCTTCTTAAGATCCTTATGATAGACACGGGCAGGTTCCGCAAGAATTCCCCGCCAGCCAAATTCTTTTTCAAGTAAATACGTATTACTTAACCTAATTCCATTTGTAGCGCCAAACTCGACGAAGAATCCATCGCGTTTAAAATCTAGTTCTGCTAGAACGAAAAGATCCTGCCGCATCTGGGCTTTTGACTTGAGAAGCAAGTGTATATGGCGTAAAGTCTTACCCACTTTATTTTCATCAAGAGATGCAAGGAAGTCGATATCTTTTTTCATTTTCTTGTATGCCGATGCCTGTGTTTTTAAACTTTGAAGCGTGTCGTAGCGAATAATCCCGATCCCCGCAAACTTGAAAAGACTTATTATAACTTTTCTAATTTGTTCTCTCATATATCTGTCGCATTTCTACGCTGTCAAAAGCTTTGGGTCCAATTCCATCATATCTTCCATTAATATAAATTATTTGGCCTCTTGCTCCATGCTAAAATTATCCGAAACACGCTTATGCCCTGCTAAACCGAGCTTCTGTCGTAACGCGGGGTCATTCGATAATCGACATATAGCGTCAGCCTGCCTGAATCATCGCTTTGTGAAGATCGCATCAACTTGTCGTAACCTTCCTTCACGCGTAAGGTCCATATTGTAGATGTTATAGAGGTCAAATCCAGAATTATAAAATGAACCCAGTGCCTCATCAAATCGTTTCTGGTCTTTGTATGTTGGTTGGGTAATTATCTCGGAATATATGAGACGAATTATTCCACGACTGCACGCCTCCGAGGCACCTTCAATTACCAGTGGTTCCGCGCCCTGAACATCCAATTTGAGAAGATCGATCCGTGGAATCTTCATTGTCTCTATTACGGAATCAAGTGTATTGAATCGTGCTTGAATAATTTCCTTGGTTTCTACATACCCTTTTCCCCATGGTTCTGATGATTCATGAGTTGCGAGCAATGAGTTGGTACCCGGCCTTTTATTTGAATGAAATGATTGAGTCCCTTCCCGGTTGCTCAAGCCAAAATTAAAAATATTTATTAATTCATCCGATATAGTATTCGCCTTTAAGCACTCGAAGGATTCTTCAAATGGCTCAAAGGCATAAATTCTCGCAAGAGGGAACATCTTTCGAAAGGCTAATGAAATATATCCATAGCAAGCCCCTACATCAAAGATAATTGGCTCTTTAACCTCTTTGAGGAGGTATTGCATTGCCGTAAATGCATTTATGCTGGGATTTGATAATCTAGATATGCGATATCCACATTTGTTTGCGATTTTTTTGAGTGTTTTTTTCATTGCGCTCTTGTCCTCCCGAATTGAAGTTAAGGAGATATAAATCGGCACCTCCAGTGTATGGCCAGATTCTTCTTTTTATAGAAGCTGAAGAGATTGCTTTCATATTCTTTCAGGAAATCCTTGTGAACATAAAAGCAATCCAGCATGGAGATTTCCTTTATAAGAACATAGCCATGATCTTTAAAAAGGCTTTTGAGAAGTTCGGTTGGTCTCTCAATTGTGACGCATCTAAAGGTGTACTTATGAAAGTCGAATCCAGATAAAATCCTTTCCTCTGCCCCCTCCACGTCAATTGATAAGTAGTCGATGACACTGGGTGCATGTTGATCTTCCAGAACACTGTTCAAAGACACGGTTTTCATTCTTATTACATTGTTTGTTCCCGGCTCTTTATTATCAACGTCCTGGTCGACAATTCCTCCGGCAGCGCTTCTAAGAACAAATGGCACTTCCCCTTCTGACTTATCGAGACAGACATTAAGGCATACAGTACGCCTATTCTTGATGAGGTCTTTAAAAACTATCGGATTTGCCTCGATACAAATCCCTGACCAGTTGTATCTGGATTCCAATATGTATGTATTGCTGAAAACAATTCCATTATATGCACCGACATCCAGGAAATACCCCCCTTTTTTCTCATTAAAGGCCTCTCCGTATATCCAGTAATCCTGCCCTGCTTGTGAAGTTGTTAACAAATGCCTGTACAAGAATCGTTTTAAGAAGGATTTAGCTGCTCGGGGTATTAACGCTCTGATCGCTTTCATTAATTTCCCTTTTCGTCAAACATAAAGGCTATAGATATCATGATAAGTTGTGGTTTCGGTAAGTTGAGGCACTTGTATCAACACATTATCTAAATTGAATTTCATGTCAATTATGTTTTTTTCCAGAAAAGGCGAGCTCTTAGAAAAAGTCTTTTAATAGATCTGAGCATATCGAATATTGTTGAAACAAGAATATCATATTTGTTTCTTTCTGGCAGGTTTACTACAATAACATTTGCATAATATCTTATTAAATTGCTATCATTTTCATCAAAAAAAGAAACAACCGGAATATTGTTCAAGATCGATGCTGTGATTGCAAAGGAAGAAAATTTGCTGCACATATATATTTTATTTGATTGACTTAATGCATAAAAATCATCATAAACCTGAAGCCCTGATTTGGAAATTAAAGGATCAACTACTTTAATATCCTTATCCAGTTTTGAAATCATTCTATTTTTATATTTCTCATTATCGGAACAAATAAATAGATATTTTGGTTTTTCAAGATTTATTTGTTTTACTGTAAATTTAAAGATTCTATTAAATAAATTAATATCCATAAAATCAGCATGTGGTACCGGATTTCGAATTCTATCTCCAGTTCTTATGTGTACTCCTGTGTATTCGCAGTTATCTGTGTCAAGAGGTTTAATTAATTTCACATTCTTTACTGCAACAATCATTTGATCTCTATTACTCATCCAGCCAACTTCATTAATCATATTGACTGGATATTTATTCTTGTCTTGTATGGTGACATTTATGCATTCAAACAATATTGGATATCGCCTGTTATAACTACCGTTGTTGTCCCAATAATAACAGCATGTTAACTTATTCAAAATACAATGATATTCAATTCTTAATAGTTCCTCCAGCCTGTTTCCAATTCCATCAGGTCTTCCGTTAATATAAATTTTATTGCTCATGTCTAATATGCTCACCCTTGTTTCAACTGCTGCTATTATGTTTTAATCCCCTGTCAGGGAATTAAGGTCCAGTGTCTTCGTAATAAGCACTTTCTTATTCGATATGCACCTCAGGGTATGGAATTATGATTTTTCCTTTATACCCTTTTTCCCTTACAGCTTTTAAAATATTCTTTTTAAAATTACATGCCAGCATAAGGGCAAACTCCGGTTGTTCCTCTATCAGGATATCATCGGAATAAACACGAATATGTGACCCGGGAGTAAACTTGCCTTGTTTTAGAGTTGACTTGTCGGTTATCCAGCTAATTGTGTCTCTATCAAATCCGCAATAATTTAAGAGGGTGTTTCCTTTAGCAGATGCAGCAATTCCGACTATTTTATACATTTCTTCATTTATAGAATGTAAATTATTAAGAGTTCGTATTAAGTCCTTTTTGAGTTGTTTTACCTTTTCAGCAAATTCTTGAAGACTCTTAATAGATAATGAAGATATTTTTTCAGTTAATATTGTCTCTATTCCTTTCTTTGCATAAATTCTCAATGATCCGCCGTGCATCTCATTAATTTCATAATCCCATATATCCATTCCATGAACTCGTAATAATCTTTGAATAGAATATTGATTAAAATAGCTCAGATGTTCATGGTAAATCTGGTCAAACTGTAATCCGTCAATCATGGCATCAAGATAAGGTGTCTCTATTACGAAAACGCCGTCATCTTTTAACAGAACTTCTACACCTTTCATAAAGCCATGCAAGTCTTCCGTATGAGCCAAGACATTTGTAGCCGTTATTATATCTGCATGACCATGCTTTGATTTAACAGCCGTTCCAGTGTCTTCATCCCAAAAACCTTTCCATACTTTGACTATTGAAGGAAGCCCGCAAGGATCAATATTAAGAACTTTACATCCATGATTTTCAAAATTTAGAGCAAAGGTGCCATCATTGCCGCCAATATCAACAACAAAATCATTTTGTTTAATGCTGCACTTTTTAATAATTTCATCAGCGAAGTCTTTAAAATGTTTTATCCCACCCTCATTCACCCCTGTTTCATAAGGATAGTTCTCACAAAATAATGTTTCACGAGGCACGATGTAATTCAGCTGGGCCAGGGTGCACACTTCACAACAGCAAAGAGTCAATGGGTAATAGACTTCCGGCTCATTTAATTGTTCTTGTGTCAAAAACGCATCACTTGGAGGATGAAAACCCAAATCCAAAATCTCTATCAGCTTTCCCCCGCAAATTCTGCAGGCCTCTATTTTTTTACCTTCCGGCAACTGTCTCATCATGTCTCCTTTCGAAAATAACATCCATCTATCGGATCCCCCTGGTGATATCATGTGCAGGCAGGGATCTATTTCAATTTACGTCCTGCTTTTCTGCTGTCTCTACATTGGCCCTGGTGTGACCTGGACCTCCTTCAAATCCCAAACCCTTTCATGGCATTAAGGTTGAGATCAGATCCTGATACAGTTTAGATTTCTTAAAAACCATTGATAAGTAGAGTTAATTCCTTCAAACAAAGATATCTTCGGCATCCAGCCGAGGTTATTGATCCTTGATATGTCGAGCAGTTTCCTCGGGATGCCATCCGGTTTTGTGGAATCAAAAAATATTTCACCTTTAAATCCTGTAATTTCCTTTATTATCTCTACGATTTCAATAATTGTATTGTCTTTACCGGTCCCCACGTTGATGATCTCTTCCTCATTATATGACTCCATTAGAAATATTGCTGCATCTGCCAGGTCATCAACATGCATTAATTCTCTCCTTGGAGACCCTGTTCCCCACACAGTTACACAAGATTCTCCGTTTATCTTTGCATCGTGGAATTTTCTGAGCAGCATTGGGAGCACGTTGGAATTCTCCAGGTTAAAATTGTCGCCCGGACCGTAAAGATTGCTGGGCACAACAGAGATTGCATTAAACCCGTATTGCCTGCGGTAAGCCTGGCACATCTTTATCCCGGCAATCTTTGCGATGGCATACCACTCGGTCGTAGGCTCAAGTTTGCCGGTAGACAGATATTCCTCCTTCATGGGCTGTAGTGCCATCCTGGGATAGATGCATGACGAGCTGATAAAAGCCAGTTTTCTTGCGGAATATCTGTAAGCGGCATCAATAACATTTGTCTGTATCAGAAGGTTGTCCCTTATAAAATCTGCGGGGTAGCTGTTGTTGGCATGGATGCCCCCTACCTTTGCCGCTGCAAGGAAGATATAGTCGGGCCTTTCCCGTCTGAAAAACTCCCTCACAGCCGGTTGATCAGTAAGGTCAAGCTCTGAATGGCTTCGGCATATAAGATTATTAAACCCCTTCTTATCCAGTATGCGAAAGATCGCAGAGCCCACAAGACCATTATGTCCGGCAATGTAGATCCTGTCATTTTTATTCATTCCGCCTCTCCCGCCTTCCGCTCCCCCGACTAACCCCTTACGCCTTACGCCTTACGGTCACTCAAAGCAGTTGAGCACCTTGAAGCCCTTCTTCTTTATCAGCGCATCGCGTCTGGCTGTTTCCAGATCTGCGGCAATCATCTCTTTTACAAGGTCTTTAAAGGTAATTCGTGGAGCCCAGCCAAGTTTTTCTCTGGCTTTTGATGCGTCGCCCAGAAGCGAGTCAACCTCTGTCGGGCGAAAATACCTGGGATCAATTCGAACGATGGTTGAACCGATGAACCCGTCAGGCGGGAGGCGTAAATCGGGAGGCGTAAGTCGGGAGGCGTAAGTCGGGGAAAAACCGGCAACAACTCCAACTTCATCAACTCCCCTGCCCTGCCATTCGATTTCAATGCCAAGCTCCCTCCCTGCGAGTTCCACAAATTCCCTTACCGAATGTTGTTCACCGGTCGCAATAACATAATCTTCCGGTTCATCCTGCTGCAGCATCAGCCATTGCACTTCAACGTAATCTTTGGCGTGTCCCCAGTCTCTTTTCGCATCAAGGTTTCCTAGATACACGCAATCTTGAAGACCAAGTTTTATTCTTGTAAGGGCACGCGTTATCTTTCGTGAAACAAAGGTCTCGCCGCGGATCGGCGATTCGTGGTTAAAGAGTATCCCATTACATGCATAAATTCCATAGGCCTCCCTGTAGTTAACCGTTATCCAGTACGCATAGAGTTTTGCCACTCCATAAGGACTTCTGGGATAGAAGGGCGTATTTTCTTTCTGGGGTGTTTCCTGAACTTTCCCGAATAGTTCACTGGTTGATGCCTGGTAAAAGCGGGCTTTTTTCTCAAGCTTGAGTATCCTTATCGCCTCAAGCATCCGCAGCGTGCCCAGGGCATCCGCATTGGCAGTGTATTCAGCCGTCTCAAACGAAACCAATACATGACTCTGTGCGGCAAGATTATATATCTCATCGGGCTGTACTTCCTGAATAATACGGATAAGATTTGTGGAATCTGTCATGTCCCCATAACGAAGAACAAAATGCCCATCTTTCTCGTGCAGATCCTTAATAAGATGATCTATCCGGTCTGTGTTGAAAAGTGAGGATCTTCTCTTGATGCCATAGACCTCATAGCCCTTGTCCAATAAAAATTCTGCCAGATAGGCTCCATCCTGCCCGGTAATTCCTGTAATCAATGCACGCTTCAAAATAATCTCCTTTTAATGAGAATTAATAATCATACGTAACACACAGGAACAATATCAATGTGCTTTTCACCCTGCATCGCAGGTCGCAAAGGACATTCTTTTGTCGGCCATTGGCTCCTGTCTTCATAAAGAAATAGCTGGTATTTCTTCGGCAGTGAGTCAGAACTAAACCTCTCTACTTTCGAAAAATAGCGCCCGAATCTATCAAAATAGTCCATACCTGGCGCCCGCACATGGTTGGATTCATTGGGATTAGGGCCCGGATATTCGATTGTTTTTTCTGCTATTACTGGGACCGGAAGAACTGCGATGCCCTTTGGCTTCAAGATTCTGCGTATTTCGGAGATCGCTTTTTCGTCATCGGGGATGTGTTCCAAAACGTGCGAGGCAAAGACGAAATCATAGGTTGCGTCGGCGAATTGAAGGTGCTGAAGGTCAACGTTGTGATCGACATCTTTCCTGTTTAAATCTGCAGTTTCATATTGGCCAAACCTCTGTGAAAAAAAATCATAAAAGAATGGCTCAGGTGCGCAATGAAGCATCTTCAAGTTGGATGTATCTATATCTCTTAGGACATAATTGATAACCACGAATTGGAGCCGGTGTCGTTCTACGGCATTGCATTGTGGGCATTTCGCATGTTTTCTAAGGCCGGTAGAGGGCGCAATATCCATGAGAGGCCCACGGTAACCACAGATGGGGCACTCAAATCTCATTTTCCCGAGGTTGCGAAACTTGAAGATCAAGATACTGATCTTTTTTTTAAGCTTGCTCTTTATCCTGCGAGCGTTTTTTCTAAGCATATTTAATCTCTTACCCTCACAGTCCCCTATATGGTCCCTTTCTTATTGTCATAATTTCATTATCATTCGAAACATTTTAGCTTCCTGTTCCATACTGAAATTATCCAAAACACGCTTATGCCCGGCCGAACCAAGTCTCTGGCGTAAAGAGGGGTCATTTGCTAAACGGCATATTGCATCAGCCTGGCCTTCAATATCTCCCGGATCAAGAAGGATACCTGTCTCCCCATCAACTACAGTCTCCTTTACCCCGCCGCTTCTTGTACCGACTACCGGAAGACCTGCAGCCATTGCTTCCACAATAGAAACACCAAGACATTCAGACTGCCTGCTGATTTCGCCTTTGATGTTGTGCTGAGTATAAATGTCCGCATTTCCTAACAGTTCCTTGGCATGCTCTGCAGTTACCGCCCCCAGCATTTGTATTGAATCCTTATACACCGATCTCTCTTTTATTAATTCACATGTAACCCTTAGTGGCCCATCACCGGCAATTATTAATTTCCCATTCATCCCTCTTGAGCGTGCCATTTCAAAGGCTTTTATAGTACGATCCGGTGACTTGAAATCAACGAGGCGTCCTAAATGCAGAATATTTATTTCTTTACGGTTTCTATGGGTTTCACATGTTGGTGGTACCGGTACACCGTAATATTTCACATGAATGCGGTCTGTTGGAATTCCGGCATCAGTTAATAAAGATTTGGTAAATTCCGAATTCGCTATTATTGCAGCCCGATCTGCTAATTTTAAAATTTTAAGCAGATAATCATCGGGAAAAAATCTCTTATCAGGCTGATCATAATTACGTAAATCAAAAGTTGCGTCGTAGCCGTGAAAATGAATGTATAGAGGGACATCAACTTTTTCCCACACATCCATGAATTTTACTGCAAAAGCTCCATAATTGCATAGTACTTTAGTGATCCCGGGTCGCTTAATTCCTTTTAAAAGAGCATTCTGATCGTATGCCATTGAGTTGGGCATAAGCATACGGGCAAGCTGATTAAAGTAACGACTGAGCCTTGATCGAGGCGTCAAGGACACTGCAGGGACGTGATCCCGCCATCTTGCCGCGCCTTTCGTATCTTTTGCAACGACTACACCGAGGTTATCGCCAAGTTCCTCCAGCATGCGCTGCATCCAGACTTCCGATGGCACATCCAGAACTGGCATCATGAATAAGACACTCATAGTCTTGCATCCTTTCTGAATTCCAAGTAAATAATAGGCATTTATTTCTATTGTCCTACTTTAATACTATCCGCTTTACACCACTAAAGACCTTAGACATAAATGGGAACTTTTCTTTTAGCTTAAGTTTCAAGATCCTGCTTGGTATTAATTGATCTCTGAGTGCTGTATCCTGATATTTACCTGTTAGGTCAATAAAAGAAAAAGAGCTATTAATATTCTTTTCCATCAAAAATTGCGCTCCAGGGAGGGCGTAAATACGTGCGCCAACTGCCTCAGCAAAATATACAGCAAAAGGAAACACAAAAGTCGGTTCAAATTTACTCCTATGTTGCCACAGGTTTTTAACAAAATCGTCTCCACCGATCCATCCGCCTGCCTTAATTTTGGGATATACACGTACCAGGTCGATCGAAATACCCCTGAGTGTGTGGTCGCCGTCGATATAGGCGAAGTCCAATTCGCCATCCTGTATTTGATCTATTACCTCTGTTGTTTTGCCGCGCAGAATGATCCGTTTTTCGGCAGCAAAATCGGTCTTTAACTTGGTTTCTGATAAGAAATCTTCAAAAATATCATCGCTCATATTTTCCGGTTTATTAAAGTTATCCAGATGACGCCATGGATCAATCATATAATATTTTTCTATCGATTCGCATCCTTTAAGGATATAAGATGCGAACCGTCCTGTATATACTCCGACTTCAGCCATATGCTTTGCCTGAACCGAGTTCAGGAACCTAATCCACATGTCTATCCGCCACAGATCTATCGGGGAATCAGTTTCTTCGACACATCTTCTAATAATTTGTTCTGTTGAGTTCATTTATTCTCCGTGATCCTAGTAACATCTAAACATAGTATTGACTATTAAATAATATTAATATAAATATTCGTTTAATCATAAAAACATTTTTCTATAATAGTTCCCTCATAATTTTTTATAAAGGCGCACGTCCAAAGGATTAAAATTCAATATTTTCGCAATGACATGGTCGGAAAAACCAGTAGATATTCTTCAGGGAATTAGCGGATGCACTGTAAGCAGATCATCAGGGCTCATTATCTGCATAAGTGTTCGTAAGGTCACTTATATTTAATTATCAATCTTCCCGTATAGTCTATTCGATGCAAAAATGGCATCATCTTGTTCTTTTGAAAATACTCATCAACTGCTTCTCTTGCCCCCTTATAATGACCGTAATCATCCACAATGATAATTCCTTTGGGAGTCACGTTCGGATAAAGATGGGTCAACTCATGAATTGTTGACTGATACCAATCGGTATCCAATCTGAGCAAAGCAATCGATTCTGGAGCTTTCTCCGGAATCGTATTCTCCACTAACCCTTTAATAAAATGAATCCTCTCCATTGGATATCCAGTCAGGACCATTGCTTGCTTAACACTCGCCAGCGAAGCAGTGTCGCATATTGAATTCACATCCGAATTCTTATCTTTAGGGAACCGCTCCAAGGCGGGAGTGCCCCATAGATCAATATCCCTTTCATCAGGTGCCGGTATAGCTTCAAATGTATCAAAAAAGTAAAGTTCTCTATCTCTTACGCCCTCTGCCATAAGGGTGAGAGCAATGGTCATCATTGATCCACCTTTGTAGACGCCACACTCCAGAAAATCACCCTTAATATCATTCCGCAAAATGTATTGCACTGATTCTATCAGGACATAAATCCTTTCAAGGCTGGTTATAGTATAAGGACGTACTCTTTCTATTATTTCAATATGCCGTCTCTCGAAATCAGGAGGAAAGCTCTTTTTAATTTTATTATCATTATATTTAACAATATCATATCCGAGTTTCCGAAGAACAGATCTAATGGCTTTTTTAATCATGATTGAAGTTCTCCTTGTCTTAATAGGCTGAACTAATAAATTCGAGCGTATATTCTAACTATTTAGTTTTTATACCCATTATGTTATACTCCCATCTAAACATAGTATTGACTATTAAATCAGTGACTACGCCCAAAGGGCGTAGTATGAGGAAGGCCCCTTAAAGGGGCCAGATTAATCGAAATCCGGCAAACCTAATTTTAATTGTTTTTCTGTTTCAAGCTTTTCTTGGTTTTTTACATATTCGCGTATTTCTTTTTCGTTTAACCCTATTGTGCTAACGCAATATCCTGGAGCCCCAAAATGCATCCCAGTAAAATTGCTTTTGTGACCAATAATTTATTTATGAATCTTGATCGCACTTTTACCTTTGATATATCCTATTGCCATTGCAATACTGTATTTGGGAGGAAAGCTTAAACACATGTGAACATGGTCGGGCATTGAGTGCCTTTCCAGTATTTCAATACCTTTGTATCGGCATAACTCTTGAAATATTTCACCAATTCGTTTTCTTGTTTTTCCATATAACTTTTTCTTTCGATATTTTGAGATAAATACAATATGATACATGCATTCCCATTTTACATGAGCCATACTTTGCCGATCCTTCGTAACGTCCTCCTGTTGGTTGCCCTTTTCGAAGCCTTCCTCATGAGGACGTTTTTATTTGTTTTCGCCGGATCGGCAAAGCCTTTTTTTGTCTCACGTCCAAATGCCGTGGTTTACTTTAGAAATTATCATGGAAGCATATTCATAACAATAGCTATTTCTGATTGCGAGGAAACTCCTTGAGATAAAAATTTTTTTAACTCTTCTCGTGCTTTCTCTTCCTGCTTTAAATGGATATAAAGCATAACCTTCGCCGCTGCAATACTTGAGTGTTCTTCCTTGGGAACCAAGCTCATAGAATAATTAAATGCCTCATCAATTTCTCCAGGAGAAAAGGACTCAAACGAATAACTCTCCTTTAGTAATTGTTCATTAATCGGCTTTATATATTTCAATACTATACTTGCTGACCATGGTATATTGTAGATCATTGTAAAGTACTCTCTAAAGCGATAATTTATTAAATGAATCCATGATGTATAATAATGTTTGAAGTCCTGATGAACAATATAACTATGCCCAGGGATCAACTGAGGGAAAAAATCTTTTAAAATACTGTTAGCTAATTCCCAAGATTTCATGGCATCAATTAAAAGAAATTCTATTTTTCCCCCATCCCAACCGATTGTTTGTAAATCTCCGATATGAATCTTTATCAATTTGCTCCACTGTTTCGTTCGTTCTTCAAATTCTGACAAAAAGCTGTCTCCATCTCTATATGACCTATAACAACCATATGCATATCGATCCATCCAATTTTCCCATATGAATCGATCAAACGCATGGATTTTTTTGTTCTTTTTGATAATTTGTCTTCTCCGAGCTAATCCTTTAGCTAATGGAATAGTAGTTGAACCTAACCAACAACCAAGGTCAACAACTTCACCCAAACCTGAATAGATTTTCTTAGTGTAGTGTTCAAAATATTCCTGTTCTTGGGGAGATGTCATGCCCTTGTACCACTTTTTTTTTGGCCTGAAAAAACGATAAATATTAGCTAATCCGCAATATGCTTCCTTTGGCAATACTGATTTTATGATTTTTTTTACCAAGTTCTTCTATTTCCTCTATTAAGATTATTGCTTGTATAACGTATCACATAAATTCAAGGAGGAATGACCCGTAAATGTCAACTCTCTTGTTGGGGCTGGGCCTGCATGGCATACTTGGTCGCGATTAATTTGAATGCTGAGGCTATTGAATCGCATCTCTTGCTAGAATGAATGCATCGATTCCTAAGTATCGGGAAAAGAATACATCTTAGGATGATGTATGTAAGCGAGTTCTCGGAAATCAGCCATCTTTCTGTGATCCATGCTAGCGTGTGATAGACAGTATGCATACTTTCAACCTCGACCACCCTAAAACCGTGCCGCTCAACAATCTCACATAGGCCATCTTTTGTGTAACGCTGGAAGTCCTTGGGATCTGCATGATGAGGCTGAAGGAACGGTACGGCCAGGTAAAGGTACCCATCGTCCTTGATCACCCTATGGAATTCGTCAAGTATCTGGTCCGGATTCGGAACATGCTCAAGAACAGCATTACAGAAAATGCTGTCAAAATAACTATCACAAAGAGGAATGCGATCAATTGGCGAATATATATCGATCCGGTTATTGTGTAGGCCTTCTGGAATGTCCTGGTTAATAACCTGTCCGTCTATTATATGCGATATATCTCGATTTCCAGCACCGGCATTTAAACATTTTCCTTTAAGATATTTAGACCAATCACCTACTTCATCTTCAATAGTAGGCCAGACAATTGGTCGCTCTGGTTTCACACGGTGAGCAATTGCTTTACTACGCCGGTGAAGTAAGCCCAATGCGCTGTGTACAATCCCTTTGGAGATCATCAACCGCTCCCATGCTGATATTGATATTTTAAACTATTTTTTTCTACTCTGACGGAAACAAATTAAAGACAAAATTGTTCTCTGTGCTCTAATTTTTAAAACACACTGGCACAAAATCAGCATGTTCTTTTCCTTTCGATTTTGGTCTTAGCGGCATAGTATCTGGCCAGTTTTCACGATCTTCGTACAAAAATGTCTGATATCTTTCCGGAAAATCAGTTGAGGGAATATCTGGACGCCAGAGAAAACTTCCTGATATCTTTTAAAATAATCCAGGCCAGGTGCCCGCATATGATCGTATTTGTATGGATTCCGATGGTTGTATTCTACAGTAATGGGTCCTAATACCGGCACCGGCAAGATTGCGATGCCTCCCGGTTTTAAAATTCGTTATATTTCCTTTATAGCAGAATGATCATCATGAATGTGTTCCATGACGTGTGAGGCAAAAACAACATTACAACTTTGAGGTTTAAAGGGCCCATAATAACCACAAATCGGACAGAGAAATTTGATTTTATGCAGGCGAGTGATTATGTGCAGACACTTTTTGTAAATATTTTTTATCTTCATTATACTTTGCCATATTTAACAGTGTTTAAGCCGTTTAATAACTCTTTAATAATTTTTTTCCTGTCCGATAAATAGAGATTATTAAATGTTCCTCGACTGAGCCAATAATGTCTTGCTGTTTGTCCGTTTCTAAATCCATGCCCATCTTGATATTGGGAGGGATCAAAAAAAGACGGCTCATCTTTCCAGACTTGTTTCTTTATAAGAATAGGGTAAAGTGACTGTCCTGTCCACCAATCAAATTTCTCAATTTTAGATAAAATTTGTTCCAATAAATCTAAATTCATTGTCTCTCTGTAAAAACACACCAAACAAATGCATATAGGGAGGAAACACTCATCAAGATTAATTTTGGCAAGAAATTCTCTAGTCCCTAACGGCTCCTGCTCCCAGAAGTGAATGATCTTCTTGCCATCACATAACCAGTCAATTAATGCATCTGGCCGTTTAAAAAAAAGGATGTCGGAGTCGAGCGAAACAATTTTATTGGCTTCACAAAGCAGCATGAAATCAAAGAGTTGAAGGGCATTCACATACTCGTCTCTATATCTGCGACAATTCGGATAGTCCGCTAATATCTTGTTTATTTTCTCATCAGCATAATCCCTGTCGATTATATTAATGTTTTTAATATGTTTTTTAAGAATGTGTTTATCCTTTTTCGTTAAAGAACCGTCATCATGCACAATTACAGTCACGTCATTGTAAAATCTCAATAAAGATTTTATCGCCAAGAGATAACAATATATATGCTTATGAGATACTAACGAATGGATTTCAGGCCGACCATTCACCACGCAGGGGATTGATGGGGTTATTAAAATCGAGATGACCTCTTGAACGCTGTTGTATTCATTACCTAAGTACTTTGAAAGACTTGCCTCAAGAACTTTTTTGTATCCCTTGTATAGATACTTAAAAAGTCTTAATACAAGACCATATGTGGGCCGTGCTAATATCTTAAAATATTTATTCTGTTGCATGTCTTTATCGAATCATTAAATCCTTTAACTAAGATTTTGTACATATCTCCCTTGGCAGAGACGTTCTCGGCACCACCAGATATATAGAAATTGTGCTTGTCTCGATAGTCCAATATGTTATCGCATGGCTCTGGAAACATTTTGTCTCAAAAATCTCATCAAACGAGCCCAAAACCTTTTGAGGCCGTCCATAAGTTTTTCCCATTGGGTCTTGGCGAAACAGGTCCGGCTTCGAAAGTAATCATATAAGCAGGCATTTACACTTAGAAGGCTGGCATTCCAGGGTTTCATGGTCGACACAAAGTGGGCTATCGCCGGCCGGTTATACGGATTCATGCTACCGATGTTTCTGCTCCAACAGTCATGAAAGTTCCATCGTTGGTCCAGCCTTTTCCAGCGGCCATCACATACCACATTGAGTGCATCCTGATCCATAAAAGGCGTTCGACGATGTTTATTCATATAAGCCAGCGCTTTCTCTGAAACCTGTTCCTTTCGCCAAAGATCAAGGTTGATAAGCATGACCCCTGCATTAAAGTAATTCGCGACACGGGGAGCTTCTTCATAGCCAGGATTGCCGCTTTTAAAATGAGGATCCAGGTTATCCAGGACTGCTCCCAGGATGACCCCCTCCAGGTTCGTTTCCCATAGCGGCTTCAGATCATCTAGAACCAGGATGTCAGTATCCATATACAAAACCTTCGAAACAGTGTTCGGGAACGCCTTGGGAATAAGCAATCGGGCGAAGGTCATCTTTGAAACATCATCCCTGGTCCAGAACTCCTGGAAATGAGACAAGTCAATCGGAACCCAACGAATCGACGCTGACCCTTCAGGCAGAGAATTACGAACCTTCTCCTTCGTAGCTTCAAGGAAACCATCCGAGAGCACATGAAATTCAATAGGCCAATTACTTCGATTTACCTCAACTATAGATCTGAGTGCAGTCGCCAACTGCATAGCGTAGCCCTTGTCGCAGGCCATAACCGCTCTTATTACGGGCTTGCATGGATCCAGCACAGGATCTTCAGATTTCAAACCATCCGTGCACAAAGCTGATTTGCCGCTCATAAAATTCTCGTTATCATTGGCCTTTTGATAATCACCTATCTGAACCTTCATTTAATCATTTATTCTTTGGGATATTATGTGAGAACTTTTAGATTTTTGGAAAGAGACCTTATTGCTTAATAATTTTTATTGATCATTTGTCTCAGAGCTGATTCAGAAAATCTCTAAAAATCACAAACACAAACTAATGCAGCTTCAATTAAAAACTATAGATTGATTCATTATCAGTGGTTTTATTCTCATGACCTTGAATCTTTTACCCAACTCTATAAAAATGCTACACTCAATAATAACAGGGGATAACATCGTATCAGGAATAGCCGATTTATTATTCCAAAGACTGGCTAAGTTTTGATATTCATTTAATTTCGTATAAAACATCTAAAAAAGTATTGCCTGTGGCATGATCTACGCCCAAAAATTCGACTGGAATTCTGTACCAGAAGAGGAGTTCTTCTCTATTATGAGACCATACATTAATATGTATGTTCCCAGTAGCATTATTTACCCTTATATCTTTAATATTGATAAACAGAGATGTGGTATCTTTCTTAAGGTTGATAGTCTTTTCATAGGCTTTATTAGTAGCCTGAAAGAAATTTGAAAGATGATGGCTAGTTAAAATACCGATATCGACTTCGGCATCCAAGTAATCAATCTTGGTATTATAAGAAACCTTTATACTAAAGCAATCACCAGGTTGTAATACTTTATCACCAATTTCGACATTATGAAACTTAATATACTGGTTGCCACTGCATATCCTCTCGATATCATCATCGCCATTCTTCTGAAATAGGCTCAGATAAGCCCTAACTCCCTCTGCGGTGTTCTCATATTCCGTATGAGTGCCATATTTCATAACAAAAACCTTACTTGTAAAACCTGAAATTGCATGCATATTATGAGATACAAATACAATTGTCATGCCTTTTCTTCTGAGTTCACCAATTCTGTTTAAGCATTTTTTCATGAATCCATAATCGCCCACGGCCAGGACTTCATCAAGAAGCAGGATGTCCGGCTCCAGGGAAGTTGCCACCGCGAACCCTAATCTGACAGCCATCCCAGAGCTATAACTCTGGACCGGCGAATCGATGAATTCGCCAAGCTCGGCAAATTCCACTATCTCATCAAACTTGGCATCAATCTCTTTTTTTTTAAGTCCCAGTACCGCGGCGTTAACATAGATATTTTCACGACCCGTCAAAATTGGATTAAATCCCGCCCCCAGGGCGATAAGAGCACCGACCCGACCGCGCATCTCAATTCGTCCTCTATCGGGTTTAATTAAACCGTTAAGCATCCGCAGCAGTGTGGTTTTGCCGGCGCCATTTCGACCGATAAGCCCCAAAAAGTCACCCCGTTTCAATTCAAAACTGACATCTTTAACCGCCCAGAACCCATCTTTGCAAAGATGCCCGTCATTATGATGACACCGGCCTGAAAGTTCCCTCCCACGCTCCTTCATGCCACACCACAGGGAACGCCTCAGGTTACGGCAGATT
>RPRI01000070.1 GCA_003818505.1 Desulfobacteraceae bacterium | reverse complement strand
TATCCATCAGGCAGCCTACGGCAAGCAGAAAAAGATTCAAACCGCCAAGAAAGTAATATTTATTTTCCGTCAGATTAACAAGATACTCGAGAAGTCGTCCCGGAATCTCCTCGTCGACAAGATATCCTGTAAAGCCAAGAGCGAACCCGAGGATTATAATGATAGCCCCTGATACAATAACGCTTTCTATTATAATACCGGGCAGGCGCCTAAAAAAATCCACCTCCCTGAGTACAAAGCATTCGACGGCAACCACATAGACAAGAACAAGCGCCGAAACTTCCGCAATAGTTGTAAATCCTCCGTATATTCCGGCGATGATTACAAGGGGAACGGGCCATTCCCATATTCCCTCCTCCAAAGCGTTTCTAACTTCTTTAATGCCTGTATTTTCCTTACAGGAATATTTATTGCCTTTCGTTATATCAGTATCCAGATGTTCCCCGCCGCAGGACCTGGGTAAGGAGTTATATGGCGCAGGAAGCAGCCGGGAAAGATTACGGCGCTTCTTTTCATGGAAGAATGCATATGCCGAAAGGAGAAGAACAAGCAGCATGCCCGGAACAAGAGCAGCCCTGAATATCACTGACACATCGACCTGAGCCACAACCCCGTAAAGGATAACGGGAAGGCTCGGTGCAAAAAGCAGCCCGAGACTTCCCGAGGTGGTCAGCAGTCCCAGTGAAAAATTTTCATCATATTCCTGACCGAGAAGAACCGGATATAGAAGGCTCCCGATAGCCACTATGGTGACTCCGCTCGCACCCGTCAGGGCTGTGAAAAAAGCGCATGAACAGATCGCAGCGATGGCTATCCCCCCGGGAATCCGCCCGGTTAATGCTTTCATAAGATTCATGATACGCATCGGGGCTCCTGTTTCAGCAAGCAGGCAGCCGGAAAAGGTAAAAAGCGGCAGCGCGACGAGAACAGGCATTGAGGCAAGCCTGTTCATTTCTATCACTATTGTCTGGAGGGAAGCCAGCTCGTTATCAATGAAAAAAAAACAGGCTATTGATAAGCCGGCAATGACCGTAAAAAGGGGCGTTTCAAGAAGGGCGAAAATGACCATCGCTATTATGATGAGAGAGAATATATTCATTCAGTTATCGCTTATAGATATCATACACTATCCATGTAAAATACCTGAAGAGGGAGAGAGCAAAAAAGATAGGAAATATAACCGAGAAAAGGCCCTTATTCCCGAAAATCTGGACCTCATTCGACACGAACTGCAGTGAAGAATAAAAAAGGACACCCGTGACGGCCATGCCGAATAATGAAACTGCATAATTTGAATAACAGCTGAATGTTGCAGGGCAGTATCTGAGCAGGAACTCCACTTTTATATGCCGTCTTTTTTTCAATGCAAGGGATGATCCGACAAGGGCAAGCCAAAGGACAAAAACCGGGGCGGTTTCAAATATCTTTTCGAATGAATAATCAAAAAGATGCCTTGACAGAATGTTAAACGTTACAAGAAGAGCAAGCCCCGAAAAGAGGAAGACCGCGAGTATTTTTTCAATCTTTTCAAGAAAGTCATCTATCTGCTTAATAAAACGCATCTTTAATCTCCGGCCCATCCCCTCCCGGCCTTCATTCCCGGCTGCTTTCCTATCTAGTGTCCATCCGGAAACCAAGCACGGACACAGTTAAGTTTCCAATTCGGAAATAGGCAATTTTGGGCAAGCTCAAGGAAATCAAGGGATTGCGCTGAGGCATACACAATGTATGCCGCACAAGTAATCCCGCAGATTGACACTTTAGATCGCACAAAAGGGCCATTTCCGAGTGGAAACTATCTGGATGCTTTGCGGGTCTCCCGGTACTCTTTTAATATCTCCTGAACCCTGTTAAAGAGATCCCTTGAGTAAATGTCAGGAATATTCTTTTCATATGTCTTTAATGCGCTGTCCTGAAAAGAATTTATCTCCTGTTTCAGAGGTGGAATAAATTTTATACCCGACTCTTTAAGGACCATTCTTGCCTCATCATTATCCCGGCGTGTCAGGCGAACCAGTTCAGCACAATATTTCCTTGCGGCATCCTTTAAAATTTCCTGATTTTTCGGAGAGAGCCTGTCAAATATTTTTCTATCCATCAGCAATCCGCCTGTCGAATTAACCATCGGATAATCGAGCATATATTTTATTTTTGTATGCCACTGGAAAGCGACCGAGGCAAGGATGGGGGAATAAAACGAATCTATCATACCGGTTTCCAGTCCGGTATTCACATCGGACAAATGAAGCGGATATGTCTTTATCCCGAACGTTGAAAGAAAGGTCTGGGCAACCGTATCACCTTTCCATACCCACATTTTCATGCTTTTCAAGGCATCCTGTTTTGATATTTCAGATGATGAAAAAAAATAGACAAAGCCGGCTTCCACAAAACCCAGCAGGATATAATTTTTCCGGGCGAAACCGCCGGCAAATTCGCTGAAAAGCTTCTCTTTCACATGATCTATTTCTCCGTACTCCTTAAAAAGGAGCGGGGCTTCAAGAATACGTATTTCCGGCAACAGAACGCCCAGCCCGACACCTGAAAACCCTGCGGCATGTATTCGTCCTGCCTGCATCTTCCTGATTATATCGAGCTCATCGCCGCTTATGCCTCCAGCATAAATTTTAAATTCAACCTCCCCGTTCGTCCGCGCCCTCACCTCGTCAGTCATCTTATGAAGAGTCTTCGTCCATGTGCTTCCCTCCGGAGTAACCAGCGCAATTTTTATTACGGTTGCACAGGCCCGGTTCTCCCCGCAAAGAAAAATCGGTATAAACACGGCAAAAAAAGTTAAAATACGTAATGCTCTCATGTGCGGATATTCTCCATTGAAGCTCCCCGCTGCAAGCAGCGGAAAATGCGCTCGCTGTTTAGGTTTAATCAAACAGGATACCGGCCGCCTCAAGATAAATCTTTGCTCTTTGAACAGCAATCGCGTTGTAAAAAAGATACTCCTTTTTTCTTAGGGAGTATTGCATGATATCCTTCATCACTTCCCCAAATTTCTCTTTTTCCTGTTTCCTCCAGAGATAATAACGGCCGTAATAAAGTTCGGCGAGCAAAAATTCATCACCTTTTCGTTCTTTTAACCTGTTGTAGTGAAAAAGCGACAAGGCGAGTTTTTCATCCGAATAAGGCGGAACAGATGCGTAATAGGCGATAAGAAACAGATGGGCCCCCCCGTAATAATAATCCGGATCAAGTTCCGTCACCCGGTTCATTATCTTTTCCGCAAGGTAGGCTTTTGAAATAAAGTGGACCGAATCCCGGTTCAGGTTTATGCATGAACCGAGGTTGAATCCGTACCAGAAAAGAGCCGGAACATCTTCTCTTGTCATCATATCTAAAAATATATCCGCCGATCTCGGATTTTTAAATTTTTCGTCCGCTTCGGGATAACTTTTTTTAAGCGCCCTGAGAGCGTAACCGGCGCCCTTCATGTAATACCTGTTTACACTCTTCTTAAGCTGCTGCTCTCCCGTATAACCGGAATGATCGGGTGTCAAAAGAGAGGCTTCAAGCTTTCCTTCATAAAATGCGTATGAATATGAGGCATACAGTCTTGATAAAAGAAGAAGCAATCTGTTATTGTCCGGGCTGTTTTCAAGGAGCGCTTCAAAAAGCTTTATATTGCCTGGAATAGCCTTCTCAAGCATTTCAA
This sequence comes from Desulfobacteraceae bacterium, assembly GCA_003818505.1. Classification (GTDB taxonomy): domain Bacteria; phylum Desulfobacterota; class Desulfobacteria; order Desulfobacterales; family RPRI01; genus RPRI01. The sequence continues at coordinate 21,553 of RPRI01000070.1, read as the reverse complement.
GGTCATCATCCTGCTCGAAAGCCGCCGCGCCCGTCTCGGAAATGGCCGCTATTTCATTTATTACGAGCATCCTTGGTGAACATGATAACAGGCAGAGAACCGGCATTACGCATAGAAATAAGAGCCTCTTTAAAATATTCACTCTTTAATCTCCGATTCCATCAATCAGCCTCTGAAACATAATTAATCATGCGGGAACGGCCCTCAAACGATGCCCCCTCCTTGATATCAATCGAACGGGCTGATATGTCGCCCGATATTCTGCCTGACGGCTGAATGTCAAGCTGCCCGCGAGCTGCCACATTACCTGTAATATTACCCTGCACTGAAATATTGTCAGCTTCCACATCAGCCTCAATAATCCCTGAAGCGCCTACAAAAATGCTGCCGTCGATTTTAATTGAGCCTTTTACAGAACCTTCAATAATAATGCTTTCTTTACCCGTAATATCACCTTCTATTCTTGAATCCCTGCTTATCAGAGAAGCAGATTTTGACAGTAAATAAGCTGCACCGGCCTCTTCTAAAAATCTTTTCGTTTTTATTAATCCGGCCTTTTCGTTTTTCCAGTCATCAGTGAATTCGATACCCGTTTCAGAACCGTTACTCATTCTTACTTCACCGTCAAAAAGAGCCCCCTCAATAAGCGAAAGCATCGGTGTAACAATGATACCTTTTATATTCGCGGTCGCATTCAGATAGATTTTTCTTGATGCAATAAGGGTTCCTTCGATAAACCCGTTTACGGATATAGTATCAGATCTCAGTTCACCGCTTATTTTCGCTGTTCCGCCGACATTCAGCTCTCCGGTCATATCAAATATGCCGTTTACAGACCCCATTATGACGATGCTTCCGTCGCCGGAAACGGTCCCAACAATATCCAGATTCTTACCTAAATACGAAGTCCCCTCCGGGAGAGACACCCTTGCGATTTCAAAAGGATATTTCTCCTCATCCTTTTTTTTCCTGAAAAAAAACATTACAAATTCCCTTCAACACTCAACTGAGATTAACGGTTTCGTAAAAAGCTAATTTTTTCACACGAAGTCACGAAGAAAGGGCTGCTGAAAACATTCAGGTTTTTCTTTGCGTACTCCGTGATCGTTGCGTGAAAACGACTTTCGACGAAACCATCAATGTTGATGAACACGTAAAAATATATTATATGACTGCATATAACAGCGTGCTTTAAAAATCAATGTATAAGAGCCGGAAGCTTTGAACCGAAACAGTATAAACCAAGGAGATAATATGCTGAACATGTATGCCGCACGGTGGTGTCCTCATTGCAGGAAAACAGAAGAATATTTAATGAAGAGGAAGATAGAATTCAATTATATCGATATTGAGGTTCAACAGGCTGATATAGTTAGTAAAGTCATAAAAGCAAACGGAGGCTTTGACTGGGTTGTACCGACACTCGAATACAACGGGATCTGGCGTGAAGGAAAGGTGTTCAACGAGACCGAACTTGCCCGGGATCTTATGAATATGGGCATAGGCGGTCATAGTGACTGAGGAAAAATTCAATCCGGCTTTCTTCCTTAACAACGCGCATATCCAGACATATCTTGCAAGCAGCAGACTCAGAACCACGGGTAAAAATCCCATGCTGGACAAGGCAGAGGAGATTATTATCAGAACAAAAGAGGGAGTGCGGCTGCTTGCAAGTTATTCGCCTTACGGAGAGCATAAATCGAAAGGCGTTGTGATGCTTCTTCACGGATGGGAAGGAAGCGCTGCTTCAGCATATATTCTCAGCGCCGGGAGATATCTTTTTGAAAACGGCTATTCCGTTTTCAGGCTGAACTACAGGGATCACGGCAACAGTCACCATTTAAATGAAGGGCTTTTCTATGCTACGCTGATTGACGAGGTTTTCCAGGCAGTTCAACAGGCGTCAGCCATTGAAGGCGGCCTGAATTTTTTTCTGGCCGGTTTCTCACTCGGCGGAAATTATGCCCTGAGGATCGGCCGGATCTGTGCAAAGGAACCCATAAAAAATCTCCGCCACATAGTCAGCATCAGCCCGGCGATAGATCCTGACAAGGCAACCGGAGCCATCGACAAGAACATATTGATAAAAAAATATTTTTTGGCCAAATGGCGACGCTCCCTCGCCCTGAAACAGAAACTTTACCCCGGACGATATGACTTCGGAGACATTATTTCTCTGAACAGCTGCCGAAGCATTACCGAAAGGCTTATACAGAGCTATAGCAGTTACAATAGCGCAGCCGAATATTTCAGGGGATATGCTATAACCGGCGATACAATAAGAGAAATCACGGTTCCGACAACCATAATAACTTCAAAAGATGACCCGGTTATACCTGTTTGCGATTTCTACGCCATCGATTTCAGGGAACCGGCAAAGCTGATGATCCACGGGCGCGGCGGACACAACGGCTTTATCGAAGACATCTTCTTCAACTGCTGGTACGAAAAGATGATGGTGCGGCTGTTCGACGGCATGAAACCTTTGCATGACACCTGATCGTAAGCCTTCTCAGGTTAAATATTGAACCGAAACAGCGAGTGCTTTCCCAGCCCGCTCTGCGGCGGGGCGCTTCACTATGCAGCACTCTCGCTTTGCTTGACATAACTGTACGGATAAAATAGCATGCAGCCATAATTTGTTATAGTCATTGTCAAAAGACTGTCCGGATTGGAACTGTTAATTTGTTCGGATATGAATGCCTATACGAACCCATATCCAAACAAAATATATTAAAGACAATTGCTGTAAAAACCAATAAAAGAGAATATGAGGATAAAAGATGATTTCTGAAAAACTACGCGTGGCTTCAGGAGTAAGCCAACTTGACAGACTCCTTGACGGGCTCTATATCGGTGACAATGTCGTATGGCATGACGATGCGGGAAGCCTTGCTGCGCCTTTCTGTCTCAATTTCATCCAGGCATCCCAGACACAAAAAAAACCTCTCGTTTATGTGAGCTTCGACAGGTCCCCGAGGAATTTGCTTGAAAAACTGGGCCGCCTTGCAGACAATTCGTTGCTTACCATTCTCGACTGCTTTACATACGGGAAGGGAGCCGGATCCAGGATATTCCTCGATTTTTATAGCGGCAGAAACAGCGATATCAAGTGCAGGATAATACCTGTTAAAGATCCCCGCAGTATGCAAAACGTATCGGAAGCCATTTACGGGATCCATGAAAAGCTCGAGGGAGTTGTGCGGTTTGTTTTTGAAAGCATAACAGGCATGCAGGAATTGTGGAACGGGGAAGAGCATATTATAAATTTTTATTCTCATTCCTGTCCCCGCCTATACGAGCTTAACACCATAGCTTACTGGATAATCGAAAAGAAAGCCCACACGCAAAGGCTCAGGGCACAGATAAACCAGATAGCACAGGTTGCAATCGATTTGTCGGTAAAGAGGGGGAAAACAGCGCTTACCGTGATAAAGGCCGAAAAACGAACCCTTGACACGCTTAACAAGCCTTATATTTACTGGGCAAAAGATCTCGGCATAGCCTTTGAATTCGACAAGCAGGCAAAAAGCGGAATAGATATCGGAATGCGCATCAAAGAGCTTAGAACAAGATACGGTCTTTCCCAGACGAAACTCGCAAAGCTTGTCGGGGTTACTCCCAGCAATATATCGCAAGTCGAAAGCAACCTGATATATCCCTCCCTTCCGGCTCTCATGAAGATAGCCGAAGTCCTTTCGGTCGACGTAAGTTCATTCTTCAGCGAAACGTCTGACACCGGAAACAAGGTTGTTTTCCCCCTTTCGGGGGCTATTGATGTCCAGTTTCCCTTCCTGCCGAAAGGAAGTATAACGGGAAAGATGCTCACTCCCGTTGACTTTGAACCGAAGGTCGAATCGTTTATCATAGAAATGCCGCCGGGGAAAAAAATCTCGGCTCATTTCTTCGTTCATAAGGGCGAAGAATTCGGTTATCTGGTGAAGGGAAAACTGCAGATGAAGATGAACAAAACAGTTCATATCGTCAACCCGGGCGACGTTGTCTATCTTTCCTCCGGATTACCATCGGAGTGGAAAAATACCGGTAACGATACGGCAAGGCTGCTTTGGGCCAAGATAAAATAAAAAAAGGGGCGCAGCCTCAACGGTTGCGCCCCTTTTTATCATTCCAACATTATCCGTACAATCACGCATCAATTATCTTAAGTGCGTCTTCCCTGTAAGCATCCATTATATAGGGAATGCCTGTTACTTTTGAAGCCTCTTCCGTAAGTGCCGCAAGATCGTTTCTTGTAATAAGATGTGTTCTGAACTTTCTTGCCCCGGCCATAAGCTGCTGAAGACCTACGCGCAATTTTTCGGCAGCGCTGAACAATCCAACTGCGCCAAGCGGGAAACCGTCCGCCTCTTTCCCGTATTTTTCCTTCAACTGGTTGTAGCAGACAAATATCTCTTCCTTTTTGCTCCCGTATTTCGACACCGTGCTGGGCAGCCCGCCGTCCTCTCCCTTCAGCCAGCGGCCTATATTTTTCCCTACCATGCCGGGAATCATAAGTGCGCGTCCCATACATACCGCTTTGCAGAAAGGCGCGCCAAGGGCAAGCGCCTTGAAGATGTGGTCTTCGCTTGAAAAGCCGCCTGCAAAAGCGATATCCGGAATCCATGCGCCTTTACGGGCAAGCCTAAGACAAAGTTCATACGCCATCGAATGCAGATATATGGAAGGAATACCCCATTCCGACATCATACGCCACGGACTCATTCCTGTTCCACCAGGAGCCCCGTCTATGGTAAGAAGATCTATTTTGGCATCGGATGACCAGCGTATTGCCATTGCAAGTTCCCTCATCGGATACGCCCCTGTTTTGAGGGTAACACGTTTGGCTCCCAACTTCCTGAGCCTGTCGACTTCCCTCATGAAATCTTCCTGGTTAAGGAAACCCAGCCGCGAATGACGTTCAAATTCCTTTATGGCGCCGACTTTGAAAGCTGATTTTACCCCTTCATTTTCCGGATCGGGAGTAACTATGTATCCGCGTTTTTTAAGTTCAAGAGCCCTGTCGAGCGAATTTACCTTTATTTCTCCACCGATGCATTTGGCTCCCTGGCCCCATTTGAGTTCAATTGTCTCAACTCCGAGACTTCCCAATGCGTATTCGGCAACACCAAGCCTCGTATCTTCAACATTCATCTGCACAAGAATATCACCGTATCCTTCATGATATCTCCTGTATTGTTCGATACGGCGTTTGAGTTCGGGAGAATCTTTTACCTTTCCGTTTTTATCTATTTTAAGCTGAGGATCTATGCCGCATACATTTTCACCGCAGACAAGGCTGATTCCCGTGATTGCCGCTCCGACTGCGAAATGCTCCCAGTTTTTTCTTGCAATATCGGTGCTTCCCAGCGCACCTGTGAAAATCGGGATTTTCATTTTTACTTTTTCTGTTGCCCCGTACCATGTCTGGGTATTTACTTTCGGGAATGTCGCATGATCAGGATCAGCCTCGATACCTTCAGCACCCATCGCATATCCCATGATATTAAGATGTGAATAATCGACTGGATAATCCTTATCAGCTCCTGCGGTAATTTCACCGAAAGGTGAAGGGTATAGAAGCTCTCTTCCGCGGAAAGTGGCTGTGAAAAGATCGCAATTGCCTTTGCAGCCGTCTATGCACCTGCTGCATATTCCCGACTGCGGGGCAACATTGCGGGAACGGTTTTTTGTCTGAAGCGCATCATTGGAATTGGGTCGGCCTAAATTCATTTTTCTTCTCCTTGCTCAAAATTTGATTTATAAAACAAAAAAAGGCGCCTGTCCCATATTATCGGGACACAGACGCCTTTGTCTCAAGCTGCAAACCTCTCCACGCCATTGTGGAAAAGTTAATTTATACTTTTTTATTTTGGTTCCTGTTAGCTCTGCTAATTATATTTGTCAAGTAATATTTACTGGATTATTTCAAAAGAGTTGGTAATTCAATGAAGATTAAAGGATTCAAGGGTTCAAGTGACACGAAGTGAAGCATAAGCGCTAACTAGTGTCCATCCGGAAATGGCCCTTTAGTGCGATCTCTGTGTAAATCTGCGGGATTACTTGTGCGGCATACATTGCGTATGTCCCCGCGCAATCCCTTGATTTCCTAAAGCTTGCCCAAAATTGCCTATTTCCGAATTGGAAACTTAACTGTGTCCGAGCTTGGTTTCCGGATGGACGCTAACTACTCAGAATATTGAAGATGCCCAGTCCGCTCTGCAGTGGGGAGCTTCAATCATAGAATCCTTGAGCCTTTTCTACCTACCAATTGGGAGAAGAATCAGAGATACTTAATTTATTCAAGATCTTCTGAAATTTCTTCGGAAAGCAATATCGCTTCAGCAACATTTCGGAGGGATTTTCTTTTATCCATGCTTCGTTTCTGAATCCAGCGGTAAGCCTCTTCCCCGTTCATTTTTCTACGAAGCATGAGAATTTCCTTCGCCCTTTCCACGAGCTTACGGGTTTCAAGCTCTTCCTGGATAATTTTTGTTTTTACCATCAGTTCCGTGTTCATTATTGCAGCAGCAGCCTGATTGGCAACAGTTCTTATAAGGTTGACATCTGTTTCGGAAAAAAAGCGGGGAGTTGATGTAAAACAGTTTATGACGCCGATAACTTTTTCATCCTTTACCTCAAGCGGTACTCCTACCATTGAAACAAGCCCCAGTTTTTTTGCCATCTCCTTTTCCTTGAACCTTGCTTCTTTAAGAACATCTTCGATAATCAAAGGTTCTTTGTGAGTGGCGACAAAACCTACAACGCCTTCATTCATGTCCAATGATCGGTCTTTTACATAATCCGGATCAAGAGCCTGGGTTGCCTTAAGGCGTATCTTGTGCGGAGAGACACTTTCATCAATAAGCCAGAGTGAGCAGATCTCAACGCCTGTAACCTTCGCGGTAACCATAACGATAAGCTTCAGGATATCTTCGAGATATAGATCTGAAGTAATGACCCTGCTGATATCCATGAGGGCCTTAATATATTTGTCGTAGTGCTCCTGAGATGATATTTGCATGGTATATGGTTGCAAATGCTCTGCATGTTAATGTAGAAGGTTGTATTGTATGCATTTATATTGAATGCCTGAAGAAGTGTCAACAACTTGTATCAGATAAGGTGAAAGTTACGATTGACGGCTTTGTAAAAAGGCATATGTGAACAGATTTGAGATTTGTTTATCAGATAAGCGGGAGAGAATATTGTGGATAATCTAATTGAAAATAGAATAACCTGTGTAAAAAATATACTTCGGCAAAATGACATGGACACATTCATGGTTATTTTAGAAGAAAACCGCCGGTATCTGAGCGGATTCAGAGGTCATGATACCCAGTTTGATGAATCAGCAGGAGTCCTTTTTATTTCGGAAGAAAGGCTTGTTCTTGCGACCGACTCCCGATACGAAGAGCAGGCTTCGACAGAGGCTCCTCTTTACGAAATAGTCTGCTGCAGGGATGGGATTTCAAAACAAATACCCGGCATTCTTAAATCACTCGGAACAAAGAGACTAGGTTTTGAAAGTATAAGGATTTCACATCTGGAATACAAAAAAATAGAAAGAGAGATTAAATCAGCCGGACTCGAAGTCAATCTCGTAGAGACTGAAAATATAGTCGAAACTTTTCGTTCGATAAAAGACGAAAATGAGATAGAATCAATAAGAAAGGCTTTGTCGATTGCCGAATCGGCTTACATCCGGATCATGGATACCATCAAACCCGGAATCACCGAAAAAGAAGCGGCCTGGCTGATTGAAAAGGAAATGCGTGAAGCAGGCGCAGAAAGCTTGTCCTTTCCGACAATTGTAGCATCAGGACCAAACAGCGCCCTTCCGCATGCAATCCCCTCAGATCGCGCATTCAAGGAAGGAGAACCGATTCTTTTTGACTGGGGCGCCAGACTGAACGGCTATTGTTCCGACATTTCAAGAACAACAATCATAGGAAAGCCTGATGAACTGTTCGTTAAGATATATAAAACAGTGCTCAAAGCCCAGCAGGAAGCGATAAAGGCGATAAAACCTGGAATAAGTTCCAGATCAGTTGATGAAACTGCAAGAAAGCTTATTGAAGGCATGGGATTTGGAGACAAATTCGGCCACGGGCTCGGACACGGGACAGGACTGTCGATTCACGAACATCCGAGACTAAGCCCTCTTCGCGACTCAATCCTTGAACCGGGGATGGTTTTTACCGTTGAACCCGGAATATATATTTCAGGCTGGGGAGGTGTAAGGCTTGAAAATATGGTTGTTGTAAGAAACTGTAAAGCCGAATTGCTCAACAAACTCAGCTCTTTATTACCGGTACACGAGGTTTAAGAAATGCCTTCCATTGATTTTCTTGTCGATCAATACCTCAACTACCTTATAGTGGAAAAGGGACTTGCAAAAAAAACTGTAGAATCATACGGAAGCGATATAGCAAGGTATATCGATTTTCTGGATAAAAAGGGAATTAAAGAGATTTCGAAGGCTGATACATCAATCATCCTTATGCACATAATCGCATTAAGAGATGACGGGATGAAAGCAAGATCACGGGCAAGGCACCTTGTAACCCTCAGGGGATTTTATAAGTTCCTTGCCCGGGAAAAATTCATTGCAATTGATCCTGCAAGGGTAATCGAGCTTCCCAAAAGCGGACTTCACCTCCCGAATGTCTTATCTTTCGGGGAGGTGAAAGATCTTCTGTCAGCCCCGGATATATCAAAACCTGCCGGATTGAGGGATTCCGCCATGATAGAGCTTCTTTACGCGGCCGGCCTCAGAGTTTCGGAGCTTGTCAATCTAAAGCTTTTTGATGTGAACATGGAGGCCTGCTTTGTGCGGGTCTTTGGTAAGGGTTCAAAAGAAAGAATTGTTCCCATTGGTATTTATGCAAAAGCGAGGATAAACGAATATATCAATAATGCGAGACCACTTCTTTTAAAAAAAAATATGAGCCGGTTCTTATTTATCGGAAGAAGCGGAAAAGCTTTAACCCGCCAGGGATTCTGGAAACTGCTCAAACGATACTCACTAAAAGCCGGGTTAACAAAACAAATTACCCCCCACAGTTTGCGGCACTCTTTTGCAACCCACCTCCTCGAAGGAGGAGCCGATTTAAGATCGGTTCAGTTGATGCTCGGGCATGTCGATATTTCAACAACCCAGATTTACACGCATGTTGTAAGAGATCATTTAAAAAAGGTTCACAGCAAATATCATCCCAGGGGTTAGGAGCGGTTACAAAAAAACCATTTCATTTCCGGCTGTTTTGTTAGGAGCCGTTACAAAAACAACTAGAAGTCATTTCAAAACCTCGGATCAGGTTTGAGAGCAAGGCGCAAGCCGATGAAAAAGCGCAGCATACACGGTAGTGTGTGAGCATTTTGAAGAGGCTCGCAACACAGGTATCAGACCTCAGACGGGGTTTTGAAACGACTTCTACTATATTTCTGACAGTTTTGTTACGGCTCCTTATGCCTGTTACGGCTTACGGCTCCTTATGTTTCTGTTATTTTTGAACTAAGGCATTTTAAAAACCACAAGCAGCTATCGCATTCCCCGCTGCTTGCGGCGGTGAATTTCAATCCGCTCTTGACACATCAGAGCATTTTGATTACAAAAATAGATTTTAAAAGATAAATTTATCCTGATTTGAACGGGAAAGAACATAAAACAGATAAGGATCGTTTAGTATTGCAGCAAAAGAATAAGGATATAATTAAAGGCTGGTGGTCAAACCCAGGCAAACCGCCTGAATACGGCAGCCAATCGATTAAAGATACTCTCCTTAATGTTGCTGTACCGGTATATATTGTTGATTATAATAACCATATTGCCGCAGGTAAAGGGGGATCGATATATATCGGGAATAAGCCGCCGTGTTCTTCAAACGGATATCCGCTGTTAGCATACGCTCCTTCTCTTCATCCCGAAAATTTAGGCAACCCTTTTTTCAAACAAAAATATGGACTGCGATATGCTTATATAGCAGGTGCAATGGCAAATGGAATTACCTCGGTTAAAATGGTCACGGAAGCCGGACTCGCAGGCTTTATGGGTTTTTTCGGAGCTGCGGGACTGCTTCCCGAAGAGGTGGATTCGGCAATCTGCAGCCTGAAAGAAAACCTTGGGGAAAAACCTTTCGGGTTCAATCTCATTCACAGCCCCAATGACCCTGAACTTGAGAGTACAATCATCAACCTTTATCTTAAAAGAAAAATAAACCTTATAAGCGCGTCGGCTTATATTGATTTTACGCTTCCGCTCATATATTATCGCCTGAAAGGAATACATCGGGACCGTGACGGAAATATCGTATGTCCTAACAGGATCATAGCTAAAGTATCAAGGACCGAAATTGCCGGAAAATTCTTCTCGCCTCCGCCTTCAAGGATGATTGCGCAGCTTGTTGAAAGGAAACTGATATCAGGCGAAGAAGCCGAGCTTGCAGCCCACATTCCTGTAGCCGATGATTTGACCGCTGAAGCCGATTCAGGCGGCCATACGGATAACAGGCCGGCCATTTCCCTGCTTCCGGCCATTATTTCGCTTCGGGATGAAATTGCCGGTAAATTCGGGTACAGGCATCCACCCTGTGTAGGTCTCGGGGGAGGCATATCAACTCCATACTCAACGGCCGCAGCCTTTGCCATGGGAGCTTCCTATGTTCTGACCGGCTCGGTTAACCAGGCGTGTGTTGAAGCCGGAACATCTGAAACGGTTCGCAAAATGCTTGCCGAAGCCGGCCAGGCAGATGTAACAATGGCGCCTGCCGCTGATATGTTTGAAATGGGTGTCAAGGTCCAGGTATTAAAGCGCGGAACAATGTTTCCTTTCAGGGCTGCAAAACTCTACGATCTCTATTCCAGATATGACAGCTTTGGAGATATTCCACGGGGCGACCGGATGGTAGTTGAACGGGATATATTAAAATGCGGTTTTGATGAAGAATGGGGGCAGACGAAAAAATTTTTTGAAATGCGAGATCCGTCACAGATAGAAAAGGCTGAAAACAATTCAAAACACAAGATGGCCCTGGTCTTCAGATCCTATCTTGGACGATCATCAACCTGGGCCAAATTAGGTGATCCGACAAGAAAAATCGATTATCAGATCTGGTGCGGACCTTCTATCGGCGCCTTTAACCAGTGGGTTAAAGGCTCTTTTCTTGAAAAGCCTGAAAACAGGAAAACCGTGACCGTTGCCATGAATCTTCTGTTCGGAGCCTCTGTAATAACACGCGCAGCCTGGATTTCAAATCAGGGGGTAATTCTTCCGCATGATGCAATAAGATCCGCTCCTGTGGAACTTGTGGATATATTTAAATATATAGATTAATAAAAGAAAAAGGTGTTTTTATTGAAGCCTGCAGATAACTCAAAAAAAGATAACACACCGGTGGCAATCATTGGAATCGGATGCCTTTTTCCCGGCTCTCCGGGACTTAAAGAGTTCTGGCACATGCTTTTTCACGGAAAAGACGCAATAACAGATATCCCTGAAACCCACTGGTCGCCCGAAGATTATTTCGACAAAGATCCGGCAACACCCGATCATGTCTACTGTAAGCGGGGGGGCTTTCTTTCTCCGGTTGCGTTTGATCCATCCGAATTCGGAATTCCGCCCTCTTCTCTCGAAGCTACGGACAGTTCACAGATCCTTTCACTGATTGCGGCAAAGAATGCTCTTGAAGATTCTGGTTATAACGGAAGCAAAACATTCGACAGGGATAGAACCAGCGTTATTCTCGGAGCAACAGGCACTCAGGAATTATCCATACCCCTCGGCGCAAGACTCGGACATCCGAAATGGAAAAAAGCTCTTCGCGATTCCGGCATCTCCTCCGAAAAAACGGCAGAAATCATAGGAAGAATATCCTCTTCCTATGTTTCGTGGCAGGAGAACTCTTTCCCGGGTCTTCTCGGAAACGTCATTGCAGGGAGAATATGCAACCGCCTTGATCTTGGAGGAACAAACTGCGTAATTGATGCGGCATGCGCAAGCTCATTAAGCGCAATCCATCTCGCTGTTATGGAACTCACAACCGGTCGGAGCGACATGGTTATCACCGGCGGAGTCGATACGTTAAATGATATTTTCATGCATATGTGCTTTTCAAAAACCCGGATTCTTTCACCGACAGGCGATGTCAGGCCTTTCTCAAAGGATGCCGACGGCACCGTGCTTGGAGAAGGAATAGGGATTATTGTTTTAAAAAGATTACAGGATGCCGAGAGAGACCGTGATAAAATATACGCGGTTATCAGAGGCATAGGAACTTCAAGCGACGGGAAATCCCAGAGCATCTATGCGCCCAGAAAAGAGGGACAGAAAAAAGCTTTAAGCATGGCATACGGAAATTCAGGGATAGATCCTTCAACAGTTGAAATGGTGGAAGCTCATGGAACCGGAACACGCGTCGGGGATATGGTCGAATTCCAGGCCTTAAAAGAAGTCTTTACAGATGCCGGCGTAAAACCGCAAAATTGCGCCATAGGCTCAGTAAAGTCGATGATAGGCCACACAAAAGCGGCGGCAGGCTCTGCGGGATTAATTAAAGCGGCTCTTTCTCTCTATCACAAGACCCTTCTGCCTACTATCAAGACTGAGACACCCGACCCCAACATGGGCATTTCAGACAGCCCCTTTTATCTGAATTCATCAAGCCGTCCATGGTTTTCAGGAAAGGACAGTCCAAGGCGTTGCGGTGTAAGCTCTTTTGGTTTCGGCGGGAGTAATTTTCATGCGGTACTTGAAGAATACGAAAACGTCAAAAGAAAAACCGCTTGGGACGGATCTGTTGAGATTCTTGCGTTTTCTGCATCGTCACATTCCGAATTGTTTAAACAGGTATCGGCTTTTAAATCCAGAATTGAAAAGGATCATTCAGCCGGCACCATTGCATTTGAATCCGCAGGAACAAGAAAAGCTTTTTCCCCTGCGGATAAGTTCAGGATTCTTTTTGTTGCCCAAAAAATTCATAATTCCCCTTACCGCGCGTTTGAAGAGCTTCCTTCAAATATTCTGAAGGGCCTTGAAATCATGGAAACAAACAGCGGAAAAACCGAATGGAATTCAGGTAATATTTTTTATGGAAAAAATTCCAGTCCCGGGAAAATTGCGCTTATATTTCCCGGCCAGGGAAGCCAATATGTCGGTATGGGCCGCGATCTGGTATGTATCTTTCCGGAAGCATATGAAGCCATCGAAAAAGCAAACGGCATATTCGGCAGCACTTTGCTTACGGATTATATTTACCCTATTCCTGTTCAAATCGAAAACGGGAAGAAAGCCCGGGAAGAAGCCCTCCGGAAAACGGAAATAGCACAGCCCGCAATCGGTTCTGTAAGCATGGCCATGCTGAACGTGCTCAACCGGTTCGGAATAATACCTGATGCCGTTTGCGGCCACAGTTTCGGGGAGCTGACCGCTTTATATGCCGCAGGATGGATTGACCCGGAGGCACTTATCCATTTATCCGTATCCCGCGGCCGTTATATGGCATCCTCTTCAAACGGCACCGGAGCCATGCTCGCTGTAAGTATGCCGGTTTCCGAACTCGAAAGAATTATTAATGATACAGGTGTCACGCTCGCAAACATAAACAGCCCGGATCAGAGCGTTCTCTCGGGACCGAAAGATGCAATAGAAAAGGCGGAAGAGTTATGCAGGAAAAGAGGTTTTCCGGCCAGAATTCTTCCGGTATCTGCCGCATTTCATACAAAGCAGGTGAAAAACGCTCTCAAACCTTTCATGCAGACATTAAAAAATATTTCAATTATTCCGACCGGAATACCGGTTTTCTCAAATACAACAGGCAAGCCCTATCCGACCAATCCTGAGAGTGTCAAAAAACTGCTTTGTGAACAGCTGTTAAACCCTGTGAATTTCGCCGGCGAAATCGAAAACATGTATGAAAGCGGCATCAGAACATTTATAGAAACAGGCCCGAAATCAGTTTTAACCGGACTAGTAAAATCAATTCTTAAAGGCCGTGAATTCATTGCTGTCTCAGCAGACAGCTCGTCAGGCAGATTCTTCGGTATATTTGACCTTGCGAAACTTATCTGCGGCATTGCTGCGGCAGGATACGGCGTAAACCTGAACGTATGGGAAGATCCGCCGGGAAATGCGGAGAATCGTCGGATGAGTATTCCGATATCCGGAGCAAACTATTATAAGCAAACAACAGAGCACCGCGAAGAAAAATTCGGGCCGGAAACAACGGACAACAACAATATTATAAACCCGGAGATATCATCTTACGATCCCATGAGCAAAAATACAGTAGCCTTTGACAACGGAAACAATCCGAACTTTCTTGAACAGGCCCTCAGAGTAGTTCAGGAAGGGCTTAAATCGATGCAGAACCTGCAGATGCAGACAGCGGAAACTCACAAGAAATTTCTGGAGACTCAGGCAGAGTCCGGCCGGGTCCTCCAGAAGATGATGGAAAGCACAAAACATCTTTTTGATTCATCTCTGCCCGGAAACAACAGATCAGACATAATTACCAAAGCTGAAAAGTGCCTGACAGATGTAAAAAAGAAAGCAGATATTGATGCAGCATCTCCGGTAAATATCGGTTCCGGGGAAATCCAGGCGGAAAATCCGGCGATTTCAAAAGGCAGGGAGAACAATTCCTCCGTCCGAATTTGCCCGGCGGATAATGCTGCCTGCGCGGAAGGGCTTGAAATTGAAAAGATTCTGTTGTCCACGATAAGCCGGTTAACCGGATACCCCGAAGAAACCCTTGCTCTCGACATGGATCTTGAAGCCGATCTCGGCATAGATTCGATAAAAAGGGTGGAGATATTCTCCTGCCTTGAAGAAAACATCCCGGGCATAACCTCAATACCTCCGGAAACCATGGGCACTCTTAAAACTCTCCGAAAGATTACGGAGTATCTGTCCGGCTGTTCCCGCAATAATGAAATTCAAAATGTAAAATCCGCTGAAAGCTTCTTGAAAGATGAAGTAAAGGAAACCGGATCTGATAAAAATATAAAAAATATTCTTATTTCCACGATAAGCCGGTTAACCGGATACCCCGAAGAAACCCTTGCTCTCGACATGGATCTTGAAGCCGATCTCGGCATAGATTCGATAAAAAGGGTGGAGATATTCTCCTGCCTTGAAGAGAACATCCCGGGCATAGCCTCAATCCCTCCGGAAACCATGGGCGCCCTGAAAACACTTGGGAAGATCATTGAATATCTTGAGAAATCGGATGCAAAGAGTAGTATATCCGGATTTCCTGATACCTGTTCTGAAAGCATACCTCCTGTCGTAAAGGATGTTACGGATAATTTATGCAAAACAGTATCGGTTGAAAGAAATATAGTCACGATTACCGAAACACCTCTGAAGGCAGCCGGCGAAATCAGATTGAGAACCGGTATTTTTTATATAACAGGAAAAGAAAGCGGATTGTCGGGAGCAATAGCCGGTGAACTTGAATCCCTTGGCATCGGAACTGAACTTTTATCTATTGAAGAATTTATTAATAAAAAGAATTTACACGGCATTTGCGGACTTTTAATAATTCCTGACACGGACTCAAACAACGATACTTTCCTGAAAAATGCTTTTCTTGCGGCAAAGCATGCCGCGAACAGCCTGACATCATCAGGGGATAAAGGCAAAGCAGTTTTTGCCGCCATAAGCCGCCTTGACGGGGCATTCGGATTCAAAGGCCGCGGCATACGAAATCCTTTTCACGGCGGTCTGGCCGGACTTGTTAAAACCGCATCAGCCGAATGGGAAGATGTCATCTGCCGCGCTATAGACATTGATCCGGAATGGGAAGAAAGCGGTAAAATTGCAAAAGCGGTAGTTAACGAACTTATCAATGCAAAGACTGATGGTCCTGTTGAAATCGGCCTTGAATCAGGGAAACGCTATATAACCGGATTAAAGCCTTCTCTCTACCCTCAAGGCAGTATTAATCTCTCTCCCGGAGATGTGGTTATAGTGACCGGAGGAGCAAGAGGGATAACCGCGGAAGCAGTATCGGCCCTTTCAGGAATAGCACAACCCACACTCGTTCTTTTCGGAAGATCCCCGGAACCTTCGCCCGAACCTTCATGGCTGACCTGTCTGGAAGACGAAATACTTATAAAGAAGGCTATACATGCCAATGATTACAGCGGCAACCATGCTTCACCAAAAGATATAGAAAAAGCCTTCAAAAGTTACATGTTCAACAGGGAGATCGGCAGAAACCTCGAAAAACTCAGAAATAAATGCAGGAATGTAATTTATCGCTCTGTTGATGTACGTGATTTTAACGCGGTATCCGGAATTATCGGAGATATCCGGTCAAAATTCGGAGATATCAAAGCAATTATTCACGGCGCCGGAGTTCTTGAAGACCGACTGATTATCGACAAGACATTTGAGCAGTTCGAAAAAGTTTTTGACACAAAGGTCAAAGGACTCATTTCTCTTCTCTCGGCCACGGGAAATGATCCTCTCAGGCACATCGTGATTTTCTCCTCCGTCACGGCCCGCATTGGGAATAAAGGACAGGTTGACTATGCAATGGCAAACGAGGTGCTGAACAAAGTTGCCCAGCAGGAAGCAGTCGCAAGGCCGGATTGCCGGGTCATCTCGATAAACTGGGGGCCGTGGGACGGAGGAATGGTTGCAGGCACGATAAAGCGCGAATTCAATAAAAATAAAATCGAACTGATTCCGATCGAGGAAGGAGCAAAATGCATGCTCCTTGAAATGATGGGCGATAAGAGCAACCCTGTGGAAGTCGTAATAGGATCACATTCCATCTCAGGGAAAGAGAAGAAAACCGAGGGCATGCAAAACGGAACAGACCGGACAATTCCCGATAAGCATAATCTTTCTTTTAAACGCGAAATAGATGTTGAAAGTTATCCCGTTCTCGAATCACATATTATCGGCGGCAAGCCGGTAGTCCCTTTCGCGCTTATGACAGAATGGCTGGGGCACAGCGCTTTGCATGAGAGTCCCGGCCTTTTCCTGTGTGGACTTGATGACATACGCCTTTTAAAAGGGATACAGCTGGATAATGGGAAAAAAATGATACGCCTCCTGGCCGGCAAGCCGGTGAAAAAAGATTCCTTCTTTGAGGTTAACGTTGAAATAAGAGACGGGGTCAAAGACGGCGTGGAACTGATCCATACGAAAGCAAAGGCAATTCTGGGCGGTTCTCCGGCAAAACCGCCCGTATTTAAAATTCCAGACAAAATCGCTTCAAAACCTTATAAGCGGAGCATGGATGAAGTGTATGATAAAATCCTTTTCCACGGTTCTGAACTCCGCGGAATAAGAGAAATCATGGGTTATTCTTCCGAAGGAATGGTGGCACGCGTATCTCCTGCCCCGCTTCCGCAAAACTGGATAAAAGATCCGTTAAGAAAGAAATGGATAGCAGACCCGCTTGCACTTGATTCGGCTTTCCAGATGGCAATCCTGTGGGGATTTGAAGAAATGAAAAAGGTATCCCTTCCGAGCTATTGTCAATCTTATCGCCAGTACTACAGCGCTTTTCCGGCTGAAGGAGTCACCGCGGTACTTGAAATAAGAGAAACAACAAAGCACAGGATAATATGCGACATTACATTTCTTGATAAAGAAAACCTCGTCGTAGCCCTGTTAAACGGATATGAAGCAGTAATGGATGACTCCCTTCTCAAATCATTCAAACCGAAAAGATGAGAAGCTATTTTATCCACCAACCGCTGCATGCAGAAATTACGTCTATAAGCGGCCACTATCTTATCGCGAAAGAAGCCCGCATTCCTTTTGATAGCCGTGATATTTTATACGTAACTGGCTGCGCCGTAGCCGATACATCCTGCTGTGGTGCTGGCGGATGCGCTTTCGCCAATGTTCCGGGATATATCCTTAGCTGGAAGGAAAAAATTGACTCAAACGGCCTTTTCATTTCGGAAGTCGAGCATGTGACAGATATAAAAATTCAAAACCAGATAAGAGAAATCATCAGAATAAAAGAGGGCATAACTCAAATTAATTTTTATGAATAGTGAAGCGCCCGCGCTATCCGGTTGTTTCAACTGACCCTGGACTCCCGTTTCCACGGGAGTGACGGGATTTGCGACTTCCAACGAACTCATCGATTATAATGAACCAGTTGGAAGTCATATGCGAACGGATTTGAAATTTTTGGGAAACAGATTTTTAAAGAACGAGCGTTAAAAATCACAAGCCTTTGAGGACGCTAGCCCAAACCTTCTTGTGATTTAGCGATGTGATTTAAAAATCCTCAAAAAGCTCATTAAGAGAGCATATTTAAGACTTCCAAAGAGGTCGTCGAATATAGATTGCCGCAAAGCGGCATAAATTAGCTTTTTACAAGTTCATCAAATCTGACGGTCTATAATACCCCGTTAGTGCGGCAGGTTTAGAAGGAAACAGTCAATGACCAGAATTATAATTAAATGGCTCGCTCTTACCGCAGCGATAATGGTAACTTCCTACCTTATTGACGGAATAAGCGTTGCCGGTATTTCTTCAGCTTTTCTTGCCGCTGCCGTTCTCGGTATTTTAAATGTTTTCTTAAGGCCGATTGCATTAATTTTAACCCTACCCGTAAATATTCTCAGTATCGGCCTTTTTACATTCGTAATAAATGCGTTCATGCTGATAATAACTTCTAAACTTATCCCCGGTTTTAATGTCAATGGTTTCTGGGCAGCTATAATCGGTTCATTGCTCATAAGCATTGTAAGCTGGGCAATCAACATCTTTGCTTCAGATAAAGTATCCGTCAAAACAGTCAAAAGTAATATTAATCCGGATTATATCGATCTGGAGAATATGGGCGATGATAAATGGGAATAAACTTAAACAGCAAAAGTGTTGTCTGCAGCCTAAGCCTGAACCGAAACAGCGAGCGCATTCCTCGCTGCTTGCAGCGGGGTTAGCGAGCAAATTAAAAAATAGACGCTATTCCCTGCGGTCGAAGATTCCCCGTAGCTTGCTGCGGGGAGCTTCAATCTCCTGTTCCGTTTGCAAAATAAATTAAGCCGTTTTTTTGCTTGACGTTTATCATAACATATTATAGGCATACCTCAGATTGTGACTGACATTCACCGGTCACGTCGAGACCTTTGAAGAGTATCCAATTTTGTCCAAGTTCAAGTAAGGCGATAATTTTAACCGCAGGAATACATAGAAGTATTTCGAAGATTGAAATTTGAGCCTGACACAGAAATCGGGCAAAAGAGGGGTTTTGCAGAGGTCTCGTGTTAGCATCATGCAAAGGTTTTGGAATCTTTGACATGCATTAAAAACAGTTTTTTTTAAAAAGGAGATTTATTTTGGCAAAAGGTATTGTAAAATGGTTCAACGATAAAAAAGGCTTCGGTTTTATCGAAAAGGAAGAAGGCGGGGACGTATTTGTTCATCATTCAGCTATAACAATGTCAGGTTTCAGGACCCTTGCTGAGGGCGACCGTGTAAGCTTTGACGTAGAGCAGGGCAAACAGGGACCAGCAGCAAAGAACGTGGTAAAAATCTAATTTCCACGATGTTGAAAGGGCATCTTTTACAACTGAGAAGATGCCCTTTTGTCTGGACACCTTCTTATAAAACACAGAAGTATTTTAGGCATCTCTTATAGTTGCACGCTTTTTGACCCGTAACAATCCTGGGCTGTTATGCATGTACATAAGTGATGAGGAAAAGCCTGCCGCCCTGAAATAACTTTCGATTTTATCAAACAACACAGGCCTGTCGGGCCAAGTGAAGGATTTTTCTTTCTTTTTAAGAGCCGTCCAATTATTCATCAATGCTGGCTTCCTGCCGAAGACTTTGTTCCTGGCGGTATCACAGAGAAACATTTCACAGACTACCGGTTTAAGGCGCCACAAGCACCCGTTATTTCCTAGATAAACACATTTAACACCTCTGTTCTCTTTTTCCAGAACAGCCCGCAGCGCGGCAATATCTCCCGGGCCGGAGACCAGAAGATTAATGGCGACATCCGCAAAAAAAGTAATTATCCCTTCACGCGAACAGCAAGCGCTGAGATTGCTCCGGTAGCATTTATCGTTACATATATCGCTGAAATTCTCAGACAGAAAATTGTCGACTTCGGAACGAAAGGATACATAACCTGCTGTCATGTCCCCCAGCTCACGCCTGACTCCCGACCCCTGAGGTCCGAGATGCTCTGCAACCATCAAGAGTGCTTCCAGTTGCTCTTCGTGATAGGATTGATAAGAATTCCTAATCATACTTCCCATTTCATCATTCCCGTTACTTCCCGTTTTACCGCAAAAAACCTAGTGAACGCATTCTCCCATGATTCCGTGTCCGGTTCCATGCCCGGCACAAGTATGCTCCGGTTCAAACTCGTTAAGAAGTCCGGATCTTATAAGATCAAGATTTTCGTTAACAGAGCCTTCAGCTGCGCGGAAGACTTTTACTCCGGAATTCTGAAGTTTGACAAGCGCTCCTTTTCCTATTCCGCAAACCGCAACCGCATCTACTTTATTTCCACCAAGCGCTTTTAAAGGCTGGCATTGCCCGTGCTGATGATCTATGTCCGGATTGACCGAGGATTCGATTTTTCCGTTTTCGGTATCAACGATTATGAAAAGAGAGGCCGAACCGAAATGATTGAATATACGGCTGTCAACACCCTGATCTTCCTGAATTGGAAACGCAATTTTCATTTATATTCTCCCTGAATAAACGTGTTTAAAAATTAAAAATGGATTTTCTTTTACGCAATCGAATATAAGCACAACCTATGCTAAGTCAAATATGATGGTCTCGTAAAAAATATTATGCGAATGTATTTGAGATTTTTATAAAACAAAACCTTTGCACATCATATATTTCCTGATAATAAAATAAACATCAAGGGTTCAGGGATTTGTTTGGAGATGCACAAAGCAGGAGAGGAAATCAATGTTTGATTTTGATAATATGACGATAACGATAATTCTATCCGCTGTCTCTTTTCTGGCCGGATTCATCGACAGCATTGCCGGCGGAGGAGGTCTTCTGCTCCTGCCCTCCCTGCTGCTTGCCGGGCTACCTCCCCAGGTTGCCCTTGGAACCAATAAATTCGCGTCTTCAATAGGCACCGGGACTGCTCTCATCAATTTTATCCTTAAAAAAATGGTTGTCTGGAAAATCGCCGCTTCGGGTATTGCCTTCTCCCTGATAGGCTCTTTTATCGGAACAAAGACAATTCTTATATTTAACAACGAAACCGTCGGAAGAATCATTATATTTCTTCTTCCTCTTGCAATGCTGATAACGCTCATTCCGCAAAAAGAGCGGGCGACCGGAAAAAAACCGTCAAAATTTGATCTTACCGTAAAAATACCCGCCATCTGTCTTTTGATAGGATTCTATGACGGCTTCTTCGGCCCCGGAACCGGGAGTTTCCTGATAATAGCCTTTTACATGTTCATAGGACTTGGCCTTGTGCAATCTTCAGCCACGGCAAAAGTTTTCAATCTTGCATCCAATTTAGGCGCCCTTGTGATTTTTGTCTTAGGGGGTAAAGTCGTCTACATGATAGGAATACCGCTTGCCGTTGCC
>RPRI01000069.1 GCA_003818505.1 Desulfobacteraceae bacterium | reverse complement strand
GGCATCTAGCGCCGCCCTGGGCGTTTTCCCTATAGCCGATTCCTCCCTTATTCTTTCATATATTAAAACATTGGAATCAACGGCCATGCCGATGGTAAGAATTATACCCGCGATACCCGGAAGGGTCAGCGTCGCCTGAAAAGCCGCAAGGGCTGCCGCAAGAATCACGATGTTAAATATGAGAGCGATATCTGCAACAACACCTGACCATTTGTAATAAACAGCCATGAAAATCATAACAAGCAAACCACCGATCCACATTGAAAAAAGCCCCTTGTTGATTGAGTCTGTTCCCAATGACGGCCCGACGGTTCTTTCTTCGAGAATAACAACAGGTGCTGGAAGAGCCCCGGCGCGAAGCACTATGGCAAGGTCACGCGCCTCTTCGGTCGTAAAACTCCCCGTAATCCGGGCGTGGCCGCCCGATATTTTTTCCTGTATTACTGGAGCAGAATAAACCTTGTTGTCCAGAACTATTGCAAGCCGTTTTTTGACATTTTCTTCGGTAACATTTTCGAATATCCTCGCTCCCTTTTTATCGAAATCTATGGAAACATAGGGCTCATTATACTGGGAATCTATCTGCACTGCTGCATTCGTAAGATATGATCCGGTTAAAAGGGCCCCTTTTTTTACGAGGTAAGGCCTTTTTATTACCCGTTTTGTCTGGGCATCCTCTCTTATCTCGTAAAGGATTTCCGAGCCGGGGGAAGAGCCTTCGGATATAGCAGTTTCAGGATCGCGTGATTCATCAATAAGTTTGAATTCGAGAAGGGCGGTTTTGCCTATTAGATCCTTTGCCCTCTGGGTATCCGTAATCCCGGGGAGCTGTATGAGAATCCTTTTTTCGCCCTGGATGCGGATATCAGGTTCGCTGACTCCAAACTGGTCTATACGGTTTCTTATGGTTTCAAGCGCCTGGGCTGACGCCAGTTTCTTTATATTATTGGTTTCTGCTTCAGGAAGATCCATTTTTATCGTAAGAAGATCGTTATCTTTTGTGCGTGAAAGAATACGCAGATCCTTGAACTCCTTGTCGAGAATCTTTTCGAACCCGTCAATATTCTCCTGGCCCTGCAGTGCCACCGATATTTTTGTTCCTTCTATCCTTTCGATGCCGGTAAAGCTAACATGCTCGCTTCTTAATAACCCTTTCAGGTCATTTGTTATGCGCTCGATCGTGCTTTCAACAGCTTTGTCCGTTTCAACTTCGAGAACAAGATGCATTCCTCCCTGCAAATCGAGCCCCAGATTTATTTTTTTATGCGGCCATAGGCCCGGTTTTATTGTGGGAAGAATGTAAATTATCGAGGCGATTATAACCGCAACAGACAAAATCAGTTTCCATGAAAAAATCTTCAATGATCTGTTCCTTTCATTTAGTAAGTACGAGATTATTTCCTGCGTTTTTCAGGCAGGAAATAATCTCGTAAGCATACTTATCCCGTTTATCGGGGTTAAGACTTGATACAGCCGGTTTATGACTTATTTAATTATGAAATTATCAGCCTGCTTTGTCTTTTTCAGAGTCCTTGCCTTTTGCTGGTTGGACCGGTTGTGATGCCTGGGCAAGGCCCCCGACATTACCACGGCTTACCTTGACGCGCACTTTTTCAGCAATTTCCACTGTTATTATATTATCTTCCACTCCGGTTATAGTGCCGTAAATTCCGCCGCTTGTAATAATCCTGTCGCCCTTTTTGAGGCTGCCAATCATTTCACGGTGTTCCTTTGCTTTTTTCTGCTGAGGCCTGATAAGCAGGAAATAGAAAATAACGAACATGAGAATCAGCGGGATGAATGCCGTAAAACCGCCGGCCCCCTGTCCTGAAGCTCCTCCTCCCTGGCCCATTGCGTATGCTATACTTGTCAAAATACGACCTCCTTACATTTTTAATAAAGATGCTTTTAACAGAGACAGAGACTCATAGTCTCCATAATTCAGCTGCTGCAGAAAACCCGTTCAAAAATGGCGCTGATATACTTTAAATGATATGATACGTCAAATATTTCTTCAATTTTTTCTTTTCCGAGCAAACCGCGTATCTTTGTATCTTCGGTAATAAGGGTTTTAAAATCCTGATTTTCCTCCCATACCTTCATGGCGTGAGCCTGTACCATCTGGTACGCATCTTCACGGGTTGCCCCTGATTCGGCGAGAGATAGAAGAATTTGCTGCGAAAAAATAAGCCCCTTCAGCCTGCCGAGGTTTTCGGCCATTCTTTCAGGGTATACGACAAGATTTTTGATTATGCCTGTAAACCTGTACAGCATGTAATCGATAAGTATGGTGCTGTCCGGTGCTATGATTCTTTCAACCGAGGAATGGCTTATGTCCCTCTCATGCCATAAGGGTATGTTTTCAAGGGCCGCCATCGCATTTGACCTTATTACCCTTGCCAAGCCGCACATGTTTTCAGAGCCTACCGGGTTTCTCTTGTGGGGCATCGACGAGGAACCTTTCTGTCCTATTGAAAAGTATTCTTCGGCCTCAAGGACTTCTGTTCTCTGAAGGTGCCTGATTTCAAGAGCCATCTTTTCGATTGAGGATGCCATTATGGCAAGGCTCGTGAAATATTCGGCATACCTGTCTCTCTGGATAATCTGGGTCGAGGCCGGGGCCGGTTTTAAACAAAGACTCCTGCACACATATTCCTCGACCTGCGGAGATATGTTCGCAAAGGTGCCGACAGAGCCTGATATTTTCCCGTAACTTACTGTTTCAACGGCGCTTTCAAACCGTTTTTTATTACGTTTCATTTCATCATACCATACGGCCATTTTGAGGCCGAAAGTTATGGGCTCAGCATGAATCCCGTGGGAACGGCCTATCATCAAAGTCTCTTTGTATTTAAAGGCCTTTTCTCTGATGGCATCCATGAGATTGTCGCAGCCGGAAAGAATTATTGCGCCGGCTTCTTTAAGAAGGCACGACATGCTCGTGTCGAGAATATCTGATGAGGTGAGGCCTAAGTGTATGTATCTTGAGTCTGGACCGACATATTCCGCGACATTCGTAAGAAATGCTATGATATCATGCCTTGTAATCTTCTCGATTTCGGTGATCCTGTCGGCTTTAAAGTCCGCCTTTTTTTTAATCACGTCAAGGGCGGCCACGGGAATTCTTCCGGCTTGAGCCATGGCTTCACAGGCCAGTATTTCAACTTTCAGCCAGGTTTTATACCTGTTGCTATCGGTCCAGATGTCGCCCATGACTTTTCTTGTATATCTTTTTATCATATATTCTATCCGTAATTATTGATTTTTCTCCCGATTGGCCGGGAGAAAAAGGTGCGGGATTCGAGGGCTCAGGGGTTCAGGTGCATGTTTTCTGGTTCGAAAAGCCGTATGTCGTTGTTCGTGAATCGTGATTCGTTGTTCTTTTTTCGATATACGATCTTCGGTTTTTCCGCCCTTCACTCTTTACTCTTTTTCCACCTGTTTTCTATTTACTTGATCCGTTTGAGATCTTGACCCCTTGAATCCTCAACTCCTTGAATTTCATTTTATTCGATGCTTTTAGCTTTTCAATATTCGATGTATAAAATTTAATTTTCGGCCTTTTCACTTTGTGCCTTTGATACAGGAATAAAAAAAGGGTGTCAACATCACGTCTTATCACTGATGATTTCAGATTCGCCCGGAAACATTGAATCACTTCCTTCTATGCGTATTGTTAAATTGCGCCTCTTCTCCAGATCAAGTATTTCCCTACGCTTTTTATTTAAAAGGTAATCAGCCACGTTGGATGGAACGATTCCCCGAACTGAACTTGTTTCATCCTTCAATGTTTCGAGATTAAGCTTACGCAAAAAACTGAGCCCTTGTGTTTCAGGGGATGGTGTAACTCCTTTTCCGCGGCAATGCTTACATGGTTCAAAGCTTCCGAATTCGATTGACGGTCTTATTCTCTGCCTTGACATCTCCATTATTCCGAACCTTGAAATCTTGCCGAACTTGATTCTGGCCTTATCGTCCCTGACAAAAGTTTTCAGGTTTTTTTCGACTTCGAGATTGTGTTTCGAATCTCTCATGTCTATGAAGTCAACAACTATAAGGCCACCCAAATCCCTCAAGCGGAGCTGGCGCGCTATCTCTTCGGCGGCTTCAAGGTTTGTTGCAAGGGCCGTCTGTTCAACCGATTTTGTCTGAGTTGCTTTGCCTGAATTGACAT
Organism: Desulfobacteraceae bacterium; assembly: GCA_003818505.1. Classification (GTDB taxonomy): domain Bacteria; phylum Desulfobacterota; class Desulfobacteria; order Desulfobacterales; family RPRI01; genus RPRI01. The sequence goes on along the minus strand of RPRI01000069.1, from coordinate 22,520 downwards.
CTATGGCAACAAGAGCTTCAGTCTGCTCGATGACTATGGAGCCTCCCGATTTAAGTTTGACCCTGTTCTCAAAAATGGAATCAATCTGGCTTTCAAGCTGAAATTTTGTGAATATCGGTTTATCTTCCTTGTATAATTTTACAATCGTTGAATGCTTCGGCGATATAATTTTTATAAAATCTTTGGCTTCACGGTGAACGGCCTGGTCATCTATGAGGATTTCATTCACATCCGGAGTAAAATAATCCCGGATAGACCTGACCACGAGATTTCTTTCCTTGTACAACAGTGCAGGGGCTTTGACTTTCATGACATTGCCCTTTATGTTTTTCCAGAGCCTTAAAAGATAGGCAAGATCTCCGGATATCTGGGCTTTTGTGCACCCTATGCCTGCTGTCCTGACTATAATGCCGAATCCCTCGGGGATTTTTATTGAGCTTATTATTTCTTTCAGCCTTTTACGCTCCTCTTCATCTTCGATTTTACGGGATACCCCGAGCCCTTCGCTTCCCGGCATCAGGACTATGAATCTTCCCGGCAGGGAAATGTAAGTGGTTAGCATGGCTCCCTTTTTCATGAACGGATCCTTTGTAACCTGCACCAATAGCTCCTGCCCCTGTTTGACGATGCCGGTTATTGAACGGTTTCCCGAATCGTTGTCCTGAAAGTAATCACTGTGTATCTCATGTTTTTGCACAAAACCGTGGCGTTCGGCTCCATACTCGACAAAAAGAGCCTGAAGGCTGGGCTCTATCCGTACGATAGTTCCCTTGTAAATGTTGCTGTGGGTAATCTCTCTTGCCGCACTTTCAATATGAAATTCTTCAAGTTTACCATCTTTTACCTTTGCAATTCGGCACTCGGCCGGATCAACCGCATTTATCATAATCTTGCTGCTCATGTATATTTCCTTGGTTATATCTTTGTTGTATCTGTATGATTTAAATCATTATTCTATATATAATTGGAATCTGCTGAATTTTTACTTGAATATGTAATTGCCATTTGTAAGTCAAACAAATAATTTTAGATCTTCTCTCAAAAATATTCTCCCATCCTTGCTATTTATATTATATTATGGCATTAGAAGGCACTGTTTTTAACGGTCAGGTCTGTTATTACATTATTTAAAAATATAAAGCCATTAGAATTTGGCGTATTTAACAAGAGGTTCTAACTTACAATGGAAGAAAAGTACTTACCTGAGGTTATAGAGGCAAAATGGCAATCCGGCTGGGATAAATCCGGCCTGTTTAACGTTACGGAAGATCCTGAGAAAAAAAAATATTATCTTCTCGAAATGTTCCCGTATCCTTCGGGAAAAATTCACATGGGGCATGTTAGAAACTACACGATAGGTGATGTGGTTGCGAGATACAAAAGGATGAGGGGATTTAATGTTCTCCATCCCATGGGATGGGATGCTTTCGGCATGCCGGCTGAAAATGCGGCGATAGCAAACAAGACACATCCGGCAGCATGGACCTACCAGAATATCGACTACATGCGCATGCAGCTGAAACGGATGGGGTTTTCATATGACTGGAACAGAGAGATAGCAACCTGCAGGCCCGAATATTACCGCTGGGAACAATGGCTCTTTTTAAAGATGTATGAGATGGGGAATGCATACAGAAAGGAGTCGTTTGTCAACTGGTGCGATTCATGCAGTACTGTTCTTGCAAATGAACAGGTGGAAGCGGGTATGTGCTGGAGGTGCGGGAAGCAGGTCCGCCAGAAGAAGCTGAATCAATGGTTTTTCAGGATAACGGAGTATGCCGAAGATCTTCTTTCGCATTGTGAAATGCTTCCGGGGTGGCCGGAAAAAGTCACGACCATGCAGAAAAACTGGATAGGAAAAAGCATCGGCGCTCGGATAAGTTTTCCCGTTGATAATTCTGATGAGTATATTCCTGTTTTTACAACAAGGCAGGACACTGTTTTCGGCGCTACTTTCATGTGCCTTGCTCCGGAACACCCCCTTGTGCTTAAGCTTTCAAAGGGAAAGGAACAGGAGAAGATAGTACTGAATTTCGTCGAACGGATATCGCTGCAGGACAGGTCAAGCAGATCGATCGATAATTATGAAAAGGAAGGGGTGTTTACCGGCGCATGGTGTATCAATCCCTTAAGCGGAAAGCGCATGCCGGTATACACGGCCAACTTTGCCCTGATGGAATACGGTACAGGCGCCGTCATGTCAGTTCCTGCGCATGATCAGCGGGATTTCGATTTTGCAAAAAAATACGGACTTGAAATCATTGTTGTTGTCAAACCGCATGACAGCGACCTCGATCCTTCGGCAATGGCAGCGGCATATGACGGCGACGGCATCATGGTCAATTCCGGGCAGTTTGACGGCATGAATAACAGAAAAGCCCTTGATGAAGTTGCGGCTTATCTTGAGAAAAACGGAATCGGGGAAAAGACAGTCAGTTACAGGCTGCGCGACTGGGGCATTTCAAGGCAGCGTTACTGGGGCGCCCCTATACCTGTAGTTCACTGTAAAAAATGCGGCATTGTGCCTGTGCCGGAAAAAGATCTTCCGATACTGCTTCCTGAAGATGAGGCTCTGCTTGAGGGAGGACAGTCTCCTCTGCCGTCGCTTGAATACTTTAACAGAACAAAATGCCCAAGATGCGGAATTGATGATGCGGCACGAGAGACCGATACCATGGATACCTTCGTTGAGTCTTCATGGTATTTTGAACGTTATTGCAGCCCGAAATTCGGGGATGGCCTTTTTGATAAAAATGCGGTTGATTATTGGATGCCTGTTGACCAGTACATAGGCGGAGTTGAACATGCCATATTGCATCTTCTCTATTCGAGGTATTTCACACGCGTACTCAAGGATATCGGACTTGTCGGGTACAAGGAACCTTTTACGAGACTTTTGACCCAGGGCATGGTCTGCAAAGAGACTGTTTCATGTCCGGATCACGGTTATCTGTTCCCTGAAGAAGTTGCCGGGGATACAGGAAAACGCACATGCACAAAATGCGGAAAAGAAGTTGTTACAGGGCGTGTTGAAAAGATGTCCAAATCAAAAAGAAATGTCATTGATCCCAACTTTCTGCTTGATAAGTACGGGGCGGATACAACCCGGCTTTTCTGCCTTTTTGCGGCTCCTCCTGAAAGAGACCTGGAGTGGAGCGAGCAGGGGGTTGAAGGAGGATACCGTTTTTTAACGCGAGTATGGAGGCTTGCAAAAAAATGGATTGAAACTATAAAAACTTCCGAATCGTTTGCCGGTGATCCGGGACTGCTTGAAGGCGGCCTGAGAGAGCTGTGTAAGAAGACGCACCTGACGATATTAAAAGTCACAAATGATATTGAAGAGAGGTTCCACTTCAATACTGCCATAAGCGCAGTAATGGAACTGGTCAACATGATGTATGTTCTTGGAACAAATGAACGTAATCATGAAAAAGCTGGGGTGATGCGTTTTGCCATGGAGACGGTCACGCTTCTGCTGTCGCCCATTGTTCCTCATTTTGCCGAGGAATTGTGGGAAGTCCTGGGGCACAATGAAAGCGTGCTGCTCGCCCCGTGGCCCGGATACAGAGAAGACGCGCTTATAGAAGATGATCTTCTTGTTGTAGTCCAGGTTAATGGAAAGCTGAGAAGTAAATTCAACATTAATCCCGGCGCTGATGACGATGCAATCAAAGAGAGGGCGATATCGGATTCGAATGTCAGGAAGTTTATTCAGGACAAGAAGATTAAAAAGATTATTGTTGTTAAGAAAAAGCTTGTGAACATTGTTACATGAAATATGACGGCTTCGTAAGAAGTTGATTATTCGCAAGAAGCCACAAGGGCACGAAGAAAAGCCTGTTGAAAACATTAAGTTATTCCTTTTAGTTATCTGTGATCCTTGTGTGAGAATGACTTTCAACGAACTCATCTATTATAATGAACCAGTTGGGAGTCATATGCGAACGGATTTGAGATTTTTGGGAAACAGATTTTTAAAGAACTGAGCGTTAAAAATCGCAAGCCTTTGAGGGCGTCAGCCCAAACCTTCTTGTGATTTAGCGAAGTGATTTAAAAATCCCCAAAAGGCTCATTAAGAGAGCATATTCAGACTTCCAACGAGTTCGTCGAATATAGATTGCCGCAAAGCGGCATAAAATTGCTTTTTATGAAGGTATAAAATACGGGAGGGATTATTTTGATAAAGATACGGTTTGCGGCAATAATGTTTATCTTCGCTGCATTATTGCTTTGCGGATGCGCTTACAAGTTTGCAGGAGGTGGCGAACTGCCCGGAGCCGTCAGGAAAGTAAGCATATCGGTTCTTGAAAACAAAACAGCTGAAAGCGGGATTCAAAACATAATCACAAATGATCTTATCTATGAGTTTACGAGAAACGGCAAGGTTGTGGCAAAAATTGATGATGCCGAAGCATATCTGACAGGGACAATCGAATCTGCTAATGATGAGGCGATTTCGCACAAGGGTGATCACACTTCTCTTGAAAGGCGCGTAAAGGTTGTTCTTGGCTTGAAATTAAAAGACAGGAGTGGAAATATCATATGGACAGGAAAAGATATTTCCGCAGATCAGGCATTTGCAGTCATGGGGGACAAGATTGAAACCGAGAAACAGAGGCGCACAGCTATTGAGGTTCTTTCAAAAAGGCTTGCAGAAAAAGTTTATAACAGGATGACGGACAATTTTTAGCCTTTTTAAGGAAAAATGAAATGTTTTGCCGGGAAAACATAGGATATCCCGGCAAAACATAAAATCGTTATTTTGTGTTGTTGACCAGTTTCGAAAGGCGGGATATTTTCCGGGAGGCGGTTCTCTTGTGAATCACACCGTTTTTTGCTGCCTTGTCGACAACCGATTTTGCTTTATTTAGGTTTTTCAGGGACGATTCCCTGTTTTCGCTGCTGCCAGCCGCAATCCTCACATCCTTTACGATATTCTTTACCATGGTTTTGGTGGATTTGTTGCGCAGGCGCCTTATTTCATTCTGACGTGCACGTTTTAAAGCTGATTTATGATTTGCCAAATTAATAACTCCTTTTGTTGATTTTTTTAAGAGCGTCTACTTACAAAAAAGTATGGAACCTGTCAAGAAATATTAGATTAAATTATAACAAGTTTGCAACATGTTTTATTTTAGAGCCTTTAATAACCCATATTTGCCTGATCGGGATATTCTTTAAAACTATCTATGTGTCTGCCCGGGGAGCTTGAGAGATCGGGGTATATTTATGCCTGAGCATGAAAAAAGAGTTGTGACAAAAGCCGTGGCAGTGTTGGGCAGCGCTACACTGCTTAGCCGAATATTAGGCTTTGTAAGGGATATTGTCATAGCGTGGTACTTCGGTGCAGGACTCGGTTCAGACGCTTTTTTTGTGGCATTCAGGATTCCCAATCTTTTCAGAAGGCTGTTTGCCGAGGGATCGCTCAGCATATCTTTCATTCCTGTCTTTGCGGAGTACCTTACAAAACAGGGAAAAAATGAAGCCGACAGGCTTGCCGGGTCGGCGGCGCGGCTTCTTTCGTTAATATTGATTGTTGCTGTAATTTTCGGAATAATATTATCTCCCTTGATTGTAAGGCTAATCGCCCCGGGTTTTTCGGATACAGCCGGAAAATATACGCTTACCGTGTCTCTTACGAGAATAATGTTTCCCTACTTGTTTTTTATATGTCTTGTGGCTCTTTTCACTGGCATTCTTAATGTTCTGGGTCATTTCGCAGCGCCGGCTTTTGCGCCGGCCATATTGAATATATCGATGATAGCGGCGCTGCTGTTTATTCCATCCGGCTCCGGAGAACCTGCAAAATTTCTTGCCGTAGGAGTGCTGGTCGGCGGTTTTCTGCAGCTTGCGGTACAGATTCCGTTTCTTATAAAAAAAGGAGTATATTTCGGGAAGAGCTCCGGTATATATCATCCCGGCTTAAAAGAGGTTGGAACCCTCATGTTGCCGGCCATATTCGGAGCAGCGGTATACCAGATAAACATCCTTATTGGAACGCTGCTGGCTTCGTTCCTGCCTGAAGGGAGTGTTTCTTACTTGTACTATGCCGACAGGCTTGTTCAGTTGCCTCTGGGGATTTTTGCAATATCTGCCGCAACGGCCATATTTCCAGCTCTTTCCCGGCAGGCTTCCGGGAATGAAATGGAAGCATTTAGAGAGACTTTCGATTACTCTCTTAGAATTGTCATGTTTATCACGTTTCCCTGCATGATAGGCCTTATTGTTTTGAGGGAGCCGATTGTAGCGCTCCTTTTTAAAAGGGGAGAATTTGACGCACAAACCGCGGCATTGACTGCCCAGGCCCTTTTGTATTACAGTACAGGTCTGTGGGCGTTTGCTTCAGTAAGAATTATTGTTTCGGTTTATTACGCGCTCAGGGATACGAGAACTCCTGTAATTACGGCTTTAATATCTTTTCTGGCAAATGTCGTTCTCAGCCTTTTGCTGATGAAGCCGCTGAAACATGGAGGGCTTGCGCTGGCAACTTCATTGTCTTCCATGCTGAATGTTGTGCTTCTCCTGCTGGCGCTTGATATAAAAATTGGACCCCTGATGGTAAAGAGGCTGAAAGAATCGGTTTATAAAATTGTGACTTGTTCGTTGATCATGGGAGGCATTGTCTATGCTCTTGCATCATGTATTATGCCTGTTGAAAATTTATCTTTTGGAGGCCTGCTGTCAGGTGTCACCTGTTGCATATTAACCGGTATAATTTCATACGCCGTTTTATCTTTTTTAATTAAGAGTAATGAAATAAAGAGTCTTATTGCTTTGGCCGGAAGGGGCAAATAAAGTTGACTAAAAAGCATAAAATACTGTTAAGCATAGGGATGGTTGCAATTTTTTCATTTTTTCTACTGGTTATTTTCGGTGATGATTCCCTTCTTGAGTTGAACCGGGTCAAAAAAGAAAGAAATATCCTTATTAAGAAAAATGAAGAACTTGCGCGGGAAAACAACTCCATGTATAATGAGATAGAACGGTTGAAACATGATCCTGAATACATTGAGAATGTTGCCAGAAGGGAACTGGGCATGATCGGGAAAAATGAAATTATTTTCAAGATTGAAAAGAAAACCGAATCAGTAGCGGCAGGTGAAAAAAAATAGTGGTGATTATTCTGGGAGAAGAGATGAATGGCTGAGGATAGTGATTTCAATACTGTTACCATGGCAAAGGTATTTGCCGGACAGGGTTTATACGATAAGGCCGCCGGAATATACCATAAGATGCTGGAACAGGATCCGGACAGGAGTGATCTTATAGAGGCCCTTTCAGAGCTTGAGAAAATCAGGTCGGAGAAGGAGAAGGAACTGAAAAAAACTCTTGTTCCGTTATTCTTCGAATGGTTTGATCTTGCATTAAGCAATAACAGGATCGAATTGCTCGATAAGCTTAAGACGAGGCGGTAAATCGCCGGAGTACAGGGGTATATGGAAGATAATCTGTCTGTTACGCTTAAAGGACAATTTCTGCTGGCCATGCCTGACCTTGCCGATTTGAATTTTTCAAGGACAGTGACATGTATTTCGGAACATAATTCGGAAGGCGCTCTCGGGATAGTTATAAACAGGATGAGCTCTTCGATTAAGGGAAAGGATATTTTTGAAGAACTAAGGATAGATTATGTTCCGCTCGCAGGGACTATACCTATATTTCTCGGCGGACCTGTGCATACCGGTGAAATATTCATTCTTCACGGACCGCCGTTTACCTGGAAAGGATGCTTTATGATTACCCCGTTTCTTGCCATGAGCAATACGATTGACATCCTTACTGCAATAGCTGAAGACAAAGGGCCTCAATCTTGCATGATTGCCCTTGGATGTGCGGGCTGGGGGCCAGACCAGCTCGAATCCGAAATAAGGCAAAACGCATGGCTTACATGTTCAGTATCGGAGGAGATTATTTTTAAGACAGAGGTTGAATCGAGGTGGGAGCAAACTGCAAAAAATATGGGAATAGATCCCACGCTTCTTTCTTTAAAAGCAGGACATGCTTGATACTCCCGGTTATTCTTCTTCCTTCGGTTTTGCTTTCGGCTTTTTCTTTTTCAGGCAGATTCTGTCCTTTCTCACAAAGGCACACAGCTTCGGATTATAATATTCTTTGCAATTTAACGGATTATATAACGGACATTCAGGATGTTTTTTTGACATAACCTGTTATTTCCTTCCGGTATTATATTTTTTTCAAACACAAGCGGTTGTTCCAATCAATAAATATCCCCCTGTTTTACCGCTTAAGTTGAACCTGGTAGCTCCATAACATAAAATCTTAAAAGTTACAAGCTATTACCTTAATTAATGTGAGTTATGGAAAGCTGTTTCATAATGAGGCCTTTGAATAACATGTCCTTTGAAGCCTATGCAGGTAACTGGATCTGCCGTTTAACAGGGAATTTTTACGAAACATGACAACGCTTCCTGACTGTCAATAAAGAGGCACAGGCGGAGACTAAATAATGGCTTCGTGGGCTTATATTCACTGGGGCTGTACAGGTCTGATAGGAGTGGAACTGCTGCCGCTGACGGAGTCTTACTTCCATTCCTACTAAACGGCAAAATAGATTACCCATGCCAGTCCTTGAATATGTTATGCAAAGCTCTCGCATCATTCCTGAAGCAGTTTGCTAAGGTTTATCAGCGCGAACTCTATCGAAGGATCAAGCTCTAGGGCCACCCTGTAATAATATAAGGCTTTTTCCTTTTGGCCGATGTCACGGTAGTTTGATGCAAGGTTCGCGTAGTCGATAGCCGAGCCGGGATTTATTTCTATAGCCTTCCTGAAATCCTCGATAGCCGCATCGTGCTCCTTAAGCTTGAAGTGACAGAACCCCATCAGGTTATAGATATCGGTTCTTTCCTTGTCATATTTTTCACCTTCTTTCAATACGGCGAGAGCCTGCCGGTATTCCCCCATTTCCTTGTAACAAATTCCCATGTATGAAAAAATGCTGGGCATATCCTGCTCAGGAGGCTTGAGTGCGAAGGCTTTCCTGAAATAAGAGAGAGCCGATACAGGGTTATTCAACGCAAGATATGATTGTCCTGTGTAAAACTGCAGGTAGTATTTTCCGGGAAGCATTTCGTCGATTCTCTGCAATTCACGAAGGGCTTCTTCCGGTTTGCTGTTTTCAACAATGATCTTTGCACAGAACAAGCCTACGCTTGTGCCGGTTGCCCTTTCCCGGAAATGCGCTCCGGGAATGATGGTGTAAAAGGCCGGTATTTGGAGCTTTGGATGCATGGTATTGACTACTATTACTTCAAATCCTTTTTGAGCGAGAGCAGCGGTAAGGTTTTCCACCTCGATTTTGATATTGTTGTCTGAAATATCCGGCAGGCTTTGAATATTTACAGTTGTTTGCGCTTCGGTAATAAAGCGGGCTTCACCCGTCGATTTGAATTTAGGAAGGCCGCTTGCGACATAATTAGCGGATGTGTTGAAATCCCCGGCAAGCTGTGCTGTTTCCGTAAGAGCTCTGCTTAAAGCCTTTTGGGGGGCCGGGGTCGTTCCCGCTGTCCACACTATTTCACTTTTATCCGGAAGGGTTGAAGGGTCGTAAGCCAGCACTCCGACCGTAGGTATGCCGAGACCCATGGAAAAATCCGAGATAAAAAGCCTGATTCCGGCGCAGCTGTATTTTTTCAGCATTTCGACTACCATGGGATCGGTTGCCGAGTCAGGGTTGATTCCGGGAACCTTAAGGCTGTTGCTGCCGATTATCGATGAAACGTGTCTTTCAACTATTTCGCATATTCCCTGACTCAGAGCCTCTTCAACGCAGTTTCCGGCTGAAGGTCCGTTGAATTCGTTAATCATGTAAAACCAGTTAAATGGTATAAGCACTTCCTCATTTCTTGTCAGGTTATAGGCCCGTGTCCATTTCAGCTTCAGATTTTCAAAAATTTTGCGGGTTGTTACAGTATCTTCTAAAGAGTCATGAACGGACTTTGCAATCATGTCGAAAGAAATTGCGGCGTCCCTGATATTTGAATATTTTTCGTAGAAAAAATTTTCCGGATTACCACAAAAAGAGAAAAAACTGAATCTTTCCGAAAGTTCCATCACGGCACTTGCTTCGGCCTGGGATGGAGTTGCCCCTTTTCCCATCTGTTTTTTAGTTCCCGTAACTGCCGAGGCATCCTTGCCGCATCTGCTGAAGTAAACCGGTATGCCGAGTCTCCCGTTATCAATTCTTTCTGTGTTCCGGAGAATATCAAGATCGAGTGTTTCCAGCTTTTCCTTGAAGATTTTTACGGTTTCTTCAGGTGATTTTATTTTATCCTGGTCAAGCGTAAAACGCTTGAAAGCATCATTAAGAATAACCTTGTAACCCATTTATCGGTTCTCCAGTGGTTTCTGATCTGACGGTTGTTTTTGTAAACTTTCTGATTACTTTACCATATTTTGCCGCAAAAATAAATTTTTTTAAATTGACCGTTTCTTTATGATTTGGTAATAAACATAAAAAAGTGGGGATGTAGCTCAGTTGGGAGAGCGCGGCGTTCGCAACGCCGAGGCCAGGGGTTCGAACCCCCTCATCTCCACCAGAATGCCGTAAATAGTGTTCATACGGAAACAAATTTTTGACACAGTTGAGATTCCAGCCGGAATACAGACAATTTTTGGGGGGCAAGCTCAGGAAAATCCAGCAGATTGACAACGAGATCGCTCAAAAGGTCAATTTCCCGGTTGGAAACTAAAGGTTGCTTATATGGAACGTACAGCCAATGTCGACCGCAAAACTAAAGAGACCGCGATTAGTTTAAAGCTTTGCCTTGACGGAACCGGGAAGCACGAGATAAACACTGGTGTCCCTTTTTTTGATCACATGCTTTCTCTTTTTTCAGCGCACGGGTTTTTTGATCTGTTCATAACCGCAAGGGGCGATATTGAAGTCGACTTCCACCACACGGTCGAAGATGTCGGCCTTGTCCTGGGGAATGCGCTTGACAAGGCTCTTGGGGACCGGAAGGGCATAAAGCGCTTCGGAAATGTTACTGTTCCGATGGACGATGCTCTGGCTTCGGTTGCGGTTGATCTGTCAAATCGGCCATATCTTGTTTATAATGTCACTCCCATGCCGTTTCCGGGGGGAAATTTTGATATAAGCCTTGCGAGGGAATTTTTCAGGGCTTTTTCCACGAAAGGCGGTATGAATCTTCATATCAACGTATTTTACGGCCAGAATGAACATCACATAATCGAATCTGTTTTCAAAGCCGCAGGGAGAGCTCTTGATCAGGCAACTTCAATTGATGAACGCATAAACGGTATATGTTCAACAAAAGGAGTTCTTTAATCAGGAGAAAACCTTTAAACTTCATGTTTACGCGGCACTCCACAATGTATGAGTGTTTCCCGGGGAAATTATGAAAAAGCAAATATTATCAGGTTTTAAATTATGCTGCCTGCTGCTTTCATTTTTTTTGATCATGCCGGCCTGCAGCGCCCGCATGGTTCCACCAGAATTGGTATCTTCGCCTGAAAGCATAAAAAATGTTCTGGTTCTGCCTTTTAAGAATATTTCTGTATCGAATGGCACGGAGAATAACTTGCGATGTCCGATATGCGGGAAGGTATTTATGACCGGAAATATTGCGGAAGGCGCAGATGTTGTTATGACTAAACATCTTATTTCATTGCTTAAAAACCGTACAGATTTTAAAATTATATATCCGGGTGAGGCTGGGATCCTCTCGGGTGGTTTCAACACCGGAAACGAAAGCATGTCTTCCGAAGTCAAAAAGATAGCTGAAAACGGACGGCTACTCGGAGCAGATACAGTCATAACAGGATATATATACCGTTTCAGAGAGCGGGCAGGATCAAGCTATTCGGTTGAATCGCCTGCTTCCATTGCCTTCGATCTGCATTTTGTAGACGTATCTGACGGACGTGTTGTCTGGACTGGGCATATTGATGAAACCCAGCGTCCGCTCAGCGAGAATCTTTTCGAGATAGGCTCTTTCATTAAACGGAAAGGAGAATGGATTGGTGCCGAAGATCTGGCGACTTCAGGTCTTGAGAGCATGCTTCAAATATTTTTCTCAAAATGATTATAATACCCGCTGTAGATATAAAAGACGGAAAATGCGTAAGGCTCCGGCAGGGAGAAAAGAACCGTGAGACGGTTTTCTCGGATGACCCGGCTGCCATGGCAGAACGATGGGAGAATGAGGGGGCTGAATTAATTCATGTTGTCGACCTCGATGGTGCCTTTGAAAAAAGACCCCGGAATCTTCCGGTCATCAGAAAAATATTATCAAGGGTAAAAGCCGGGGTTCAGATAGGCGGAGGGATAAGAAACGAAGAGACAATCGGTATGTATATCGATATAGGTGTTACAAGAGTTGTCATCGGAACTGAGGCGCACAGAAACCCGGGACTTGTAAAGAATGCATGCAGGCTATACCCAGGAAGAATAGTGGTCGGAATTGATGCCCGGAGAGGCCTGGTTGCAATAGAGGGATGGACCAGAACAACGGATATGAAAGCCGCGGATCTTGCAAGGATTTATGAAGATTGCGGAGTCGCGGCGATTAATTTTACGGATATATACAGAGACGGAATGGAGACGGGGCCTAATCTTGAAGAGACCCGCCTCCTCGCGGAATCGATATCAATACCCGTAGTCGCATCGGGAGGTGTTTCAACAATAGAAGATATAAAAAGGGTATTTTCCCTCGAAAGTTTCGGGGTAGTGGGTGTTATCACGGGAAAAGCCATTTACAGCGGAACACTTGATTTTAAGGAGGCTGTCGCAATTGCCGGAAAAATCAAGGCAAACCCTTCTTGATAAATTCATAAAAATCCCTAAAAAAACAGAGTGGGCATATCAGAGTATTTTTACGAAACCGTTGTAATTTTATAATCATCATTAAAATTATCTCAAAATATATTGACATAAATTGCTTCGGTGGTTAAATTAAAAATTTAATTACGGAAAGAGGTTAACAGTTCATCGAGGTTACTATAAAACTGTTTTATAGGTGTATACTTTCTTGGATAAATAGTAAGCTATTGATAACCATCTCTATTATTAAAGACCTTCCGTTGTCAGGTGTTATTTCTGTTCCATAAAGTGGAGGGTGCTCTTCTTGGCGTTTTTTATTCCCGAAGAAAAAATTACAGAAATCAGAAATGCTGCGGATATCGTGGATATTATTTCCGGATTTGTGCTGTTAAAAAAATCCGGGAGAAACCATCTCGGATTATGCCCTTTTCATGCAGAGAAAACCCCCTCTTTTACAGTAAGCGATGAAAAACAGATATTTTATTGTTTCGGATGCGGTGCCGGGGGAAACGTATTTGCTTTCCTGATGAAAAAAGAGGGAATGACTTTTCCGGAGGCTGTAAAATATATTGCCGGTAAATACGGAATTGATATTCCGGCGGAATCCATGACGCCGGAACAAAAAAAAAGGATAAACGAAAAAGAAAGCCTGATTTCCATCAATAAACAGGCTATGGATTTTTTCTGCGGGTCCCTTTTTGAAGGCAGTTCGGGCAAAAGAGCGCTTGCGTATCTTAACAAAAGGGAGATATCTGAAAAAACAATCCAAAATTATCATATTGGATATGCTCCAGAAAGCTGGAGTTCTCTTTACAACTACCTGACTAAAAAAAAGATACTTCAGGAGCAGATTGAAAAAGCCGGATTGATAATCAAAAGGAGCAATTCACAGGGTTTTTATGACCGCTTCAGGGACAGGGTAATTTTCCCAATATTTGATCCGAATTCACAGGTTATCGGTTTCGGAGGGCGGGTCATGGACGATTCGCTTCCAAAATACCTTAATTCACCCGAAACTGCGATATTCAGCAAGAGCCGCTCTCTGTACGGTCTTAATGCTGCCAGGGGCGAGTGCAGGATTACCGAAACCGTTTATATCGTCGAAGGTTACTTTGATCTTCTTTCTCTACATCAGCACGGTATGAGAAACAGCGTAGCTACACTGGGGACAGCCATTACACCTGAACATGTGCAAATGTTGAGAGGGATTATCGGGAAAGACGGTAAATTCATACTTGTTTATGATTCGGATGATGCAGGTATAAAGGCGGCATACAGGAGCATCGAGATATTCGACAGCGGATATGCCGATGCAAGGATCCTCGTGCTTCCTGCAGGATATGATCCTGATTCATACCTTGTAAAGTTTGGCGCTGAATCTTTCAGGAATGCTGTCTCAAGATCTCTTGGGGCTGTATCTTTTTTAATTAACAGCGCGATAAAAAAACATGGTTTATCTGTCGAGGGAAAGATCAGGGTGATCTCGGAGCTGAAAATAGCTCTTGCTTCAATAGCGGATGAAGTTGCTATGTCTCTTTATATAAGAGAGCTTTCTGAGAAAATTGACATTGATGAATCCGCAATTCATGAGAGAGTCAAAGAAGCGCGGGCAGGCAGGAAAAATGGGAATACCATACACAGGGCAAACGGAGGCGATATTACGGCGGTCAGTGGAGTTGAAGGCTTCGTCGGAAAGAATGCTTCTGTATCAGGCATAGGGAAAGGAAGCAGACTTGAACAGCGGATAATAGCCATGATGCTTCAATTTCCCGAGATACTTCCGGAAATAATAAAACGTAATCTGTTGAACAATTTTACAGATGAAATTTTAAAATCGATGGGGAATGACATCATTAAAGAAAGTAGTTTGCTGGAGACTAAAGCACAGGGTGTAATACAGGTCTTTGATAATGAGGAGAAAGACCGCATAGCGGCATTTCTTGCCATTAATGAAGAGGTCTGGACAAGGGAAGGTTGCATAAGACTGATGACACAGTTTGAATCCAGCCGGAAACGGCATGCAGATACAAGCACGAAAAGAATAAAGGCGGCTGAAGAAACAAAGGATGAAAAGCTGCTTTTGGAATTATTGAGAGAAAAGCAGATTCAGGCACAGGAAAAAAAGAAATATAACCTGAAAGCTTCGGGAGGCGAAACTCTATGACTAAGAAATCCGCTGAAAAACGGGAAATAAAAATGAAAAAAACCAAAAAGAGAGTGGCAAAGGTGCCTGTCTCAAAAAAAGAAAGTTCCAGATCTTTGCATAAAGAAAGTTTTAAAGATTTGATATCAAAAGGAAAAAATCAGGGATATATAACCTATAATGAACTTAGTGAAGGCATATCTGATAATGTCCTTTCTCTGGACAGGATAGATGAAACTCTTATGCTGTTTGACGATCAGGACATCGAAATCGTCGATGAAAGTAAACATAAATCAGGTGGCGAAAAAGGGATAAAGGATAAAAAGGTAAAGCGCGGTGAAGCCTCGGCGGCAAATTTCGGAACAGTTACCGATCCGGTCAAGATGTACCTTCGCGAAATGGGTCTTGTTACCCTTTTGAGCAGGGAGGGTGAAGTTGATATAGCCAAGAAAATTGAAGATGGAGAGCAGGAGGTTTTAAGAGCCCTGATTGACACTGTTACTGGAGTTGACTGCATAATAGATCTGGGAATGCAGATCGAAAGCGGATCCCTCCGCCCTAAACACGTTCTGAAAGATTTTGACGAAGGTGATACCTATGTCGACGAGATGATCCAGGTGGATAATTTCATTAAGGCTATCCATTCTATAAAAGATATACATCATGAAAACAAGGAATTACGCAGTATACTCTATGCCCCAAAAATTGACAAGGATGAACAGCGGAGGGTAAAAAAGCTGATATCCGCAAATAACAATAAAATATTTGAACTTCTTAAAGAATGGCGACTTGAAAGTGGTGTTCTTGACAGGATTGAATCGGCCATGAAAGGACACATAGGCTGGTTCGAGTCGATTGAAAAAAAGATTATGAGTTGTGCCGAGAAGACGGGTTCGTCGATGTCGGAACTCAAGGCAAATATTAAATCAAGGAATTATTTCACAAAATGGGCCAGATTGCGCTGCAAGCTTGGAAGGGAAGATCTTTCATCACTCTTTGATGAGATAATAAAAAATCATGAACTCATGGAAGCAAGAGAATTGCAGGTGAAATCCAATTGCCGGACATTGAAAAAGATAATGACCTCGGTTGCGGAAGGAAGATTAAATGCGAAACTGGCCAAGAGTGAACTAACGAGGGCTAACCTTCGTCTTGTTGTCAGTATAGCAAAAAAATATACGAACAGGGGCCTCCAGTTTCTGGATCTGATACAGGAAGGGAACATCGGTCTCATGAAGGCGGTTGACAAATTTGAATACAGGCGCGGATATAAATTCAGCACTTATGCAACATGGTGGATCAGGCAGGCAATAACAAGGGCTATAGCCGACCAGGCGAGAACTATCCGTATCCCGGTGCATATGATAGAAACCATAAACAAACTGATCCGGACATCAAGATACCTTGTACAGGAGCAGGGCCGCGAACCATCTCCCGAAGAGATTGCGGAAAAAATGGAAATTCCGCTTGAAAAAGTCCGCAAGGTTCTGAAGATAGCCAGGGAACCGATATCTCTTGAAACCCCTATAGGAGAAGAAGAAGACAGCCATCTCGGAGATTTTATAGAGGATAAGAAATTCATGCTTCCATCTGATGCGGCGATAAACCAGAATCTGGCCGAACAGACAAGAAAGGTGCTTGCAACTCTTACTCCCCGTGAAGAAAAGGTTTTAAGGATGCGGTTCGGAATAGGGGAGAAGGCTGATCACACCCTGGAAGAGGTCGGACAGGATTTTCAGGTTACACGCGAGCGTATAAGGCAGATAGAGGCCAAGGCATTACGAAAACTCAGACACCCTACAAGAAGCCGCAAGTTGAAAAACTTCATTGAAATGTAACGGAGCCGGCAAAACTCAAACGGGTTAAATATGACTTTTCTATGTCCATTAAATTTTCTTGCCTTTTAAAAAGTCAAAAAATATTAATCTTATAAACCATGAGGGGCACTAAGAACATAAAGGACAATAATCTGTAAATATTATATATTTTATTTTATCCTTTATGCTTTTTTGTCTTAGTGCCAAAAGCTCTATTTTTTATGAAACCGTCAAATGTAGTGCTTGACAATGTATTCATATAAATATAAATGTCAGGCGCAAAGATGGTTTGAGGGCCCATAGCTCAGCTGGTAGAGCCACCGGCTCATAACCGGTCGGTCCCTGGTTCGATCCCAGGTGGGCCCATACCCGTTAACCGGGAAGAGGGTGACTTGTGAGAATAAAGGTCATCAAAAGATGAGATATTTGGCTTGCTTTAAAAAACCGGGTATTTTTAATAAAAAGGCGTGGTTGCATGAAACCACGCCTTTTTTATGCAATTTATGGTTATAGAACAGAAATTCCCTTTTCGGACGCAGATGAAAGCGGATTATCAGGATTTTAAATACAGAGTTAAGGCGGACCGGCTGAATTCCTGAACCCTTTTAACCTGACATCTGGGGCTGCGAAAAATTTATTTACGATATCGTCAATAATTAATAAAGGATCATCAGAACGATGATATTTACCGATGTCTGCAACAGTATCTGATGTTGTAAGTTTAATTGAAAAAATTGCTCCATTCAGGCTTGCTGAAGATTGGGATAATCCGGGCCTTCAGGTGGGCAGTAAAGACTGGCCGGTAAAAAGAGCATGGGTTGCGCTTGATCCGACATCCGATGTAGTTGATGCCGCCTGCAAAAACAGGGTTGACCTCCTTATAACTCACCATCCCCTGATTTTCAGTCCTTTAAAATCAATAGATTTCGATTCTCCGGAAGGCTCGGTCATTCGTAAGGCAGCGGTCTGCGGGCTTGCTGTTTTTTCAGCGCATACCAATCTGGACAGCGCTGAAGATGGCCTGAATGATCTTCTTGCCTCTCGCATAGGCCTTAAAAATACAAGGGTGCTAAGCGGGTCGGGCGAATCCGGAAAGTGCAAGTTTGTTGTATATGTTCCTGCAGGTCATGAACAGAATGTAATTAAGTCTCTGTTTGAAGTGAAAGCCGGAATAATCGGTTCATACACATGCTGTTCATTCAGGAGCGCAGGCAGGGGAACTTTCAAGCCAGGATCTTCAGCAAGGCCTTTTATAGGTAAAATAGGTGAAATATCGGATGTGGATGAGTTAAGGATTGAGGCGGTTGCCTGGAAAGCGGATATTCCGGATGTAATTGCCAGCGTCAGGAAAAGCCATCCCTACGAGACAATGGCATATGACGTATACCCTCTTTGTGAGTATGACAAACCGGCAGGGATAGGTCGTGTCGGTGCGCTTGAGGAAAAGACGGAACTTTATATTCTTGCCGAAAAAATTAAAAGTAAACTTGCTTTAAAGAATATAAAATTTGCCGGTAATCCGAGGCTTTCAGTGACTCATGCCGCAGTTTGCACGGGAAGCGGATCAGGCCTGCTGAAGGATTTTTTCAGGTCAGGAGCCCAGGTTTACATTACGGGCGATTTGCGTTATCATGATGCAAAATCCGCAGAGGCGAGGGGCCTGGGTCTCATAGATATAGGCCATTTTGCATCCGAGCATATTATTGTTGAAGAACTGGCCAAAAGACTTGGCGTGATGACAAGAGAGGCCGGTTATGATATTCTGGTTGAGGCTTGCGGGATTGAACGTGATCCGTTTGATGTTTTATGAAACAGGGGACGGGCTTGTTGCGAAGGCAGAATTTATGTTAAATTCGTGAAAAGTCTGAATTTGAGACGGGAAAAGAGGCTCTTAGCTGCTGAGAGCTTTCAAAGCCGCCATTAACTTATTTAAAATTATGAAAAAATGATTAATATGAGAGAACAGATTGGAATTTTGGTTCAGTTGCAGGAAATTGAAATTGAAACAAACAGAATTAAATCGGTACTCGCAGGCGTGTCCGGCAAGATAAGCGGCCTCGATGCCGAGTTAAGTGATGCTGCGCAGGAGATAGAAAAGGGAAAAGCGCTTATTGACGAGTTGAGGAAAAAATACCGTTCATCCGAGTCGGATTATCAGGCCAACCTTTCTTCGTATAATAAAAGTCAGGAGAGGCTTTCGGCAGTAAAAACGAACAAGGAGTACCAGTCGATTTTAAAAGAGATTGACGACATGAAGGCGAAAAACTCCGGGATCGAAGAGGCGATGCTGAAAGACCTTGACGTTATCGAAACGGCTGAAAAAGAAGTTTCCAGGCTGAAGAATGAATTCCTTTCAATAGAAGAAAGGATAAAAGGGGAAAAGAATATTTTAATTGATGAAACCGAGAAGGATAAGACGAACCTCGCGGCGCTTGAAGAAAAGTGGGGAAGTATTTCGAAAAATGTCAGCCCCGAGCTGATGCGTAAGTTCAACATGGTCAGGGAGCGGACAAGAGGAATTGCAATTGCGCCGGTATTCGATTCGATTTGCAGCGGATGCAACATGAATATTCCCCCCCAGATGTATAATGAGCTCCAGAGATTTGACAGCTTAAAATTCTGTCCCCACTGTCAGAGAATAATTTACTGGGGAAAGGAAACCTCCATGTCCTGAACTGCAGGGCGTGTAGTAAGTATGTCGGTAATTAAGTGCGGCAGGAGCAATCCAGACGACCGCAGGATCGGATTCCGATCCTGAGGAAAGTCCGAACACCGCAGGGCAGGGTGCTCCATAACGTGGAGTCGCGGCGACGCGAAGGAAAGTGCAACAGAAAGTATACCGCCCTGCTTTTTTAGCAGGGTAAGGGTGAAAAGGTGCGGTAAGAGCGCACCAGTTCTCCGGGTGACCGGGGAAGCTTTGTAAACCCCATCCGGTGCAAGACCAAATAGGGGAGTGTCTGAGGGCTGCCCGTCCGAGCTCCCGGGTAGGTCGCATGAGGTGCAGGGCAATCTGCATCCTAGATGAATGGTCGTCGTCCGTTTTGGGGTAACCCGGAACGGAAACAGAATTCGGCTTACGGGTTGCTCCGGCCGTTTTTTTCGTCATACCGTTTACAATTTAGGAAACCTCGACAACATCCCATGATTGTAAACTGCAGAATATGGAATATGGAACATCGAAATTCGAAATTCGAAGTTCGAAGTTAGATGTATAAACGACCAGGAAACATTATATTTAGTTTCCATCCGGAAATGGCCCTTTTGTGCGATCTCGGTGTCAATCTGCGGGATTACTTGTGCGGCATACATTATGTATGCCTCCGCATAATCCCTTGATTTCCTTGAGCTTGCCCAAAATTGCCGATTTCCGAATTGGAAACGCAATAGTGTCTATAAGTTATTCCCGGATGAACACTATTTATTAATAAAGGATACGTCTGTTAGCCATGCAATTAAGGGAAAATACTGTTGACGGCTCTTTTGCCAAAAAGGTCGGTATATTTTCTTACGATTATCTCAAATGCTGTTCCTCCCTTTTAAGTCTTGAAGATCCGAAACGGCTGTTCGTCAAAAAATTTTTTTCCGCTTTTGTTTTTTCCTCGCAGCTTCTGGAGGATTTTCTCGATTTCCACGGGGCAAAAAATAGCAAGAACTGGTATTATTACAGGGAGCTCTCGGCTGCCGCGAGGCATCTGAGCCTCGGCTGTTATTCACAGACGCATATTCTGAACCGGCTTGATTTCTATGACCTACCTGTGCTTGGGAACTTCAGGAATGAAGGTCAGGCAACCATGAATTTTTTCACTGGGACTATTTTAAAGATGGCTCCGGAAATAATCAGAGAGGCGGAACGCCTCAACATTCCGATCCCAAAGAAAAAATTCAGTCCAGCAGATTTTCCGAGCGTATCTACCGGTGAAAAGCTCGAATATGATATCGATGATGAAAACAGCGACCAGCAGAAGGAGAACATAGTAAAAATAGCAAGTGAAT
The DNA here is from genome assembly GCA_003818505.1 of Desulfobacteraceae bacterium. Lineage (GTDB taxonomy): Bacteria > Desulfobacterota > Desulfobacteria > Desulfobacterales > RPRI01 > RPRI01. The sequence continues at coordinate 1,762 of RPRI01000069.1, read as the reverse complement.
TCCTTAATATCGCCGCAAGCTTCGACCATTACAGTTTTGATGAACCTTATGATACTGATGAGATACGGACAATTGTTCCGCACAGGATAAATGAGGTCGAAATAAGGCGTTTTGAAATGCTGGTCCATAATCTCCAGTCTTCTTTCGATACCTATGTGATACACGGAGGATACGAGTTCGGGAACAGGAAATTAAAGCAGCTTCGCGGTTTTTTTTCAGTGGTCTTTCATCTTCTCCAGATAATCGGCAGGCTTCTTCACTTTTATGAAAGGCATCTCCACGAAGCCGGTTACAAGAGCATTTATAAAAAAACCCAGGAGAGCCTTTCGCTGATCGTTGACCCGGATATCCTTCTCGACCGCACAATCAATTACTGCCTCTATTATGTATGCCATTTTTTATCAAACGGGAAAGATCTCGCCAAAGAGATACTGAATGAGAATATTGAACGCTCTTCGATAACGGTCGGAATTCCCGTATCCCTCGGTTTTCACAGCAGGCCGAGCCTTCTTGTTGCCAAAATCGTCCAGCATTTCGGAGGCCAGGTCGAACTTTGTATCGGGGCTGACAGGTTTGATGCAAGCAATGTGCTTGATATACAATGGGCGGGAGGGAAGATCCAGAAAGAGAAAATTGAGAAGGTTATCTTTGAAGGCGATGCGCGCGCCCTTAAAGACATAGAGATTCTTGCGGGTGTCAATTACGGTGAAGATACAATGGGGAAAGGCATTCCTCTTCCAAAAGAGCTTAAATACCTAAGATAATAATGCTGACGGGCTTGTAAAATGTCCGTCAACTAAAATATTATTTTTTTGACCGGAATGTGCCCCGCAAGCCCCGCCTTGGAGGCGGTGTCAAGGGCCAGAATATAAAATGGGAATATACCTTGCCGGGGAGCCCCGCCCTGTTGGCGGGGAGCTTCACTTTTTACGAAGGCATCAATTATGGTTTATGCCGTTATAGTGGCCGCAGGAAAAGGCGTTAGGATGAATTGTGCGACCCGTAAGCAGTATCTTGAGCTTGACGGGGTCACTTTGCTTTCAATTACACTTAAATCATTTGACAGGTGTTCTTTAATCGATGAAATTATCCTTGTTGTTCCGGCCGATGACATCGGGTTCTGCATTGAGAAAATAATCGGTCCGGCCGGTATACAAAAAAAAGTTACTCCTGTCGCAGGCGGTTTAAAACGTCAGGATTCGGTCTATAAAGGCCTTCTGGCCGTGAACGAAAAAGAAAGCACGGTTGTGATACATGACGGGGTCCGGCCCTTTGTAAATCTTTCCAGCATCGAGGAATGCATACGTGAGGCTTTTTTACACGGCGCCTGCATCCTAGGTCTGCCCGTGTCCGACACCCTGAAACTTGCAGATGATTCAGGATATATCAAAAAAACCCTTGAAAGAGATTCCGTGTGGCTTGCACAGACACCCCAGACTTTTGAATACAGTCTTATAAGAAAAGCCCATGAAAGAGCGAGAGAAGAAGGATTCAGGGGAACAGATGACGCCTCTTTAGTAGAAAGACTCGGAGAAAAAGTCAGGATAATCAGAGGCAGTATAAACAACATCAAGATTACCGCTCCGGAAGACCTTGTAACAGCAGCTGCGATACTCGGGTCCGGCAAATCATGACGATTTTGTAAAAATAAATATATAAGGTTCTTCTCCCAATTAGTTGGGAGAAAGGGTTCCAGGATTCGAGGGGTCAAGGGTTCAAGTGTTTGTTTTCCAATGATTTTATTAAAGCTTTCATCATCCTC
>RPRI01000068.1 GCA_003818505.1 Desulfobacteraceae bacterium | reverse complement strand
GGCCTGTTCAACCTGTTACCGGATATTCGAGACCCATATGCCTGAAGCGCAAATCATCTCTCTGTGGCGTGTTCTGGAGGAAAAGGGGCTGCCGGGAGATCTTTCCGTTAAGCATGGCGCAATACCGCTTGCCGTACATGACCCCTGCACCACCCGCCATGACTCCGGGCTTCAAAACAGCGTGCGTACCCTGCTGCTTCGTTTGAGCCAGCCTTTTGAGGAGCTGGAACCGGGCCGCAGTCATACCGAATGCTGCGGTTTTGGCGGTTTAATGCAAAATGCCAATCCTGATCTTGCAAAGACCGTTGCCAGACGCCTGTCCGGTAAAAGCCCCGCGGATTATCTGACATATTGCGCCGGTTGCCGCGACAATCTGGCGGCAGCGGGAAAAAGAGCTCTTCACATTCTGGATCTGATTTTTCCGGAGGTCGGGGGGCCTGATCCGGGGGCCAGGAAACGCCCGGGATGGTCCCTTGGACAGGAAAACCGGATCAGGTTAAAAGATGAACTGCTGAATGAACTATGGCAGGAAGGTTTGAGAAAAATGGACGATCATGAAAAAACCGTGTTGAACATCCCGCAGGAGGTTCAGCTCATTCTGGAAGAGCGGCGGATACTGGTATCGGATATTAAAAAGGTGATCCATAACGCTGAAAAAACCGGTGAAACCCTCTTTCATCCTGAAACAGGGCATTATATCGCCGCTTTCAAGCCTTATAAAGCCACCTTCTGGGTGGAGTATTCGGTATCCGGGAGCGGGATTACCGTTCACAATGCTTACAGCCACCGGATGGAAGTTGCCGGAAAGGGAGAACCATGAACGGAGATTACAGCCGGCCTGAAGATCTGGCATGGAAGTGCCGCAGGTGTGATGTCAATCTGGTTGTCGGGCCTGCGGTGCTGACGTATATGGGCAACCGGATTACGGCGGATCTGCCCCAGTGCCCGGTCTGCGGCTTTGTAATGATTTCCGAAGAGCTGGCCCTGGGGAAAATGGCGGAAGTCGAGCAGATTCTTGAAGATAAATGAAGGTATTATGCAATATGATATACCGGAAAAGCTACGGGCTGTTACCGGCGATTCCATCCGGCCGGGCGGTCTTATCCTGACCGAAAGAGCGGTTGATTTCTGCGGTTTTTCAAAGAGTGCCAGAATCGTCGATATCGGATGCGGTTTCGGCACTACACTCAGTCATCTGCGGCATCGCCATGGTTTCAGGGTGTGCGGCATCGATATATCGGCCCGGATGCTTTCCGGAAGCCCTGTACAGACTGCCGTTCAGGCCGGCGCTGAAAACCTGCCATTCGGCGCAGATGTCTTTGAAGGTATTTTTTGTGAATGCGTCCTGTCGCTGCTGTCTCCGCCTGAACGCGCACTGGATGAATTTCACAGGGTTCTGCGATCAGGCGGATATCTGGTTATGAGCGACCTTTATCTGCGAAATCCCGGAAAACGCTTTTATCCTGTCTCTTCCTGCCTGTCCGGCGCAGTTACTAAATCAGAGCGTATCATGCAGTTGAGCGACTGCGGATTTGAATTGCTTCTATGGGAGGATCACAGCGGATATCTGAAAGAAATGGCTGCCAGAATCGTCTGGAGAATGGGTTCCCGGGAGGATCTTATGAAACTTTTTTTCCCCGGGCACTGCTCTGCTTGCGACTGGGCATCAATACAGCGAGCCCGGCCCGGATATTTTTTATTGATTGCCCGTAAAAAGTAATTTTATGTCACTTCGCGGCAACCTGTATCCGGCGAACTCGCTGGAAGTCTTAATATGCTCTCTTAGCCCCGGTAAACGGGATAAGTAAGTTTACGAATTATTTCCGGACGGAAATAATTTCTAACTTACTAATGAGCTTTTTGGGGATTTTTAAATCACTTCGCTAAATCACAAGAAAGTTTGGGCTGACGCCCTCAAAGCCTTGTGATTTTTTACGCTTAAGTTCTTTAAAAATCTATTTCCCAAAAATCTCAAATCCGTTCGCATATGACTTCCAACCGGTTCATTTAAATTGACGAGTTCGTTGGAAGGAATGACGGATTCTTAAAAAGTCCAAATTTATTTTGCAAGTTAATAAAGGAGTGATCTGGTCGTGAAGGATGTCGGTTTCAGAATTATTCAACTGGCCGGAAAAGGTTATTGCTGCAGCCAGATCCTGATGCTTCTGGCCCTTGAAATCCAGGGCAGGGAGAATCAGGACCTGGTTCGTGCCATGTCCGGTCTTTGCATGGGAGCCGCAAACAGCGGCGGTATCTGCGGGATTTTTACCGGCGCGTCCTGTGTGATGGCCCTGTACGGAGCGAAAGGTGACGATGCCGAAAAAGAAGCGGATAAACTCCCCCTGATGCTTGCCGAAATAAGCGAGTGGTTCGGGCAAAATACATGCAGGTTATACGGCGGAAGTTCCTGCGCTGATATCGTAGGTGAAAATCGCCGCCGTCCGGACCCCGACCGGTGCGGAAGGCTGTTATTGGACACCTGGCGCCGGATTCAGGAGATCCTTCTGGAAAACGGCTTTGATCCGGCCAACCCGGATTTGGCGTTGTGAACTTTACATGACATCCGAATGAACTACCCCGCAACAGGGCTGCGAGGTATCTGGAATACAGAATACAGTAGTCAGAAGTCAGAATTTTTTTGAAGATATTTTAATCCACCTTCTGAATTCTGGATTCTTACCCGGAAGCAGAGCTTCGAGGAATTATTTTGATTAAAAACCGATTACCCATGCCTGCTCCAGGGAGCATGCAATAAAGGTTGAGCGTTGTGATTACAGAACTGAACAGAAACGAAGATGGCCTGCCGGCCCGGCAGATGCTCTCCCTGACCGAGAGCCTGTGCCCGTCTTGTCTGAAAAAGATTCCGGCAATCCGGGTAAAGGACGGCACGGATGTGTACCTGGAAAAGCGCTGTGATCTGCACGGGGTTTTCAATACGGTGATATGGCGCGGAAATCCGGCGTTTGAAGGATGGGTGAGGCCGAAACTGCCGACACACCCTCCCCTCTGTTATGCTGAAATCGCAAAAGGATGCCCTTTTGACTGCGGTCTCTGCGACGCACACCGCCAGATCACCTGCACCGCGCTACTGGAAATAACAGGGCGCTGCAACCTTGCCTGCCCGTACTGTTTTGCGGCAGCCGGAAAGACGCCGAAGCCCGATCCGTCTCTTGATGTAATTCAATTCTGGTTCGACAGAGTTAAAGACGCCGCTCCTTCCTGCAACATCCAGCTTTCCGGCGGGGAGCCCACGGTTCGGAACGATTTGCCGCAAATCATCGAAATGGGGCGGCGCAGCGGGTTTGCTTTTATTCAGCTGAATACCAACGGCCTGCGGCTGGCCATGGAAGAAGACTATGCCCGGTGGCTCAGGGAGGCAGGACTTTCTTCGGTTTTTCTCCAGTTCGACGGTCTCTCCGACGGCGTTTATCTCCGCCTGAGGGGGCGCGGTCTTGTGGCAGAAAAAAACCTGGCAATAAGGCGCTGCGCGGATGCTGGTCTCGGCGTTGTGCTTGTTCCCATGGTGGTTCCCGGCGTCAACGAGCATGAGCTGGGAGCGATTCTGGATTTTGGGATCAAAGCATCGCCGGCGGTCCGGGGCATTCACATTCAGCCGGTCAGTTATTTCGGACGCCGTCCGGTGATTCCTCAGGATTGTGACCGCATCACCCTTCCAGAAATTATGGCGGCCCTTGAAAGTCAGAGCGGAGGAAGGGTCCGGACTTCCGATTTTCGCCCCTCGGGATGTGAAAACGCGCTCTGTTCGTTTCACGGCAGATTTTTTATTACGGAAGGAGGCGGGTTGAAACCAATGGTAACGCTGCCGTCCGTGAGCGCCGCCTGTCAGCCGGAAGAGGCTGAAGCAGGCGCAAGGAGAGCTGTTGCAGCGGTTGCCCGGCAATGGGTGGGAAGGCCGGCCGGGGATCAGGGATCAGGAATCAGAGGTCCGGGGTCAGGGGCTAGGGCCCAGAAAGTTTCAGCTCCGGACCGGCAACAAGCTCTTTGCTGCTGTGAGGATAAAACCCCCGGCCTCATGAACCTTGACAGTTTTCTGGAATTTGCCCGCAACAGGTCTTTCTCCATTTCGGCCATGGCATTTCAGGATGTATGGAATCTGGATCTGGAACGTCTCCGGGACTGCTGTATTCATGTTGTGGCACAGGATGGCCGGTTGATTCCTTTTTGCGCTTATAATCTCACAGACATCGGGAATAAGCCTCTCTATCGGGGTCTGTGATGACGCTTAAAACGCCTCTGGAAAACTGGATTCAAAGAATAATATCAAAAGAAAATGATCCGGTTCCGTTGACCCGGTCTTCTCTTGAAGCGTATCAGCTTCAAAAATTACGGGAAACTCTTTTTTATACGCGCGAGAACAGTCCTTTCTACCGGCATCTGCTGAGAGATGCGGGTACGGATTCCGTCCGGCGGATTGAAGATATGGCCCGGCTGCCGTTTACAACTTCGGAAGACCTTAAGAAATACTCCCTCCGGTTTCTCTGCGTTTCCCAGAGCAGCATCGAGCGCTGCGTTACTCTGCAGAGTTCCGGAACCACGGGCCCTGCCAAGAGAGTGTTTTTTACCCGGGAAGACCTGGAGCACACGCTTGATTTTTTCCATCACGGGATGTCCACCCTGGTCAATCCCGGCGACCGGGTTATGATCCTGCTCCCGGGCGGCGGAAGGCCGGACAGCGTAAGTGACCTTTTAAGCCGCGCCCTGGCGCGCATGGATGTGCAAAGCCTGGCGCCGGGGCCTGATCCGCAAAACACACCTGACGCCGTCATCGGGCAGGGCATAACCTGTCTTGTGGGTGCGCCTGTTCACGTTCTGGCTCTGGCAAGATGCGGCCATGGAGAAAATTGCCTTAAAAACAGGATAAAATCGGTTCTTCTGACTGCCGACAATATACCCTCAGCCATCGTAGATGCTGTTGAAAGCGCTTTCAACTGCAAGGTTTACCGCCATTACGGAATGACAGAGATGGGCTGGGGCGGCGGTGTCGAATGTGATGCAAGGGATGGTTATCATCTGCGTGAAGCGGATCTGTTCCTTGAAATTATAGATCCTGAAACCGGCAGGCCGCTTCCGGATGGAGAGAGCGGAGAAGTCGTAGTTACGACCCTGACCCGGGTCGGAATGCCCCTGATTCGTTATCGGACCGGCGATATATCCCGGTTTCACACCTCGCCCTGTTCCTGCGGCACGGTGTTAAAACGCCTGGATCGCATCACCGGCCGCATGACAGATGACGATTGTCTTGTTTCAGGCATGTCTCTCACCCTCCCGGTTCTGGATGAAGCTCTATTTCCCCTTCCGGGCGTAATGGATTTCAGGGCCGGACTGGCATCCTGCCGGAACGGAGACTCTCTAACCGTCACCCTTGGTCTTTCCGGTGACGCAGATCCGGATGCCGTTGCTGCGGCTGCAAGAGAAAAGCTGGCGGCGATTCATGCCATCCGGACCAGCCGGATTCAGCTTGTGATAGAATTGCCTCAGCCCGGGAGTTCGGGACTTCTGACGCCCGGAAACCGGAAACGAACCCTTGAGGATAACCGGCCGAAATCTACCCGCCGATATTCGGATTGATGAATTCGATGATATCTCCTTCCCTGACAGTTACTTCTGCGTATCTACGGGGATAAACGAAACGGCCGTTATGTTCTACGATCAGATCCGTGTCATATTCTTTAAAATGACGGATCAGAAAAGAAAGTGTCGAGTTTACAGCGACGTTTTCCTTCTGTCCGTTGACGGTGATTTCAATGGTATCATTCATTTCAGGGTCTTTTTTGATGGATGTGTGAAAAGTCCGATATCCGCGTTGCTGCCGCAAGCCCGGCAATCAGGATTTTTCTCCATTGCAATTTTCCGGAAAGTCATATCAGTTCCGTTGAAATAGAGCAGCTTTTCTTTCAGAAGACCGCCTGTTCCCAGAATAAATTTTATCGCTTCCAGGCTTTGGATGGAAGCTGCTATCCCGGGAACCGGTCCGATAGTGCCGATCGGTCCTTTCTGCCCGGCGTCACCTGAAAACAGGCATTCCAGACATGGAGTATGGCCGGGGATAAATGTTGCGACCATTCCGGTAAAGCCATGTACTCCGGCGTAAATGAAAGGAATGTTTTTCAGAATGGAAGCCCTGTTTATAATTTTTCTGGTATTCAGATTGTCTGTTCCATCAAGAATGACATCGCAGCCTTCAATCATATCGAGGATGTTTTCATTCGTAATTGTTTCCTGAATCGGCTCGACATCGCAATACGGATTAAGATTCCGGAGTTTTTCACGGGCGGACAGAGTCTTGGGCCTTCCGATATCGCCGGTTCCGTGAAGGATCTGGCGGTTCAGGTTCTCGGCTTCCACCGAATCCATGTCTGCGATCCGGATAGAACCGATTCCGGCTGCAGCCAGATAATATGCCGAAACTGAACCGAGCCCGCCGATGCCGGCAATGAATACCCTGGCCTGCTTCAGCTTGAACTGGCCATGACTGCCGATTTCAGGCAGACTGATCTGCCGGCCGTACCGGATAGCCTCTTCGGAAGATACCGTTGTCATTATTAATACGGAAAAACAGTATCCTCACTTTTAGCCTTTCCCGCTTTTTTTTGCTTCCTGTATCGCCCGATATACCCGCTCCGGTGTCAGAGGAAGTTCATGAATCCTCACGCCGATGGCGTCATAAACCGCGTTCAGTATGGCGGGTATGGTGGGCATGATGGCTCCTTCACCGACTTCCTTGGCGCCGAAAGGACCGTTGGGTTCATTGCTTTCCACGATAATAGCATTGACATTCGGCATATCGAGCATGGTGGGAATCTTGTACTCCGCCAGGTCAGCGTTTATAACACGGCCTTTCTTGTCGAACTTGACCTCTTCAAACAGGGCCTCTCCCAGTCCCATCGAAATAGAACCTTCCATCTGACCTTCCACTGAAGTAATATTAATGGCCCGGCCGCAGTCATGGGCATCTGTAATCCTGTCAACTGTTACCTGGCCGGTTTCCATGTCCACCGTCACTTCGGCAATCTGGGCCGAACATCCGTAAGCAGGTGAAGTCCCTACGGCGGCGCCCTTGTATTTGCCGCCAAGCTCGGGCGGCTTGTATTTGCCGGTGCCGACAATGCTGCCTTTTGCCAGATAGGCGATGCGGGCAGCCTCTCTGAAGGTAAGCCGGTCATCCGCGGGATTGTCGGTCCATCCACGGTGCTCCTTGATGTAACGGGTCCGAAGCCCTGTGAAATCAACATCTCCCTTTTTGAATATGACAAGGCTGTTTTTAATATCCATATCCTCAACCGGAACATTCAGCTCTTTTGACAGAACTTCAAGAACCTGCCGGCGGACATCTTCAGCGGCTTCTTTGACGGCATGACCTGTCATCAGAGTCTGCCTGCTGGAGTACGCTCCGAGATCTACGCCGAAATCGGTGTCACCGGATTCGAGCCTTATATCTTCAAGACGTATTCCAAGCGCTTCGGCGGCAATCATGGCAAAGGTGGTGTCCGATCCCTGTCCGATTTCAGAGGATGCGGTATAGACGAGCGCGGTTCCGCCGTCTTCCGTAAGTTTGATTACAGCGGTGCAGTGATAGGTATCCGAACGGTAGATCGGATATCCCGCCCCTGATACAAAAAATCCGCAGGCCATGCCTATTCCTTTGCCCCCGGGCAGGCTTCCTTTTTTTGCAGTCCATCCGGAGCCGTCTTTCACGGCTTCTATGCATTCTTTCATTCCCAGACTGCTCATATTAAGATCATTACAGGTTATGTCTCCGGCTACCATCATGTTTTTAAGCCTGAAGTCTATGGGACTCATCTTAAGCTCTTCCGCTATCATGTCGAGCTGCTGCTCCCAGCAGGCCCTGGCCGCCACCCCGCCATGCCCCCTCATGGCGCCGCAGGCCGGCTTGTTGTTGTATATCCGGTATCCGTCGTATTTCATGTTGGGCAGTTTGTAGGGGCCTCCCAGAAGTGATCCGGCGTAATATACCGTGGCTATTCCGAAACTGGAATATGCGCCGCCATCCAGATAACAGAGATGTTTGAGAGCCATTATCGTCCCGTCCTTTTTCACGCCGGTGGTCATGGTGTGGGTAAACTGATGCCTTGCCCGGCCATACTGAAAAACCTGCTCCCGGCTGTAGTTCATCTTGACCGGTTTTCCGGTTTTCATGGAGAGAAGGCAGGCCGAAAGCTCAAGGGGATTGGCCGAGGCCTTGATGCCGAATCCGGCGCCTACATAAGGCTTGACCACGCGGACTTTTCCCACAGGGAGTTTCAGCACCATGGCCACGGTGCGCTGGACATAATGGGGAACCTGAGTTGAGCTGTAGAGTGTGAGATTGCCTGAATGGTCATAGTAAGCAATGCACCCCTGAGGTTCGATGAAAGCCGCGTCCTGCCGCTTGTTTTTAAAGGTCGTGGTCCTGATGAGATCGCATTCGCCTAATGCCGCTTCAACATTTCCGAATTCCGAATGCACTTCGGCGCAGATGTTATTGGGATATTTGTCATGCAGGATAGGCGCGCCTTCCGCCATGGCCTCTTCAATGGTGAATACTGCCGGCAGCTCTTCATATTCGACCCGTATGAGGGAAACGGCTTCAAATGCCGTTTCCAGATCCACAGCGGCAACCGCTGCGATATCATCCCCGACATAGCGGACTTTATCGTGGCAAAAAAGCGTTTCATCATATCTGGCGGGACTGACTCCGTATTGGACCAGGCCGGCCTCAGCCGCCGTGACGACTGATTTGACGCCCGGAAGCCTCTTTGCTTTTGTGGTATCGATGCTGACAATCCTGGCATGCGCAAACGGGCTTTGAAGCAATGCTCCATAAAGCATTCCGGGCATCGTCATGTCATCGATAAATACGGCTTTTCCCGAGGCTTTGGCAGGAGTATCCAGCCTGGCGGCCCTGCTGTTAATTACGGTATATTCGCTCATGTGTTTTCTCCGGATATTTTATTATTCATAAATTCTGTATTTCCCGATTTCCAGATGCGCAAAGCCTGTTACTATTTCTGCGTGGATACCGATTTGACGGCTTCGATGATTTTCTGGTATCCCGTGCACCGGCAGAGATTGCCGGAGAGAGCTCTTCTGATTTCGGTTTCATTCGGTTCAGGATTTTGATCCAGAAGATTTTTTGCGGAAAGGATCATTCCTGATGAACAAAAACCGCACTGGATGGCCCCCTTTTCCACAAAGGCTTCCTGTACAGTGTGAAGCCCCTGATCGGTTTCCAGCCCTTCAATCGTCCGGATGTTCCTTCCGTTGGCCTGAAGCGCGAGAATAAGGCAGGAGTTGACGGTTTTCCCGTCCATTATTACGGTGCATGAACCGCAGTCTCCCATTTCACATCCTTTTTTGGTTCCGGTCAGCCCCAGCTGATACCGGAGCAGATCGACCAGGGTCTGGTTGGGCTCCACGGCTACTTCATAATGTCGATCGTTGATGGTCAGATGAATCAGTCTTTTCATGAGTGTTCCCCCTTTATTGACGATGGGCGGCTTCGTTTAATGCAATATCGAGCGTTCTTCGGGTCAGTACTCCGGCCATATCTTTCTTGTACGCGGCAGATCCTCTTATGTCATCTATCGGGGCGCTTTCCGAACTTGCTGCGGCGCCGGCTCTTGAAAAAAGCTCATTTCCAGGTTTCTGGCCGATCAGTATCTTTTCTGCTGAACCGGCCCGCAAGGGAGTGGGCCCCACGCATCCCATAATGATCCGGGCGTTCTGAATGATTCCGTTCTTGTCAAGCTCAATGAAGGATGCCACGTTCACGATATTGCAGTCCTGCCCTTTTCTGATGCCGATGTTTATATAACCGGCGCCGGAGCGCGGATTCGGGGCCGGTATCCTGATCTCGGTGAGTATTTCATCAGGTTTTATTGCAGTGAATCCGGGTCCTAAGAAAAACTTATCCAGAGATACCGTCCTTTCGCCGGAAAGGCAGTTCAGGACAACCTGGGCGCCATAAGCCATGAGCGACGGCGGCAGATCGGCGGCCGGTCTTGCCGACCCAATATTCCCGCCGATGGTTGCGAGGTTCCGGATTAAAGGGGTTCCCAGATTTTTTGCGCCCTCACAGAGCGCGCTCAATTGCTTGCTGATCGCATCAGATGAGATAATCTCTGCGACGGTAAAACATGCCCCGATCCGGATGCCGTCGCCGGATGTATCCAGCTTCTTCAATTCCGGAATTCTTGAAATCGAAACCAACTGTTTCGGAGAAAGGATTTTTTTCTTCATGTTGACCATGAGATCCGTCCCGCCTGCAATCACTCTGGCTTTTGTGCCATATTCTGCGAGTATCTGACAGGCTTCTTTCATGGTCTTTGGCTCATGGAAATCAAATTTGGGTAAAAGCATGATGTTCTCCCTAAGTTAAGTCGTCAGTTGTCAGCAGGGCAGGGGAAAGATTCACCGCCCTGACCTGAGACATGCCATTGATATCTCCGATAAGCGTTATTCCGCCGTAATCCAGGTGAATCCTGAAAAGATGCGACAGTGGCATCTGCAGCACATGGCAGATCAGTACCCGGATGACGCCGGAATGCGTGACTATCAGTATATTGCCTGCAGATTGGGCGGCAATATTCCGGATAAACGGTACCGCCCGCTGCTGGAGGTCTGCAAAGCTTTCCGCCCCCGGCGGCCGAAAGCGGCTGAAATCTTCTCCCCGCGCCTGCCAGAGGTCCGGAAATTGCCTGCGGATTTGTGTCATCTCCATTCCGTCCCATTGGCCAAGATTGATTTCACGCAGTTCCGGGGCAGATATAATCGAAAGGCCGCGATCCCGTGAAACGATTGCAGCTGTTTCATAAGCCCTTTCAAGATCGCTGCACCATACCCCGGAAAAGGGAATGTCCATAAGGCAACGGGCCTGCCAACCGGCCTGTTTCCGACCATGGAGGCTAAGCGGCAGGTCAATCTGTCCGACAAAACGCTTTTGTTCCGTGGCCTCTATTGCGCCATGCCGCATCAGGTAAAGCATTGTTCCGGGAAAAATCTTATCCGTTGTCATCCTCGTGCGCCGATATTCAGGGTTTCTTGTTTCCGGCCTCTTTTGTCCAAAAAGTCCTTTGAACAACATTTACTATGGATCTGGCTGTCATAGGCAAGGGGCTCCGCTGTTTAGCAAGAACTATATCCGGACTCCGTCAACGGCAGCGAATCCGCTTACATTAGACCTGGAGAGCCCCGGTGAATATACGTCTACGAAGCCGTTCTTTTGTTTCCGCCTGAGTCTATTTATTTACAATCAGGGGGCGTTGTTATGTTCCGTAAAAATTACTTGCAAAACGGCGGAACCCATTGCCTATGACAGCCCTTTGATCGGATGTTATGTAAAGGTCTTACCAAAAGTCCATTTCAATGAACGAAATTGCTTATAATGTTATTTATCAGCTTTGTATTATATGTCAATAAAAAAATTTATCTTGACATATCGAGTATTTTTGAATTAATGGGGAAAATGGCTGTTCATTATACTGAACAAATGGAGCGTTATGGGGAAAAATACTTTATCTACCGGATACCAGGCGCCTGCGGTTCAAAGGGCTTTCCAGTTGCTGAAGCTGGTTGCCGAATCGCCTGCGGAGCAGAGTCTGAGCGGACTTGCCAGAAGTCTGGGGTGGAGCAAGAGCACCACTCATGGTCTGATTCAGTCTCTTTTATGCGTCGGGGCCCTGGAACAGGGGCCTCTCGGAAGAAAATATGTTCTGGGACCGGCCATTGTGGAGCTGGCGTTTCAAAGCTGGAATTATTTCCAGGTTGGCGACAAAGCAAGGCCGGTACTGGAAACCTTGAGGGATCAGATCGGGGAAACAGTATTCCTGGGTGTTCTGGGACGGTCCCGGGGAATAATCGTGGCAACCGCTGAGTCCAAAAAATCTCTCAAAATATCAGCTCCTCCGGGAACATCCATTTCCCTGTTTGCCGGAGCTTTGGGGAAGGTGTATCTTGCTTCACTGCCCACGGATCAGGCGGTTAAGTTTATACAGGAGCTGGAGTTGCCCCGGTACACTGATAAAACCATGACGGACAAAAGCGGCTTTATCGCCGAGATCAACAAGGTGCGTCAGGATGGATACGCTGTCGATGATGAGGAATATCTTCCGGGAGTCAGGGCCATTGCCATCAGCGTGGGAAATCACAGGGGCCTGCCGCTGGCCCTGTGGGTGGTTGGTTTTGCCGGGGCAATGGATAAGACCGTGATCCCGAACATCATTCAGCAGATTCAAAAAACGGCACATAATTTACGAAAGATAATGGATTTCAAGGAGGAGTCGTAATGAAATCGGTACCGGTTCAGGATTCGCTGGGAATGCTCTTATGCCATGATGTCACCAGGATTATTCCCGGTGAATTCAAGGGCAGGGCATTTAAAAAAGGGCATGTCATTCAGGCGGAGGATATTTCCGACCTTCTTAAACTGGGCAAAGAGCATATTTTCGTGATGGATTTGGGTCCCGGGGATATTCATGAAGATGATGCCGCAATCCGGATCTCAAGGGCTGCAGCCGGCCCGGGGATTGATCTGAGCGAAACTTCCGAAGGGCGCGTCAACCTCCTGGCCGGGACTGACGGCCTTCTGAAGGTCAATACAGACGCGCTGTTTAGCATCAATGCCATTGAGGAAATCGTATTTGCCACACTGCATACCCATCAAGCCGTTGAATCCGGATGCCCGGTGGCCGGAACGCGGGTAGTTCCTCTGGTAATCCGCGAAGAAAAAATTAAGGCGGTTGAATCAATCTGTTCCCGGAATTATCCTGTTATCGAGGTCAGACCGTTCAGGTCTCTTCAGGTCGGTATCGTCACTACGGGAAGCGAGATATTTCATGGACGGATTACAGATAAATTCGGCCCGGTATTGCGCGAAAAATTTACCGGACTGGGCAGTACGGTCATGGATCAGGTTCTGGTTTCAGATGATGTGACTATGACCGTCAATGCCATCAAGTCGTTTGCCGGCAGCGGCGCCGGGCTGGTCGCGGTTACAGGCGGAATGTCAGTGGATCCGGATGATCAGACTCCCGCGGCCATCCGTGCCACCGGGGCGCAGGTGGTCAGCTACGGCGCGCCGGCATTTCCCGGGGCAATGTTCATGCTGGCCTATCTGGGCGATATTCCTATTATCGGGCTGCCAGGATGCGTGATGTATTATAAGGCCAGCATTTTTGATTTGATAGTTCCCAGGATTCTGGCCGGCGAGACTATTAAGCGGGAAGATATTATTGCCCTCGGACACGGCGGGTTTTGCGAAAGCTGCCCCACATGTCATTATCCCCAGTGCGGTTTCGGTAAAGGCTGATTAAATAAAAAGCATGCAGCCGTAAAAATGATGCCGGAAAACGAAAGGAGCACAAATCATGAGAAAATGGGTCAGCGCCGTTAATGAAATACTGATCAGGAAAGAGCCGCTGGTCATGGCCATGATTTTGAACAAGGAGGGATCTACACCCAGAAGCATCGGAACAAGGATGTTGATATGCGCCGACGGATCTGCCGTGGGAACCATCGGAGGGGGTCGGATCGAAGCCGGCGTTATGGAGACAGCCGGTAAAATGTTCGGCAATCCCGGCGCCGTGATCCGATGCTTTGATTTGACTTCTGAAATTGCCGATGCCACGGACATGATCTGCGGCGGGAAACTGGAAATACTTATTGATTCGATCTTTCCGGATGAAAAAAACATTCTGTTTTTTTCAAGCCTGTTTCAGATGCTGAATCAGCGCCAAAAAGGGCTGATGGTCACTGAGATGCAGGAATCCGGTTCGGCCGTTTCGCAGGTAAATCGTTCTCTTGTGGGTCAGGACGGTGGAATTACCAGGGATGCTGATTTCAAAACCCGAATTGACTCCATCCCCGAAAAGTTGCTGGCGCCCCTCCTGACACGATTCGGCGACCGGCGATTTTTTTTCGAACCTCTGTTGGCGGGAGGGACTCTCTATCTTTTCGGAGCTGGTCATGTCAGCCTCCAGACAGCCATTCTTGCCAAAAGAGTCGGATTCAAGATCGTGGTTCTGGATGACCGGGCCGAATTTGCAAACTACACCCGGTTTTCCGAAGCTGATGAAGCGCGCGTCCTGACTTCGTTCGAAAAAGCATTTGAAGGTCTTGAAATTAACGCGGACAGCTATCTCGTTATTCTGACGCATGGTCATACTCATGATAAAACAGTTCTTTGCCAGGCCCTTAAAACACAGGCAGGCTATACCGGGATGATCGGATCCAGGAAAAAACGGGATGCCATTTACCGGGTACTGGAAAAAGAAGGATTTTCGGCGGCAGATTTTTCCAAAGTGCATTGTCCTATCGGGCTTTCCATCGGCGCCCAGACGCCCGAGGAGATTGCCGTCAGCATCGTTGCGGAACTGATTCACGCCCGTTCGGTAAAGTAATATGGAAGAACAGGCATTTACAGCCATAATCCTATCAGCAGGTCTCTCATCAAGGATTGGAGACTTTAAACCGCTCCTGCCTTTGGGTGGGAAATTGTTGCTGGAACACGTCATCGATCTTTATCGTTCCGCAGGAATTAAGGATATCAGGGTGGTGACAGGATTCCGGGCCGCGGATGTTACGGTGATTGCCGGGCGTCGCGGCGTAAAGCCGATTTTCAATCCGGATTTTGCTCAGGGCATGTTTTCATCGGTCATTGCCGGCGTTTCAGACCTTCTGGAGGATTGCGACGGTTTTTTCATTAATCCGGTTGATATTCCCCTGGTCAGACGCCGGACCCTTATGGACCTGCAAAATTCATTCAAGACAGGGAAGAGAAGCGTTTATTACCCGGCATTTCTGGGAACCCGCGGGCATCCTCCCCTGATTTCCGGAATGCTTGTCAATGCCCTGAAAACTGCGACCGGGCAGGGCGGCCTTCGGGAATTTCTGAAAGAATATGAATCCGATGCGACGGATGTGCCGGTCGTGGATCAGTTTATCCTGAAGGATATCGACATGCCGGCGGATTATGCATGGGCGCTTGACCGGATGGATCGTTACGACATTCCTTCCGAAGCCGAATGCCGGGCGCTCATGATCCGGCAGTCTGTTTCGCAAAAAATTATCGGCCATTGCATGGCAGTGGCGGATCTTGCCGGGCATATGGCAAAGGCTCTGAATGCTGCCGGTTGCCGGCTGGACATCGAGCTGACAGTTTCAGCGGCCCTGGTTCATGATCTGGCCAAGAGTTATTCCAACCATGCTGCTGAGGGCCCGCGTATCCTTCGTGAGATGGCGTTTTCCCGCATTGCCGATATTGTTGAGGTTCACATGGATTATACGGTTGAGAAGGAATCCCCGGTTACAGAAGCAGAGGTGGTTTTTCTTGCCGATAAATGGATTCAGGAGGACCGTAAAGTCGGCATGGAAGAGCGTTTTCAGTCAAAACTTCGGAAATACAGCGCTGATCCGGAAGCTTGCCGGGAGATAAGGAGGCGACTGGATAATGCCCTCAAAGCCCAAAAACGGATTGAAGCGGTAATGGGTTTTACTATTCTGGAGCTGTTGTGATTTTCAGGAAATACGGAGATTTTTCTTGTTTCATTCAGCCGGGTTGAGTTATTAAATAAAAATGTACAGGCGATATCGTTTCCGGTATTCATAATTTTAATGTGAAAAGATCTTTTCAACATCGGATAAACAAGAATGCATGGTTGCGGTAAAGCCGGCCGATAACTGATTTTCTGGCAAGGAATTTAATAGGGGCTGTCATGACACGAGCAAAAAAGGTTCCTTTATATATCCGATCGAAAATATGGTTTGAAGACGGTTCGGGAGAGGTTGTCTTCGGCCTGGGGCGTCTTAAAATGCTGGAAGCCATTGAACGCCATGGATCGATTCAGGCGGCCGCAAAAGAGCTGAAAATGAGCTACCGGGCCTTATGGGGAAGGATAACTGCAACGGAAAACCGAATAGGCAGGCAGCTTTTGACCCGGCATATCGGCGGTGCCGCCGGCGGAGGCTCCCAGTTAACCCCTTTTGCAAAAATTATACTGAAACACTACCGGGACCTTCACCTGCGTATAACCATGGAATCGGATCGGCTGTTTAATGAGGAAGTCCTTTCCAAAATCACGAGTGCTGATTAACTGATTTTCCGCTGATGATTCTACTTTAATGGATCTGCGGTGAAAAAAATCTGGAATTGCATCCATTGAACTAAAACAGCGGGCACAATCTCCGCTGTCTGCAGCGCAGCGAACGAAAAAAGAGAGATTGCAAAGGGGTCTTTTCGCATCAATCTTTGACAAAAAATTATCGGTACCATTCACTTTTCATACAGGGTCCGGATCATGGAATATACATTACTGCTGGTTGATGATGAAGAAGAATTATGCCTGGCCCTTGGAAAGCGTCTGGAAAGTATGGGATATATCGTCTATACCGCGACATGCGGCAGGGACGCCATAACCGTTTTCAGGGATATCAAACCCAGGATCGTGCTGATGGATTTTATATTGCCCGACACCAATGGCCTGGAACTTTTAAAACAGATGAAGAGAGAAATCCCGGATACCGAAGTCATCATCATCACCGGGTACGCAGATATGGAACTGGCTGTAAAGAGTTTCCAGTGTGATGCCACGGATTTTGTAACCAAACCGTTTGGCCGGGATAACCTGGAACAGGCGCTTGACCGGGCGACCCAAAAAATCTTTGTAAGACGTCGACTGCAGGAATATGCCGAGAATAAAGCCATGCGGGAAATGGTAATAAATGAGCTGGTTAATGAGGATGTTCTTGTGATTGGCGCAGATTACCGCATTGTGGACATTAATACTTCCATGCTCAGCAAGCTAGGCGTTGAGCGGGAAGCAGTTATCGGGCGGTTATGTTATGAAATAACACATCGCCGGAACAGCCCGTGTGCCGGAGAAGATCACCCCTGTCCGCTGATTCAGTGTTTTGAAACAAAAAAACCGTCCCAGACCACACATATTCACCTGGATAAGCAGGACCGGGAAATTTTCTATTCCATTTCCTGCTATCCCATATTTGAAAATGGTCAGGTATCAGGCGCTATTGAACTGTCACGGGATATCACCCAAGAACTCAATAGCCAGAAGAGCCTGTTTCAGCAGAGTAAACTGGTGTCAATCGGTCTGCTGGCGGCGGGAGTAGCGCATGAAATCAACAATCCCCTGACCACTATTTTGACTACAGCCCTGCTGATACAGGAAGATATCGATCCGGAGAATCCGATCCATAAAGAACTCGGGATTATTGCCAGTGAAACTCTTCGGTGCCGGAAAATCGTTACCGCGCTTCTTGATTTTGCCAGGCAGAGCAAACCGGTTAGAAAAGAGCATAACCTCAAAGAATTGATTGATGAAGTCGTTCTCCTGACCCGGAAACAAGCGGCTTTTAAAGATGTGTCGGTTGAAAGCGAGTGCCTGTCGGATATGGTTTGCGTCCAGGCGGACAGAGGCCAGCTTCAGCAGGCTTTGATCAATCTTATAATGAATGGAATTGATGCAACCGATTCCGGCGGGAAGGTGACAGTTGTTGCGGGTATTTGCCCTGACCCCAAATACGTGGAGATTGAAATCCGTGATACAGGCAAGGGCATTCCAAAAGAAGAAATGGATAAACTTTTTGATCCGTTTTATACCAACAAGAAAAACGGAACCGGTTTGGGCCTGGCGATTACAAGCGGTATCATTGCACAGCACGGCGGCGTGATAACCGTCAGAAGTCAGCCTGGGCAGGGGAGTATATTCACCATTCGGTTGCCTTTAAGACAGGATGCCGCTAATGCCTTATGACACACCGCGAATTCTTATCGTGGATGATGAGATCAACATCTGCAGAAACTGTGAGAAAATTCTCTCAAAGATGAAATGCGAGGTGTCAATTGCCCAGAGCGGTCATGAAGCGCTGACCCTGATTGATACTGAACACTTTGATGTGGTTGTGACCGATTTAAAAATGAGCAGCCTTGGCGGCATGGAGGTGCTCCGCCGCATCAAAGAAAACAAACCGGATATCAGGGTTATCGTAATGACCGGTTTTTCATCGGTATCTTCCGCCGTGGAGGTCATGAAAATAGGGGCTTTTGACTATCTGCCGAAACCCTTCACACCGCATGAATTTCGTGCCATAGTGCTTCAGGCCATTACGGACAGCATGGCAAGCCGCCAGAATCGCCGGTTGAAAAATTCAAAAGAAACTGCCGGCTCCATTTCTCATCAACTGATCGGAAGCAGTCCTCAGATTCAGCAGGTCGTGTCCATGATCCGGAAAGTGGCGCCGACTGACGCCACGGTGCTGGTATGCGGCGAAAGCGGAACCGGAAAAGAACTGGTGGCCCGGGCTGTGCACGCCAACAGCAACCGTAACGACGGGGTGTTTTTTGCGGTGGATTGCGGAACCCTTTCAGGAAATCTTCTGGCGTCTGAACTCTTCGGCCATGTCAAGGGCGCATACACCGGAGCCCACCGGGAGAAGAGCGGCATTTTCAGGCTTGCCCAC
Source organism: Desulfobacteraceae bacterium (assembly GCA_003818505.1). Taxonomy (GTDB): domain Bacteria; phylum Desulfobacterota; class Desulfobacteria; order Desulfobacterales; family RPRI01; genus RPRI01. The sequence continues at coordinate 8,328 of RPRI01000068.1, read as the reverse complement.
CAGGGGACCGTTTTTCTGGATGAAATCAGCAATATCAGTCTCGATGTTCAGGGAATGCTGCTGCGCTTTCTGGAAAGTCAGGAGTTCTATCCGCTGGGAGGTTCGGTTCTGCAGAAGGTTAATGTCCGGCTTATTTTTGCCACCAACCAGGATCTTCAGAAAATGGCTGCAGCCGGGACCTTCCGTCAGGATTTTTATTACCGAATCTTCGTCTATCCCATCCTGATTCCGCCTCTTGGGGAGAGAAAACAGGACATTCTGCCCATAGCCTATCATTTCCTGAACCAGTTCTGCGGCAGGATGAATAAATCCATAACCGGGCTTGATAAAGATGCAGCAAACCGGCTTTCTTCATTTGACTGGCCCGGAAATGTCCGGCAGCTCCGGAATGTGATCGAAAGAGCTGTAATTCATTGTGAAAAGAATCTGATAACATCAGGGGATCTCTTTCTTAATGAAAACATGCCGGCTGAGCAGCTCATAACTGAATCTGTTCCACGGACCAACGAAGAGCTTAAACAGGCTAAAAAAGAGATTCGGATAACAGCTATCAGCGAACTGGAAAAACAATTCCTTGCCAATGCTCTGGAAGAGAACAACTGGAATGTTTCAAGGGCTGCCCGGCAAACCGGCTTTCAACGCACCAATTTCCAAAACCTGATGAAAAAACATGGCATCACCCTTCCTCAGCGTCATAAAATGCCTCCCGGCTGACACCTGCTGATTTCTTATAAGTGAATTTGCCGCTATTGATGAAGAGCACATTATTGTTCCAGCGGACCGCATCTGCGCACATATACAGACCGATTAAAATAATCATACACTGTATAATTATTTTATACACCAAGCCCACCCGCATTCATTCTGCTTATAACATCTTGTAATTACAAATATTTATTTAATAAACAGATGGCAGCGGCTTAAAGGCCGGATAACTGAAAAATGAATACAAAAAGCATACAGGTATAAGCTCCCGCTGAACAGAGTTTTATATAAATTACCTGTAGTATCAAGCAATTAACAATATTGGCATAGGACGTGCTTTATAAATCGTTCAAATAATTGCCAGGCTGCTATTAAAAAAATATAAAAGTCATTTTGTAACGGTTTTTAACCATCACTCATCAGGAGGATAAAACATGAATACGGTAGAAAGAATCATGGTCGTCGATGACGAAAAGGGAATCTGCCAGAATGTAGAAAAAATTCTCTCCAAAAACAATTATGAGGTTACCTGTGCGCTCAGCGCAGCTGAAGCGCTTGAGCGGATGAAAACAGAATCTTTTGATCTTATGATTTCAGATATCGTCATGCCCGGAATGAACGGTCTTGAACTTTTAAAACAGGTTAAAACAGAATGGCCGAAGACGCGGGCCCTCATGATGACCGCGTATGCGTCAACCGACACCGCGCTGAAAGCCATTCGTCTGGGCGCGCTGGATTATGTGTCCAAGCCGTTTACACCGGATGAGCTGCGAACCGTCGTCAGGAAAGCCATGGCCGGCGACCTTGTTGAGGCAAAAACCTCTGAAAAGGAAATCGAAGTTATTAATGTCGTCGATATCGATATGCCGTTTGACGGTGATGAAATCGCCAGATACACCGGGGAAGAGTACGTGAAAACCCTTGGCAGGTCTGATATGCCGGTGATCGAGGTGAAAATGCCGGAGAAGCTGGTAAATTACTGCTCGGTCGGTGATATGGTCTGTGATATTTTCAAGAAACTGGGCGGGACCTGCAAAGCCGGGAACAAATCTCATAAGTGCCCTCAGAAAACAGGCAAAAAAGCGGCCGGTTCCCATAAAACAGCCGAATCTCCGGACAGGTCAAAATGGATCGGCATCGATATGCCTTTTAATTATGATGAGGTCGTTTCTGTAACAGGACCTGAATATGTCGCCCATCTGGGATCAAACGGGGTCTCCTTCGTTTCTTATGAAGAGTTGAAGAAAAACATGGCGCGAAGGATGGGCAAGCCTGCCGGTGATATCGACGTTGATATGCCGTTTGACCGCAGTGAAGTGGCAAAAACCACCGGCGACCTCTATGCAAATACGCTGGGGCCTTCGGATATGCCGGTTATTGAAGTGAAAAAATCTGAAAAAATTGAACACTACTGCCAAGTGGGAGAGATGGTCTGTGATATTTTCAGGAAGCTGGGCGGAACCTGCAAGGCCGGCACAAAAACCCGGTTATGTCCCCAGGTAAAAAGCCGGAAAAAGGCCGAAGCGGGAAAACGGAATGTTCCGGATGTATCACGTTTAATCGGTGTTGATATGCCGTTTCTGTTCGATGAGGTGGCGGCAGCAGCAGGAGCGGATTATGCAATGCACCTGGAAGCCGGGGAACGAGCAGTCTATTCATATGAAGAAATAAGGCAGCATGCGGCCACCCTGACGGCCCGGCAGGAAGCGGAAGCAAATCGCCTGTCTATTGATGAATCCGGGCGCGGTGTTCTGGTAATCGATGACGAAGTGGCCGTTAACAACAATATCCGTAAAATCCTTGAGAAAAAAGGCTATGGTGTGGAGCAGGCGGTCAGCCGGGAAGAGGCTCTTGAAAAAATTAATGACAGAAGCTATCCGGTAATCATGCTTGACCTGAAAATGCCCGGGGTCAAGGGGCTGGAACTGCTTAAAAGCATTCGTGAGCGCAGGCCGGAGTCAATGGTTGTCATCATTACCGGTTACGCCAGCATTGAAACGGCAGTGGAAACAGCAAGGATGGGCGCTGTCGGTTATCTGGCCAAGCCTTTTACGCCTGATGAAATCCGCGGCGCCGCAGAAAATGCGATTCGGCTTGCGGCATAAATCGGATATTCTGCCGCCGGCTGAAGCTGCCGAAATTGCTCTTGCCTATTCCGCATGCCACACCATAAGGCCTTCTTCAACGTAAGTGGTGTGGGAGATACGGCCATTCTGTTCATGGCAGGCCAGGAGATCTTCAATCAGATCGATACTTGGCCTGCCACCCTGCATCTCTATATAAAAGACCATGGCCTTCAGCGTCTCCCCGGTTGTTCCGGTCCAGTCCCATGATGTTTCGAAATAATCAAGAGAGGGACTTTTTCCTGAACCTGTCAGAATGTCGTACGCTGAGTCCACACCTGGAGGGGGGCCGTAATGGAGCCCGTGCAACCTGTAAACCTCTTCCATTAAAACATTTTTTCTTTTTCGCCCCCAGCCGATATAGACGCACCACTTTTTTGCGCATTTCTCCATCTTCTCGAAATCTTGCCGGGTCTGTACCGCATGGCTCATGGATATCCATGTAATATCGAAAACTTTTTCAAAACCAAGTGCTGAAATATCCGCCTCTTTCCACGATAACTTTACCGCTTGAACGTTTTGAACGCTGTTAGAAGCAATGACATCCTTCATACGGAAGATCATTGTCTCTGAATTATCAAGCCCTGTGACCATGGCCGCTTCGCGAGCTAGAGGCAGCGTGTAAATGCCGGTGCCGCAGCCGATATCAAGGATTGAGGCATTACTGATCTCCACCCCTTTACTCTTGACAAGACTGATTATCCGGGATGTGTCGTCAAGCATTTTTTCTTCAAACGGAAGCGGGTATTTAAGGGCCATCCACTCCCAAAAGGCATTTTGTTTCTCCTGCTGACTGTTATTATTGCAGAGCGCATTCATTTTCGTTTACTCCAATCGTCCGTCACTAAGTCGATGTATCCGCTGGCAGAACCTGTTGACCATGTCGGTATCATGGCTTATCAGGACATAAGCGGCGTCTGTTCGCTGCCGGATACGTTCCAGCAGGTTCAAGATCCTTGCCTGGGTAAGGGCATCGAGCATCGCAGTCGGCTCATCCAGTACCACCACCTTTGGGTTCAGGGCCATGATCCGGGCAATGGCAATTCGCTGCAGTTCACCGCCCGAAAGTTGGCGCGGATGTCTTTCAAGGATCTCGGAATTAAGTTCAACCTCGGCCAGATGGTCGGCCAGGATCGATAAGTCAGGCATTACGCCGCACAGGATGAAGGGCTCGGAAAGACTTTGGTGTATTGTCCATTGCGGATCAAAGGTACTTTCAGGGTGCTGAAAAACAATCTGCAGTCTGCGGCTTATGCTTTTTCTGATAGTTGCGTTGGAAGCCCACAGGTCGGTTCCTGCAAAGGAAACCCTTCCGCTGTCCGGGCGCATGATCCCGGCGAGAATAAGCCCGAGGGTGGTCTTGCCGGCCCCGCTGTCGCCGGTTATGCCGATGATTTCTCCCGGTTCCAGTGCAAGATCAACGCCGTTTAAAACCTTCCTTGAAGGACTTTTGCGGCCGCCGGACCTGTAGGATTTGACGACCTGGTTGATTTCAAGAAACATCATGCCAGCACCGAATTTTATGCCCCTGGAAAAAACGTAAAGGCGGACGAATTTCGCATTGTCTGTTTGCGATAAGGCACTCCTGACGATAGGGACACCCGCTTACATCTCTCATAATACCAGAGATATGAAAACCTGCAATTTCTTTCATGCCCCGGGACGGCTGGGCCGCAATAAGCGCCCGGGAATAAGGATGCAGGGGAGATCTGAAAAAAGAATCGGCCGGTGCTTCTTCAACCACAACGCCCGCCAGCATCACCAGAATTCGTCCGCCAAGGGCACGGGCAAATATCAGGTCGTGGGTCACCGCCAGCACAGTTTCGGTATTAAGACCTTTTATCAACTCCATGATTTCTGCCGCAGCCGAATGATCCAGACCCTTGGTGGGTTCGTCGGCCAGGATCAGGGGGGGGGTTACTGACAAGGCTTCGGCCAGCAACACCCGCTGTTTCATGCCGCCGCTTAAATGATGGGGATAATCGGATATCCTTTTATCAGGGTTGGGTAATCCCACGGCTGAAAGACTGGAAAGAGCGGCTTTCAAAGCCCCGGTCCGATCAAAACCCCGGTGAACGCGGTTTCGCTCGGCTACCTGAAAACCAACGGTAAGCACTGGATTTAAGGCATTGCCGAGGCCCTGGGGTACGTAACCCGCAAAAATGCCCCGGTGACGCCTCAATGCCGAAGCGGAATAAGCCGACAGGTTTTTGCCTTCAATGAAGATGCTGCCTGAGACTTTGGCGCCGGCAGGCAACAGCCCCAGCAGCGCCAGCAGCAACAGGCTTTTGCCGCTGCCTGTGGCGCCGATCACAGCTACTTTCTCACCGGCGCTCACATCCAGATCCAATTTATCAACAACCGGCAAGGCGGGTACTTCCGAACCGGAAAAGCAAATGCAAAGGTTCCTGATGGATAAAAGAGATGAAACAGGTGTATCAGCCTGATTGCAGCAATCGGCAGAGGAGAATGTTTCAGGCGTATCAGCAGGAGTTGTCGAAGCAGTCGCGCCGGAAAGAAAATGACCGGCCACATTAAATAAACCCACTGAACCTGAGATGCACAGAACCGGCGGCAAAATCCACCACCAGCAGCCGTTGATCAGGGCAGCTCCCACAAAAGCATCATGGAGCATGCTGCCCCAGGTCGGATGAACAGGGTCGCCCAGGCCGAGAAAACTTATCCCCGCTTCGGCCAGCATGGCCCCGGCAATCGTAAGTGCGGCCTTGGCCAGCAAAAGCTCCCTGCAGTTGGGCAGGATGTGCCGGAACATGAGATAAATGCTGCCCGCTCCCATACTTTTTGCATTGATTACAAACGGCTCCTCCCTGAGTTTGAGAACATGGGCATAGATAACGCGGGCCGTGGCTGGCCATGCGGTCAGCGCTATCACCAGGGCCGCATGAATGACACCCGGACCGAGATAGGCCGATAAAACTATGATCAGCGGCAACGTAGGCACCAGAAGAACAACATCCGTAAGACGCATCAGTAGGTCATCAACAGGAGATCTGAAATAGCCGGCGATACACCCCACCGATGCGCCGGTAAAAACCGCCAGAAAGGCCGATCCCAGGCCAATGGAAAGAGATATCCAGGCCGATTGGATCATCAACGCAAGGATATCCCTTCCGGAATTGTCGGTTCCCAGCAGATGATTATAATCCGGAATCATAAGGGGCGTATAAATCGGTTCGGGGTTCATATCGGATAAAAATGCGCAGCCCAGAAGAGTTCCGGTCAGCAGGAAGGCAAATACGCATGTTGTTTGTCTGATACGTTTCTCAGGCTGCATGATCGCCCTCCCGGATACGCGGATCACTGACTGAATAGAAGAAATCAGCCGTCAGATTGGCGGCCAGAACGCTGAGGCAAAGCACCATCAGGGCGCCGGAGAGCAGCGGATAGTCCCGGGAGAGGACCGCCTGATAAAGCAGCGTTCCCATCCCCTGCCAGGAGAAAACAACCTCAACAAGCAGGGTTCCTCCGGCCATGAAACCGATGTTCAGCGCAACAACGGAAATATATGCGGGCAAAGTATTTTTCAGGATATGGCCGAAAAGCACGCGCCGGCCGGTCAATCCCCTGGCCAGTGCGGTCAATACATAGGGCGCATCGAGTTCCTGACGGACGGCATTGCGCATGATCATGTACTTGTAAGCCGTGCCGTGAAGCGTCAAAACGAATAATGGAAGGGCCATGTGATGCAGGATTGACCAGTATGATCCACCAGCCGTCAGCACCCCGCCAACAGGAAAGCCCCGGATATGAGCTGCCGCTGTCAGAAGCAGAAGACTTAAGCAGTAACCCGGGACCGCGTAAAGGCAAAGAAAAGCAAGCGGAAGGAATTTTTCAAACCGGGTGCGGCTGCGCCATCCGGAGAGTGCGCCGATCCATCCGCCAAGTACGGTTCCCAGAATTACGGCGGGAAAAAGCAGCAGCAGGGTCCAAAGCAATCTTTCAAAAACAATACCGGATACCGGCCGGCCGAAATGATAAGAATATCCCCAATCACCGGCAATCGTTTTTTTCAGGTGCAGGCAGTATTGTTTTATGAGGGAACCGTCCATTCCGAATTCGGTTTTCAATTCCTCAAGCGCATCGACGCCTTTGCCGCTGAGATAGGCATATCCTTCTTCTCCGAGCAGATGCACCATGGCATCGCCGGGCATCAGGCGCATGAGGCAGAAATTGAGAGAACCGATGACAAAAAGGGTCAGAATATAAAGAAAAAATTTTTTGAGGAGGACTTGCATCATGGTTCTGTTCCGGATGCCTTTGGAAAACGCGCTTCGGTAAAAGATTGCCGGTTAACAAGTCCGCCTTCGATGGGATTGACGCTCAGACCGCGCAGCCTGTCTGAAGCCGGATAGGTATTGACGGCCCAGCACAGGGCCAGGGCCGGGATATGGCCGGCGTAATAACGCTGCATGTCATGATAAAGCTGTCGTTCGGTTGAAGGGTCAGTGTTCTTCAGGATTCGGTCACACAGAAGATGAAAGGCCGGATCTTCGATATTAGCCAATGTACCGCCGCCTTCACGCCTTGAATCAAAATAACCGCTGCCGCATCCTGCGTCCATGACCATCCCCCAGGGTGTTGTTCTGAAAAGAATCAGGTCGAATCTTCCTTCCTGTACTCTGGCGATCCAGGTGGACAAGTCGGCCCGTTCGATCTTAAGCTCAATTCCCACCTGCTTGAAATTGTGGGAGAGAATAGGAAGCAGCGCATCCGTACCTTCCAGATCCGAGCGGGCCAGAATAGTCAGCGACAGGTTTTTGCCGGAGGAGAGATTAAGGTACCCGTCGCTGTCCGTGTCCGAGAGCCCCATACCTGCAAGTTGCCGGCGGCTCTGCGCGGGTGAAAAAACCAGGGCTGGAAGTTGAAGATAAAAATCAAATGCCGGCGGCACAAAGCCGGCGGATGGAATTTTGCCGGAAGAGCCCAGCAGGCTGTAAGCGATCTTCTCATAATCAAAAGCAGGAAGAATGGCCTTCCTGAAAGCCGGAAGCGATGCAGGGCCTTGCTTAAGGTTAAATCCCAGTGCCGCCGGGATTCCCATGGATTCGGCTGTAATAAATTGAATCTTCTCCATTTTGGACAGCCTGGGCAGATACGGCGGCGGAAAGCCCGATGCGTATTTATAAAAAACATCAATATCGCCGCGGTCCAGGGAGAGTGCCAGGGCATCGAAAGTCAGATTGGTGAAAAACTCAAGGCCTTCCATCATCGGCAATGGTCCATAATAAGACGGGTTTTTCCGGAACGTCACCCGGTTTCCCCGCGGATCTGAATTTTCAAAGATAAAAGGTCCGCAACCAAGAGTGATATCCGCCTTACCCGGTTTCAGGGGGTCCTCCACAGTCTGCCAGACATGTTTTGGAAGGATCCTTACTATAAATCCAACGTTGATCAAAAACCGCCCGTAAGGCTTGGCAAGCAGGAATGTTACCGTGTTCCCGTCGGTGCGGATGTCCGAAACAAGATCCCTGATCCAGGC
>RPRI01000067.1 GCA_003818505.1 Desulfobacteraceae bacterium | reverse complement strand
CTCAAATTTGACATCCCTGATCGCTTTAACAGAAACCCGACCACCTATCAGCTCTCCTATATTCGGCATGCTGCGAAAACGCTTACCGGTTTTTTCACATACTGAGACTATTTTCCGCATCTGATCACCTTTCACGGAAGGGATAGCAATCAGAATTTCATCAAATTCATCATCAAATTTCCCGATATCTCCGATGCTGCCCTTGACAGGTACCCCGTGAATTGATTTTCCCGGCTTATCACTGTCATCATCCAGAAAAGCCACAGGCTTCATTTTCATTACCGGACTATCTATCATCTCCCGCACAACTTTTTCTCCGGTATAACCGGCGCCAAGAATTATGACTCTCTTTTTGTTCTTATCGTTACTCCGGAATCCCTCAGCCATAACCGATCCACGGTTGAGTGCCAGCCGAACGCCAACCCGGATACCGCCGATAAAAAGAAGTGTTAAAATGAAATCAATAAAAAAAACTGATCGGGGAAAACCCTGAAACCGAAACAGAAAAGCAATTATCGCCGTAATTACCAGGGATGATGCCGCTACAGCGGTGAAAACTTTCTTCAGGTCAACCAGACTCGTGAAGCGCCACATACCGCGATAAAGGCCAAAGAAATAAAAAAACAACAGTTTAACGGGAATCATCAGCAACAAACCGGTCAAACACTGACGCCATTGTCCCTGATCCATGTAAAATTCAAATCGCAGCATATAGGCCGCAAAATGGGCCAGAAGCACCAATGCGGTATCAAGCAGCAACATATAATAGAAATTGGGATTCGTAAGTTGTCTGATCATAACTCTCCTTCTTTCCCTCTACTATCTTTTTACTCGGCCACTGTCTCCCGAGTAGTTATCAATAGCCCCTTTTTTTTAGCTGATCTCATTATGATGATGGAATATATAATTTGCAGAACAAGAAACGGTATAAAAATAAGTGTTCTTGGATTGCTGGGAATTCTAACCATCCAAATGGCAGCAAACCCCTGCAGGATGCAGATTCCATAGTGAAACAAGCTCACAGTTCTGTGAGTGTAACCGAGACGATTAAAGATTTGATATAAATGGGTCCTGTGAGCTTCCATAACATTTTCCCCTCTCAGTAACCGCCTGACAAATGTAAAGGATGTATCGTAAATGAAATTAAATAATAAAAGGGGTATTACCATGAAAGAGGTATGTGAATGATCATATCTGGAAGCGGTAATAGCAAGGACAGCAAAAACAAAACCTAAAAAAGCGCTTCCCACATCACCCATGAAAACACGGGCTGGAGGAAAATTATAGAAAAGAAATCCCAGAGAGCCCGTAATGAGGGTATAGCATATGATATAAACGAAAAAGCTTCCCTGTGTGAAAGTGATATAGCAGAAGAAGGTGCTTACAATGACCGCAACACCGGCTGCCAATCCGTCCAGACCATCCATGAAATTAAAGGCGTTTGTCAGCCCTAATATCCATATAAACGATATCGGATAGCCGATCAATCCAAGTTTTACATTTCCCATAAGAGGTAAGCTGATGATGTCCAGCACGATACCGGAAGACAATACAAGCAGAACAACTATCAACTGCGCGCTCAATTTATAAATAACAGGCCTGTGCGTATAATCGTCATAAAAACAATATCCGGCCGTAAATAATGAAGAAAAAACAAAACTGAAAAAAAACCAGCGCTCAATTACAGCTTTATCGGAAACAAAATAAATGACAATAACTCCGATCATGAACGTTGCCACAATAGAAATGCCACCCGATTTTGGCACCGGATCAGTATGGGAAGAGCGGTGGGTCGGATTATCCATAATTCTAAAATGATAAATCATGACCCTTGTCAGGATCATGGATAAAATCGTAAGAGATGCGCCAAAAGATAAATGAAGTAAGAGAATAGAATGTAACATGAATTACAGGCTCCCCAGACTTCTGCAAGCCTGACGCAATGCCGCATCTTTCTTTGCAAAATAAAACCGGGTCAAATTCTCTCCGGCTTTATTATAGTAAAATGATCCACAAGGCACACAGGCAATATCCGCCTTCCGTAGCAGATTCATCCCCCTTTCCTTGCTGTTTATCCCCGGCTGCCTGGAAATATCCGCCGGAACATAGCGTGCTTTCTGCCGAATATTCGGAGTCTTACAAACCACAAAACTCACACAATCGGTCAGCGAAGCATATACGGTATCATAGCGGTGAAAAACGGCAATGGCTTTCTGAAAAATGGTTTCGGTATTATGGACGATGCGTAACATGCCTTTTTCATTCACCTGTGTAAGTAAATCCAAACATCTCAATGCTCCCGGATTGCTACGTCATATCCCAGACGCGTTACCATCTAATCAATCACATAATCAGTGATGACAAATTGTTCTCGTTGCTTTTTCAACAAGACATATATTTTGACGGACTGAAGATAATACTGATCAGACGCATCGGTCACGGTAATCCAAGCTCCCGTATCCACAAAAATCATTGTTACTTTTTGGTCCTGTAAATGACGGCATCGTGGTTAAGTAATGAATCCGTTCGTCAAAGCCAAAATCGGGGACTATGTCGGGTTAGGTCATCGGCTGTCTACGCCCGCCCGTCCCTTTCCAGTTTCTCAAGCGCGTCTATTATCGAACGCCTCAGGCTCTCAACCCTTTTTAATGTGAAATTCTCAATCGGACTTCGCCTGAGATCTTTCAAAAGCAATAATGTTCCATAATTGGCATCATTCTTTCCCAGAAGCTGCATCTCAAGCCGGAACTGACACCTGCTACACAGTTCGGCAGTATCTTTGGCAGGCTCTAATAAACATACCCAGTCAGGCGGGTTTTTTCGCATGGTCACGCTGGAAACTGATTTGGGAGTTTTTCTGCGCTCAGCGCTGTTCCCTCCTGTCAGCCCTTCAAAAAGAGTGTCCGGTTTTTTATCTGTCGAATTGTTTAAATAAAGGGATGCAAAATCAAAATCCAATAATCTCAACGCATAGCTTACTTGATTCCACATTTCAGACATATTCACTGATCTTCCGATATCAATCTGGATACTCAAAAAACTCCTTCGCTCATGGCTCAAACCGGCCTCGTCGGTGAGGTCCTTAAACCATCCATATATCTTATCCGTCGCAAAGTATTCAAAATAACCAAGTTTCCGTACAAATATAACGGCGCCGGCTCCCAGTACTATGAGAAAGAGCCCCGCTCTCTCATCACGTATATTGACAATCGCCAACGCCAGCATACATAGAAACAGTGTAACCAGGTAAATAAACAGAACGGCTCTTCTGGTTGTCAGTCCCATCTCCACAAGCCGGTGATGAACATGGCCGCTGTCCGGAGCAAATATCTTCCTCCCCCTGATAAAACGACGCAGAGGAGAAAACATCGTATCAAATATGGGAACTCCCATTGCAAGCAACGGAATCAGCATTACAGCGCCAACCTGGCTCTTTACCGATCCCATGATCGACATGGCGGCCACGGCATAGCCCAGGAAGTAGCTGCCTCCATCACCTAAGAAGATACTTGCCGGATTGAAGTTGTATCTGAGAAACCCGAGAACCGCCCCGCCAAGAGCCGCAAAATACATCGATGAAAGATAATCTTCCTTCATGACCGAGAGAATGAACATGACAAGACAGGTGAAAAAAACCACTCCTGCAGCAAGGCCGTCCAATCCGTCGATCAGGTTCACCGCGTTGATAAAAAGCAGGAACCACAAGACGGTGACGGCGTAACTGAACACGCCGAACTGGATGCCGTAACTTCCGACAAAGAATCCTCCGATCGAAATCCCGCCCGCGAACGCTAATGTCGCTCCCGCAATCTGGAAGGGAAACTTGATCCATGGGCTGAGGCGTCTGAAATCATCCCAGAGTCCGCAGCCGAAGACAACCAGCGCCCCTGAGAATCCAAAAATCGTCCTCTGATCAAAGACAAACAACTCCGACACATGAGTGATGAAAAGGTTTGTCAGGGCCATGGTAACCGCAAAAGCAAGAAACACGGCCAGACCCCCGATTCGCGGAATGGGTATCGTATGAACCTTCCGCTCCGAGGGATAATCGAATGTGCCCAGACGAATTCCAAGCTGCTTCATCAGGGGTGTGAATATCAGGGAAAAGCCTGATGCCATGACAAACAGAAACAACAATGTGGTCATAGTTTATACTCCGTTTTTCCCTTTGATACGCTTCATTCAGTACACTTTTGTCTCATGCATGTCAAATCAGCAAAAAAATAGTTACCGATTTTGGCTCAAGGCTGAAATCGGTAACTAAGAATTATCGAGACAGGAATTTTTGTTTGAGAATCAGGAAGAAAAAGACAGGTGCTGAGATAAAAGTGCGCTTCCATAAACGTCTCGGCTCCTGAATCAGCCTCGGTAGCCACTCAAGACCATGTTTCATAAACCATGGATATTCGTTGCGCCTGATATTTCCGGAATAGAAATCAAAAACCCCACCGATAGCCCCGATGAATTTCACGTTCAATTTGTTCTTGTTCCGGTAAATCCACTTTTCCTGCTTTGGTGCCGTCATTCCGACCCACAGCACATCAGGCTTTACCGCATTTACGGCTTCAATTATCCGCCGGTTTTCTTCTTCGGTAAATTCATCCGTAAACGGCGGTGAATAGGTTCCCGCCACCCGCACATTCGGAAAATCTTTCGACATCTTTTCCCGGATCATGACAAGGATTTCTTCCGATGAACCGAGAAAAAAACAACTCCCATGCCCCTCCCGGTTCATTGCTTCATTCACCCCATGGAACACATCGCTGCCCGTAATTCGCTCCCGGATCCTGCCCCTCAGAATACGTGATGCCAGAACAATTCCGGCGCCATCCGGAACTATCATGCCGGCATCCAGCAGCGCCTTCCGAAACATATCATCTCCGGCAGCCCCAACCAGCGAATGCGGGTTTGCACACACAAGGGTTCTTGCCTTCCCGCCATCGGAAATCCAAGCGATAATCCGCGCAAGACAGGAGTCAATGCCACAAGAGATCACGGGATAATTCAGGATTCTTTCAGATGTCAGCATTCAATCGTCATTTGACTTCTTATAAGACGCGATGTTCCCTTGCGCTATCCTGTTCGATTTACCAAAAACAGCCTTGAGCCAAAATCGGCAGGATTTTTATCTAAGTTAAATTACTTCAGTTTGTAAATAACCCTGTTTTTTCATACCAGTTGACGGTTCGTCGAACCCCTTCTTTCATGATGATCGGAGATGGTCCTACCAGGTCAAGCATTTTCTTCATCGGAACTACATAATCCTGAATCATACTATTGTAACGACTGGTTGTCAGGAGAAAAGGGTGCCCTGTTAATTTAGTTATGATATCACCGCAAAATGCAAATAAACGTACTATTAACAGTGGCGCTATTCGGACGTTTCTGCCTGTTAAAGCAAGTGATAATTCATTAACCCATTCTAAAAGATTTATGGGTTCATCGCCGGCATACAATGTTTTGCCACATGTTGAAGAATCCCCATTTTTCAGCAAACATAGTATCTGAAAGGTCACATTTTCAACATAACCATAGCTTTTCATGCATGGGGTTTTTCCAGGATGAAGGTAATAGCCCTTTTTTATTGAATATAATAATTCTTTACCATATCGCACATGCCACGGGCCCCATATGTTTGTCGGACGAATGATGGTCCACCGGCAATTCAAGTTTGCGCGCCGAGTAAGCCTTTCTGTTTCGACTTTACTTCGGCCGTAGACAGTCCACGGGGAATAATCTTCATCATGTCTGGGAATATGCCCAGGTTTACAAACATATTGCGTGGATATAACAATCAAATCAGTAACAGTTTTATTTTGTTTCACAAGTCGAAGTATATTTTTAACACCCGTAGTATTTTCAGCATATCCTTCTTCAACAGTAGTATTTTCATCCACGTCGGTGCGCGCGGCAAGATGAATAACCCACTGGGGTCGAAATTCGGAAAATACTCGTGCTATTTGCTTAAAATCTTGAATATCTGATTGAACCCATAAGTGTCTATGATCAGAATTCAGCGGCGCTTTTTTATCAAGATTCACAACATCATATTGTTCGGTCAATAAAAGATGAACAAGATTCGTCCCGATAAAACCAGATCCGCCGGTCACTAATATTTTCATACAAACGCCTCATTAACATTTCTAAAAATTCTTTCGAAATGAATCCATTCTGATCTTTTTCGCTTTTTCATACGCACCCATCAGGGTTTGATAATACAATTCGTCAGAATATCTTTCCTCCAAAAGCAATCTGGCTTTATTCCCCATTTCAAAACAAAGTTTAGGTCTATCCCATAAAAATTTTATTTTTTCCGCTAATGTTTCAGGATCATTTGGTTTGGACAGCAAACCCGTCTCACCATCAATAATAACCTCAGGAATACCCCCGATATCAGAACCAATTACAGGAACGCCGAATCCCATAAATTCTAAAGCTACTGTTGGAAATGTTTCAAAACAAACGCTTGGCATTACACCAAAACGAGCGCCTTTGATAAAATCCGGGATTCGAGACCGGGAAAGCCACCCGACGAACTCTATATTTTTCGGTGCACTTCGGATTATTTGTCTATATTTACTGTAATCCCCGGCAATTTTTAATGGAATCGGATATATTTTTGCGGAGGCTATCAACTCCCTTATTCCTTTTTCCTTGCTAATACGGCCTAAATAAGCGATATATTTGTTCCCAGAAGGGTTGATAGTTTGATTTGGAAGTCTAATCGGATGCGGAACAACCATTGTCCTATTTGGCGAAAAACCCTCTTTTAATAGTCTTTGACGCAAAAATTCAGACCAAACTATGGTCATATCGGCATAATGCTGATATATTTTAAACCTCCTATGGATGAAATTACGTACCGCATATGAAATGCTCTCTAATATGTTATTTCTGCAATTTCGAATAACGCACCAGTGTTCTCCTGAATCCGTACATTTTTCACATACCCTACCCTTATATAAGCTAAGACCGGTGGGGCACATAGGACGTTGATCATGAGGATGCCAGACAGTTGGAATACCATTCCTTTGAAATTCATTCAAAACCGAAGGAGAAAATTGAGGGTACAGGTTATGCGCATGAACTATTTCGGGCTTAAAATCCTTTATTAATTGATATGCATGCCCGGCGGTTTTTTGGGAATAGATTCCAGAGAAAAAAAGACCAATCTTTCCGTTTACCGCCGGTTTGACTTTTTGGACATCCTGAGACCAGTAAGAGACTTCATTTCCGTGAATTTCAAGAATTCTAATGGTATTCTCAATTGAGAGATCCTCTCCTCCCCAGGTTAGCCGCTTATTATAAACTTGGATGACTCTCATTAGAACCGGATAAGGATGCTGTTGCGCTGAATGCCGCGCCTACTGTTGCGAATAATAAATTGCCAAACCACGCTACATACATAATGGTGTTGCCTGTTATCATCAGGAGTAATCCTGCCAAAAGACCGCCGCTGCTGACCCTGTACAGCCACTCAACATCAGCCGATCCGACTCCGACTTGCCTGTAACATTTGACTAAAAGCAAAATATAAGGCCATAAGTACAGAAGAAGCCCTGCCATACCGTAATCAAATAAAAGACGAATATAGTCATTATGGGGATGAGACCAGCCGCCGAACATCAAATTGCCAAATTTTACAGTTTCAGTTCCTCCATAGCCAAAAAAAGGTTTCTTTTTAATCATCTCAAGATAATAAGGCCAAGCATTCAGTCTGCCGCCGCTGCTTATTACCGACGGGTCTAATTCTATAATATCCTCGTAGGTCCCGGTCCCCTGTAACCCGGAATGCTTTCTGAAAATATTTTCTCTCACAGGTTGCATAGTAAAAGCATAAATCGCGGCTAAGCAGAGTAATATTACTATTACCACTCTCTTTCTCAGGGAAATGGAAAAGGGCCCGAAAAGAATCAGAAATGGGATTGTCAATATCGGCATTCGAGAAACAGTCAAAAAGCATACTGCGTAACTTAAACATAATGCGAGCAACCCTCTTTTGATGCCTCTTGTCCAGTCGACGATGCCCACAATTGCCGTTAGCGTCAAGGTCATACAAAATCCCTGGGGTATATTCCATGATGAAAATCCGTTCAATTCGCCATTCTGGATAACCGCCAACAAATAGTTAGCAACCGTCGCAAATAACATAAAATAGTATAAGAGCTGGATTTTTTTTAAATTCTTAAACCGCAGGCTTGATATCGCCATACCAACAAATACGGGTGATATAATGATGCAAATTCTCTGAATATCATCTCTATATGTAATATCTGAACGAAAGAGAATATAACTAAAAAAAGGAAGCCATGCTAACCATACAGACGGAACTACTCGTTTACGTTTTAAAAAGACATAACCTACTGAAAAAAACAAAACGATTAACCATGCCCAACCACAAAGGTTGAACCCGGCAACAGAATGTTTTCCAGCCCCAGACAAAATTGTTGCAAGGATAATAAGCAAAAATAATGATTCACCTGACGTTTTGCCGTGAGCATAGGACCGATTGTCTGTATATTTCATGGTTTTAGAAATGGATTTTCTATAATCAATCTCTTTCATGAGATGCCTTGGTAGAATATTAATATTTATTAGATTGTTGGGTAAATTGATAAGCCTGCGAAATTTTTTCAGCCAAATGAGTCCAGTTATATATCTGTGCCTTTTTAGAAGCTCCTTTGCTGAGGATTTCAATAAGATCAGGTTTTTGAATTAATGAAATCAGAGAAGAGGAGTAGGAATTGATTACACTTTTCAAATTCCCTACTTTGATCGGTATGCCGCATGTTTTATCAATGATATCGCTCTCTCTCCCATGACGAAGACAGATTATCGGAAGTCCGAGAGATAGTGCCTGCATAACAGATGTGGATTCAGCAGCCAGCAAATTTGTACACACGAATATATCACATTCATCTATCATTCGAATTGTTTCTCTTACAGGTAGCCAGCCATGCCAAACACACATGTTCCATATATCCAAATCTTTTGTTATTTTTTCCCATTCTGCTCGACAGGGTCCATCACCTGCAATATGAATACTTAACCGCCCTATTAACTCTGGCCTGCTCGCTGCATTTAGCAGAATTGGCAATCCTTTCAATGGAATAAATCTAGCTGCCCATGCAACTTTCAAAGGACGATTATTCCTATACTGATGCAAACGATATGACAATTCATCAGCAGCCTGTTCATGTGCAATAAAAGCTTTCACTCCGCAAGCCTTTTGAAATCTAGTTTGATCAAGTGAGGTTTGCACGAAAACACATGATGCCTTTCTAGCCGCTGAACAAACTCTATGGCTAATGTAGAACTGCAACACATTCATTATATTGCGTATAACATGAAGGCAACTTTCACGCATATCTAACATGGAAAGCAGTCTCCAACTTATGCCGATACTGCCTCCTGTTGGGCCCCATACAAAGGGGACTGGAAGCTGCCAGCAGTAGCCGGGTTCACGAAAAGAATTTCCTCGAAGATGGTGAACGATATCGAAATTTATTTCTTTATGAAGCTGTTTCGCCGTAATGAATGCTTTTTTTAACCATCTTTTATATGAAAGTACTTGATGAACAGGCAAGACGGGTCGGGAAGTATATATTTTTTTTAGCTTTTCACGATCAATAAAGATAAAATGAAGACGCTCGGAAACACTGGAATTGTTATAAAGATATTGTTCAATCTCCTCCTGATACTGTGTAGCCTCGGTTATAACCCATAGATCGTACGTCTTAGACAGGCGATATACAATCTGCCATGCTGAACCTGCTGTGTGCGCACTTACGGGACTGCATTCATATGCGACAACGAGTATACGCAAACGGTTCGACATGATATTACTCTGTAAAAGTTTCTTTCTTTTGGGAATGAGTCAGACAAAAAAACATGTGGCTGGAAAGTGGCGGAATGATAGAAATCAATGGCAAAATAATATTCTTTGCGCCCAGAAAACGATACTGCCAATATTCCGATGCCTCTGCTTGCAACCCTGAATATCCCCACAATGACAAAAATTCCTTCATGGTATATTCCCTTACATGATTACTTCCATCAGGTGTTCTGATAAAAGGATTGATTAAAGGGCTTTTTCCGACAAGCATTCGTAGCCTGAGACCTTTGAAGAACATCCAATTTTGGCCAAGTACAAGGAAGGCGATAATTTTAACCACATGAATACATTGAGTATTTAGAGGATAGCGCGAAAGCTTCACTTCGTGCCTAAATTTGAGCCTGACGCATTAATCGGTCAAAAGGGGAAGTTATGCAAAGGTCTCAGCCTATTAGACATGCGCACAAAATTAGGGGTGCTCAATATGATTTTCCCGCCGGGTTTTAAAAGTTTTACGGTTTCTGACAAAACTTCAAATGGCCATCTATTCAGGTGTTCAATTACCTCTATGTGGAGAATACAGTAAAAATTACCATGCAAGTTCGATTGAAAATTATCAATATTTGCATCATAGGATTCACATTTGATGCCGAACCCGGTAAAATTTTTTTTCATATCCTCGGTAATTAATCCGAATGCCACAGCTTCACATGAGTATGCGACATGTATAATCGCCAAAACATGACCAGGTCCAATTTCGACGACTTTAGAATCTTTTGAGATTCGAACATACTTTTCCACAAAGTCGAAACTTTTCAAATTGCGTTTTCGATATGTTTGAGCAGAGGTTAAAGCTTGACTTATTCTACAGTGAACTTGATCGTATAATTTATCTGCGTTTTTCATGTTCACCAACTCGGCTTAAAATTGTATCCAACAGTTGTGCCATACTCCTTGTTTGGTTTTTCCTGGTATAAAAATTAATTTTATCCGATAATCCGCTGTAATGAACATACCCTGTTGTTTCCCATTCCCTATACCAGTTCAATATAATATCTGCTAATCTATCAGATGAACCGCAGACGATCCCTGCTTTTGTTTCCTGTATGAGCTTGTCGGTTACATCTCCATCGCCTGGAACAGAAAGAATGGGTTTACCGGCAGCAAGATATTCAAAAATTTTAGATGTCATAATTCCCTTGCTGTTCGAATGGGTAAGCAGCAATAGTACAGACGCTTTCCGTTCTATTTCCACAATCGCATGGAAAGGAACGCGCCCCATTGTCTGAATGAGTCTTTTACAGGATTTCCCTTTGAAATAGCGTGAAAGTTCATCATGATGTACACCGTAAAATCTGACTCTGAGACGGCTCAAATCGCTTTTCCCTTGATCCAAAATAAGATCAAGCGCATCAAACAATAATGAAGGGGTCCGGTCCGAATAGATCAAGCCACAGTAAACAATTGTAAAATACTCATTGTCGTCGGCTTTCAATGACGTAAAATCATCCGGATCAAAGCCGTTATATACTACATGCACAGGGCTTTCATAACGGGTGGATAGTATATCGGCCAGGGGCTGGCTGACGGTAGTCATAGCAATTGACGAGGCACACAAAATCTTTTCCTGCTTCACATGAAGCCGCTTTATCCACTTATTGCCATCAGCAAACTCATCAGCAAGATCGCGAAAATCTGCAATCCACGGAATTCCTTTTTTTTGATGAATACAATCGGCTATGTTCAGAGTAATGTATGGAGGCGAAGTTGCTATTATCGCATCAAATTGAATTAGCGTAGTTAGTTCAACCGCAGATCGGCGCATATCCCGGAAAAGTTGAAATGGATAAAATACTGGTAATATTTTGCGTGAAAATCTGTCTATTAATCCACTGATGGATCTGTCGTCGTGCGTAATATAAGGTATCCGGACGACCTTAAAGGTGTCCTTATCCATCAATTCAGGATCAAAACAACCCATTGAGTTCGTTCGGTTCCAGTTGGCACAGATGACAGCCGGTTCCCATCCGAATTCCGGAAGATATTTTGCAAATTTTGCAACTCGGTGAGCAGAAGGTAAATCGCTTGGATAATAGCCTCTTGAAATTAAGAGCACTTTTTTCATTGCATATAGGAGATCCTAATTTTAAAAAAATATTTATAACACCCTGTTCCACAATAACACAGCCAAGAGCAATGAACTACCCCGCAGCAAGCTACGGGATATCAAAAAAAAACGATGAACGAAGAAGCTTCGGGGAATTAAAATTTATGATATAGGTAATATTTTCCTGAGAAAAGGGTACTAACGGCAAACCAGGCTTCTTACTATGAACACACTGCTTCGGCCATTCCCGTAAAGGTCGGCTTTGGCGATTTTAAAATCCTTAATATTATTCAATACTGCAGAGATCAAACCAGGTTGTGCGCCCACAAGCCGGTTGGCGCCGCATGCTATCAACTCTACCCACTCGGTTTCATCACGCAGGGTAATACAGGGCACTTGTTGGAAATAAGCCTCCTTCTGGACACCTCCACTGTCGGTGGCAATCAACGCGGCATGCTTTTCGAGCATCACCATATCCAAGTAGCCGACGGGATCAATCACCTTGATCATTCCAGTCAAGCGGAAGCCGTAATCCTTTAAGCGTTTGCGCGAGCGCGGGTGTATCGGCCACACAATCTGCATCGGCGCATCGGCAAAACCCTCAAGGATATTGCGCATGCGGTCGGAATCGTCGGTGTTTTCCGGACGATGAATGGTGACAAGAATGTATCCTTTGGGAATCAGTCTCAGGGTATCCAAAATATGACTTTGCTTCCTGGCTTTTTCGCTGTAGTACAGCGCTGCGTCATACATCACATCACCTACGTTCTGAACCATGTCGCCCGCAATGCCCTCTGCTGCCAGGTTTTTGACCGCGGTTTCGGTGGGCGCAAAAAGCAGGTCGGATGCATGGTCGGTCAGTATGCGGTTGATTTCTTCTGGCATATGGCGGTTAAAGGAGCGCAGACCGGCTTCCACATGAGCCACGGGAATATGAAGCTTCACCGCAGCCAGAACGCCTGCCAGTGTGGAGTCCGTATCGCCATAAACCAGCACATGGTCCGGTTTTTCATCGAGCAGGACTCCTTCAATTTTTTCAATCATGCGCCCGGTATTCTGCCCGTGCGTCCCGCCACCGACACCAAGGTGATAATGGGGAGATGGAATCTCCAGTTCCTCGAAAAACACGTCGGACATATAGGCATCGTAATGCTGGCCCGTGTGGACGAGTACTTCGTCAACTTCCGGGCGATGTTTCCTGAAGGCCAGCGAAACAACCGCAGCCTTGATGAAATGCGGTCGGGCACCAACAACCATGGCTATTTTCATGCTTGCCCCTTATTGAAAAACTCCGGCTTTGCGTTAACCCTCTCGGCCGGATTTCCTGCAACAATCTCGCCTGTGCCGACATGTTCTGTTATGATCAATCCTGCACCAATCAGAGCGCCATCGCCAATCGGCACTCCCGATAGCAACTTGAATATCTTGCACCATCTTGAAATAAATTTAATTATCTCTTCTGCCAACTCAAACAAAGAGTACTTTTTATTCAAACATGTACATGTTTTATCCGCGAAACAGAGAGATAAAATCCGACCGATATAAAGAAAGTCAAGGCATAAGAAACAGTCGATGCAAGCGCAGCCCCAACTACACCCATTTTTGGGATAAGGATTAGATCAAGGATTATAGTTACTACGAGCGAGAGTCCTGATGTGATGGAGTTGTAGTGCGGGTACCCTCTTCCGGCTATGTCATTGGCCAATACTTTCCCTGCCCCTAAAAGCACAACGCCGGGCAACAGGGCCAGAAGGGGTATATACGCATCAAGAAAGACGCTGGAAAAGACGACAAGAATGATCAGCTTGCCGAATAGCGCCAGTCCTATTGCCCCCAAAATGGTAATGGCCAAGATGATCCGGAATACCTGTGGTGTAAAACTGTTCATGGCCTCTTGATTGGAATTTGCCGACTTTGGGAAGATAACAAAACTTGCTGCATTTGGGAGTTGCCATAACAGTTCCGCCATCACAACGGAGACACCATAAATGCCGACGCTTACCGGTCCAAGAATGAAGTTGACAATGAACACATCCAATCTATAGTTAAAAAATTGCAATAAATTAGCTATATAACATTTAAGACCATACATGAGGGTTGTTCTTACAACTTGAGAATCCCATTTCGGCCGGAAACACGCCCCCTCTCGCTTTGCACATTGACCGGTCGCAAAGAGCATGGCGACTTGCACAGCCAGCACTGCAAGAAGAGCACCCAAGATTCCGAATTCCAGACCGATAACGAGTGCTGCCATGAACAAGACGGTCAATAGAGATCCGACGACGGTGAGAATATTGAGCGTTATAATGCGCTGAAGGCCCTGGAGAATGCTATTCAAATTGCTATTCAGAAGACCTATGGGTAATGCGACCATTCCCAGCATCAAATAATCTGATGAAACACCGGGGAAAAGGACGTGCAGAAAATCGCCCATTAAAATCAGCAGCACAACCATGACCCCGACTAAAGTGCCTATCATGGAAAATGCCACCGAATTGGCCGTCAATTGGTGGACAGGAAGCCGTCCCGATCCTACATAATAAACATTGGCTGGGCCCAAACCTGCGCCGAGAAACATCTGAAACATCGCGGGGACCATGAAGATCATGGCCAGTTGGCCTTTGCCCGATGGACCGAGCCATCGTGCGGTAATCGCTGAGGTGGCCAAGGACAAGAGCAGCGTCACGCCCTGAGCGATCACGGTTGAACCAACCTGATGAACAAATACATTCTTGGTGATCCGGCTGGCTAATGCATTATATGTAATGCATTGAGAACTATTAATTGTTTGAGACGGTTTCAAAATATCCTCATCTAAACAGCTCGCAAAGCATCTCTCGAAATTTGCCTTTCCAAACATCTGTTGAATAATGCTTTACCACATAATTGTGGCCTGCTTCATTAGGTTGCCAGTTCGATAATATTTCCTGCATAATCTCTTGTAAACCCTCGTATTTCTCAACATGAATTGTATGGGGAAATTTATAGGTCCAGAAAACATGTAATTTATAAAACATAGATTCCAACACGCTCAATGAGAGGCCATCATGTTCAGTAAAGCGTAAGAAACATTTTGAGTGTAGGTAAATATCGATCATTCTTTGAATATCCGTCTTTCCAATGAGCGTGATATTCTCTGGATGATCAGGTACATTAATATTTTTGCTGATATCGATATCGTCCGGCATGATGACGAGAAAGGAACTATAAGGGAGATATTCGGCAAGCTTTATCAGTTTATCTCCGCCATAGAAATTGAAGCGTCCTAGTGGAATGTAGCTAAGAAAATCTATAGTCTTATTAACCCCAATGTTTTCATGGCTCATTGTTTTTAAATCTATAGTTGTAAGGGGAAAGAATTCAGCCCTTATTCCTAAAGCAGCCAATTCGTCTGCAAGCCAGGGACTTCCTGCTAAATGAACAACACCTTTCAATTCATGTATAATTTCTTTTATTTTTCGTACAATTTTTAAACTAAACTTTTGTGGATAACATTGATAATTCAAAACATCAGTCCCTATCCAATGTATTATCAGTTTCGGTTTCTGATGTATTAACAGATGAAAATAATTCTTAATCGAAGGACCGGGTCCATAAATCCAATAATAAAGGTCAGCATTTTTTATTTCCGCCTTATCTGTCAGAATAGTAAAATCCTCATCGGATGAGAGACAACTCTTAATCAATTCAAGATGATAAGGATTACCCCCTACTAAAACTTTCTTTGGGCTATAATTGTACATGGCTACAATCATGTATTCCATCAATGAAATTACTTATGAGATTTGCTGAGGCTATACCATCAATTATTGCCCCTTCCATCGAATCGTATTTCCAGCTCCCATAACGTCCGGCCAAAAAAACATTATAAGCTTTCAGCTTTTCGCTTATACATGAGATATTATCCCGCCATTTCAGATCGCAAGTTACATATGCTGGTTCGATATCTATAATTTTAATTAACTCGATATTATCAATATTAAATATAGATAGATCTCTAAGTTCAGACAGAATTTCCTGAAATGTAGGAAGGCTTTCCATTAGATCATGGGAAGATGCAGATTCGATATATAGGATGTCCTTGCCATCGACGCTCAGAGACGGTGAGAACCAGCTATAATTTCCTACTCGATAAATTTTTTTTGACGCATCAGGCACGTATATCCACGAGCATTTTGGGGCGTCCAATCTCGGAATAGCGGCAATAAAAGCTCTGACAACACTATATTTCAGTCTGTCTGCATAAGTATATAAATCGGATATATTCATCAAGTTGGGTAACGGAATCGTAGATATCAGATATTCATACTTGAAAGAACGATCTATAGAATATATAATTTTTTTTTCAAAGTCGATCTTAGTCGCCGGGTGATTCATAAAGGTAAGATCTTTTACATGCTCGTATATTGCATTTGATATTGTTTGAATTCCCCCGGTTTTCGGATAATAAAATGCAGTATTATATCCTGAATCATCATTGACTTTTCTTTTATATGCTCCTTCAAGAACTTTATTATAATCAGGTCCTGGAACATATTCTTCCATCCAATCAATACTCAACTGCGATAAGTCTATTGACCACAGTTTTTCATTATAGGGGATCATGAAAAGATCGGATATGCCCTTACCAAAAAAAGAGTAGCAATAGTCCTTAAAAGATCTTCCCTTTTGATAGGGGGTAATATCTTTCTGTGTTTTTATAAATTCTTTTACACAATAATCTCTTTGTTTTTCATCAAGATAAGATAGATTATACTGAAAAGGATAAGGAACTAACTGGCCGTCAAAATATATGTAGGCGGATCTGACAACTACGTCCAACTTCTTCATTAATCCCAATTCTTTAAAAATAAATTTTTTTGATTCATCACATTTTAAATGAAGGGCATGCCCCGTGAGATCAAATAAATATTCCCCTTCTTTTATTGTTCGGGCCGTGCCTCCTATCTCGTTAGTCTTCTCAAGTAACAATACAGATTCGTTTTGTAATTTTTTACTCAATTTATATGCGGCGGTGAGCCCGGTCAGCCCTCCGCCCAATATTACAATACGTTTACTTTCCGGCATGAATATACTCTGAGTAGAAATTAATCCTCGATATTTGTTTGCGGATAATAAGTGTTGATATTTTCTTTAGGATTAAGTTGATAAAAATGCCCGGAATAATAATTACTGATTTATTGGAACACATCAAATTTATCTATAAGGCAAAAATCACAATAACGCCGAAGCTTGCTTTCTTTTTTATCGATAATAGAACCCGTTTCAAATCGAATATAGTTATGGGTATTATATTTCTTAATCACTCAGGGGCATTGCTCCATACCGAATATTAATGGATTCGAAAAAGACTAATCGGAAGATTGCTAATCATAACATTTTTTTCACCTAAAAAGCGTGAATGACAGCAAGCTACCGTTGAGCATTACGAATTGAAAGAGAGTAATGCTCAAGTGCACCTGCCGCTGCTACTGAGCGCCAGCGGAATAGCAGTCAGGTGGAGCGCATAGATAAGCTGCTCATGATTTTCACAGCGACTTGTTCACTAAGGCGATTGTAGCAAATATATTCACACTCCAACCCTGTACGCCTAAGAAACTCCTTAAATGCCATATATTCACATTCCTCCCAACCAGGATAATTAAAATACTCGTCAAACACAATAACGCAGCCTGGATGAATTCTGCCTCCCAATAGCTCAAAAATTGTTCTCGTAGATGAATAAAGGTCGCAATCAACATGAAGAAATCCTATGGATTCGTCGTGATCCTTGATAAATGCTGGAAGAGTTCTGTCAAACCACCCCTGTATTAAAACCACATTGGGTCGCACTTTTGGAAGTGCAGCCACTTCAAAATGCCCCTTTCCAAAACCATCACGCCATCGTTCGGGCAATCCTTCAAATGAATCAAATCCATAAATCGTTCGGTTTGTGAGTGATGCAATATGGTTTATTGTATTCCCAGTATATACGCCAAATTCACAGATCAAATTGTGTTTCTCTAAATCTGCACTTTTTATAGCCTTTGTCAGTAATTCTAGTTTTGAAGATACCGAATCAACATCCCTCATGTGTTTCGCAACGTAATCAGCGGCCGACTCGGTGGCTCTGCGCTGTAATATCTTTCCAATATCTTGGTCTTGACTATTAGCGTCTGATATTCCTCTTAATTCATATCTAATAGAGTATCTGATTGGTGAACTCAGAATTAAGAAAGCCCTTTTAAGAATTCTTTTTAGCATAATATCTCCGGTATTTCGCAACTAACGAGACTGTCGAAAAACCACTTTTCGAACCGAGATCCTTGCATAACTACCAGAAAATTGTTTTTTGCTAATGTCTTATTAATTCTCATACACATAAATAACATGCTATTTTATATTAACATATTGATATTGCTTGGCTTATCTGCCATGCATTTGGTCAACGACCTCGAGGCATGCAAGAAAGGCGCGAAATGCAGGAAACTTAAATACTTTTGCACAAGTTCAGAATCCGGGGTTGAGTGCGATTGTCGCATCTTTCTTCTAAAATCTTTTACCGAGGTTCTGATATTCCGTACAATCAGGATTGCCGCTCGCCGTATTCACGCATCCAACCGGGCAGCCTGTCTGGATAATGATTATCTGGACATAGCCGGGAGCTTTCTTTGCTACTACCACCCCGGCGCTGTTAATATGGAAGCGTGCCCCGACGATGGTTACAATTTTCTTAAATATTTATTTTTACGGGATTAACAGGATTGACTTGATTTTTTTATACAAAAGCCCCTCAACTCAGGACAGGATAACCAACCCTTCATTTTTTTTCTGATATTTCTTTTCACATTCGATACATTCAAAATCATCTGATAAACGCTCACCGCATGCGCACACCCATCCGATTTGTTTGGCTGGATTCCCCACCAATAAGACATGATTCGGCACGTTTGTATTCACTACGGCCCCGGCACCTATAAAGGCATATTTGCCGATGGTTATGCCGCAGACAATAGTGCAGTTGGCTCCAAGGGTGGCACCTCGCTTGACCAAGGTTGGGCGTACCTGATCCATCTTTCGGATCTCTGCCCTCGGATTGTATATATTGGTAAACACCATTGAAGGACCGCAAAAAACATAATCCTCAAGTATAACACCTTTATAAATCGAAACGTTATTTTGAATCTTACAGCCATTACCTATAATTACATCATCGGCGATAAATACGTTCTGGCCGATGCTGCATTGTTCCCCTATCACTGCTCCGGCGCAAATATGCGTCCAGTGCCAGATGCGTGTGCCTGCTCCGATTTTTGCTCCTGAGTCAACGATGGCAGTTTCGTGTATAAAAACTTCAGACATACTGTAACCTCTCACTTCTCACTCCTTCTTTTTCTGCATAAAGGATGACACTCGCCGATGTTCATCACCTGCCTTGCGCTTCGAATATTCGCAACCGTATCGACCGCTACCCATTGAGATCTTTGCATAACGCCCCCCTTTTCACGATTACTGTGTCAAGCTCAAATTTCAATCCTCTAAATACTTCAATGTATTCCTGCGGTTGCACGAAGTGAAGCGTAAGCGCTATATTATTACCTCCCTTGTACTTGAGCAAAATTTGACGTTCTTCAAAAGTCTCCCGGTTTACCTCCAGATCAAACCCTCTTTCTGAAATGGGTCGACTGGGGTTCATCAACGTATCAATCTACTCTGCCGAAAAACTGTTTTGGGTTTCGAGTTTTGGGTTATGGGTTATGACGATAACAGCCTTAAGGTTGAAAAACGAGAAACGCACAGA
This sequence comes from Desulfobacteraceae bacterium, assembly GCA_003818505.1. Taxonomy (GTDB): domain Bacteria; phylum Desulfobacterota; class Desulfobacteria; order Desulfobacterales; family RPRI01; genus RPRI01. Next base: position 7,181 of record RPRI01000067.1, on the reverse strand, counting down.
AAGCAAAAAAACTGTTTTGAGTGTTTTGTGTTGAAACAAAAGGAAAATTGACTCTCTTAAGCCTTGATTTTTGGTCTATTTCAAGACAATATTATTAATTTACCATATTCTACTTACTGATATTTTTAAAAATTGATGAAATGCCATTATCTGGAATCTCTTAAGTTTTAAACCTCTCCAAACCCCTTATAGCTCCGCTCTCTCGATTACAAGATACGAGGTGTGCATATTGGAAGTTTATATATGAGGCATACCTATAACGTTTCAGAACAGCAAATATTTATTTGCCTATATTGCCTTAAATGTCAATACATATTTACCTGTTTTTTAAGGAAATAACTAGTTTTGTTTCTGGCGAGATCGGACCTGTTACTATAGCAATTATTTCTATTCGCCGGTATGGGGTAGAGTAGTTTTTGAAACTATTTCATTTAGAACCGGATCATTTGTCAGCCTGTCCAGGCATGCGGTAAGTTCACTGAATTCCGACATTGTTTTAAATTCCATATTGATAATAAAAGTATTTCCTTCAAAGTCGACGGGCGGTATGAGTTTTATTCCTCCGGCGAGCGCAAGTTTCTTTAAATTTCTCCTGAAATAATCTTCAGCCTTAACGATTGCCGGGAAACGCCGCGATTTGAGAAATTGCCTTATTTTATGAGTTTTACGGTTCCGGTCTGAATTTTTATCCGAAAGAATATTCTGAAAATCGGCGCTATTAATCAATTCCAGAACTGAAAGCCCTTCCCGGATTGAAATCTCATGGGAAAGCGTAAGAAATTCCTTCTGCTTGTTGAGGCTCAACTTTAAATTGTCGAAAATTTCTGCAAACTGGCTTCCGGACTTATCATATTCAGGTTTGACAAGTTCAAGAGCCACCGCCATTGAAACAGCTCCTGAAAGAACATATTGCTGCAACTGTTCTGGAAGGTCGCATAATCTTGCTATTTTTCCGGCCAGAGCCGGATTATCCGGAAGCCCGAGCACAGAAGCTGCCGCAGCGAGATTCTTCCCGATGCAGAAACCAGATAGTATTTTATAACACCTTGATATTTCAATTAAATTCAATGGCCTCTGATGAAAATTATCGGCTATTGCAAGATTTGCGCACTCGAACCTGTCCGTACCCGATTCCATCACTCTTGCTGAAATATTCGTCCAGCCAAGATTTACAGCAGACAGTACGCGCCTGAATCCGCTGATAACCGAAAATCCTGATTTGTTTCTGATTACTACAGGCGGGTTGATAAGTCCTGTATTTTTTATTGAACCGGACAGTAGATCTATGTTCTCTTCAGTTGTTATCCTGAATGCGTGATCCTCAATGTCTATTGAGGAAAGGAGGATAATTTCATCCTTCCATGTCATAATTCGGAACCGGTCAGACGTTTCAATGCTTCCATGTATTTGCTGCGGGTGTTCTCTATGACTTCTTTCGGAAGGGACGGAGCGGGAGGTTTCCTGTTCCATTTTATGGAGATGAGATAATCCCTTAAATACTGCTTGTCGAAACTCAACTGCGTACCGCCGGGTTTATAGGAATCCTTCGGCCAGAATCTTGAAGAATCGGGCGTCAGAACCTCGTCTATTATTATAACCTCGTTTTCCACGATTCCGAATTCAAATTTCGTATCGGCAATAATAATACCTTTTTGAGAGGCAAGTTTTGATCCTTTTATGTATATTTCAATGCTCAGTTCTTTAACTTTTTCAGCAAGTTTTCTTCCTATTCTTTTAACAGTTTCATCAAAATCGATGTTTATATCATGGTTACCGGCGTCTTCCTTTGTTGAAGGGGTAAATACCGGTTCCGGCAACTGATCAGACTCTTTCAGGCCTTTCGGAAGCCTTACACCGCAGACCTCGCCACTTTCCTGATAGGAACTCCATCCTGAGCCTGACAGATAACCCCTTACCACGCATTCAACGGAAAGGGGTTCAGCTTTTTTTACAAGCATGCTTCTTCCGTCGAGCTCTTTGGAATATTTTCTGCATTCAGCGGGGTATTCGGCCAAATTGTTTGAAATGACATGATTCTTAACAATGGGTTTGATTGCATCAAACCAGAATAATGAAATTTTTGATAAAATTTTGCCTTTATCAGGTATCGGGTCCGGCATCACAACATCAAATGCCGAAATCCTGTCAGTGGCAATCATTAATAGCTTGTCGCCAAGGTCGTAAACATCCCTTACTTTACCTCTTTTCAATAGCCTGATATCGCTGAAACAGGTTTCACAAACCGCATGTACCATTCATTTCCCCTTTCTTTTCATATCTCCCATAAAAGCGGCTATATATTTTTTTACAATTTCAAGGGAAGATTTTTTAATCCGGTTGAATCTGATGCCTATCTCATACTTCCCACTGCTTCCCGGAACATTATGAACAGCCCTGCCTTTTATATCCACTAACTCATCTTTCAATCCTATCGAGAGCTGAACAATGTTTTTAGGATCTACAGGGAAATGGGTTTCAAGCCTTATTCCGGATTCTGAGACATCAAGGGTCCTTCCCATTCCCTGTTTTATTAAAACATTCTTGTCATATACACCGACATAAAGCAGATTGATCGATCTCACTCTCAAGTGTTTTCTTTTATTTTCTGTCATCTCTCCTACCTTTTTTTGTAAATCGGACAAAGTTGATGAAATTGCAGAAAGTACAATTTTTATCACCGGGATCACGAATCCGCTCGGATCCGTCTGCTTCTCCGCCTCAGGCGGATTCGTGGTTTTATAAAATTATTAAGTTTTTACGACTTCTTATGAATGTATCAATCTTGACAGCCCCATTTGAAAGTGAAGCTCGCCGCTCACAGAGCGGGGCTTGTAGGGCACGTTCCGGTCAAAAAAAGCTATTTTTTATCGCCGTTTGTCTTTTATACATCTCGATTGCGACCATAGTGGTTGCTGATATACAGGATCCGAGATTTTCAAGGATATTTTTAAAAGTTACTGACAACTGATCATACTCTTTATTAATATTACCGATATCAAGATCGCTGACCTTGATATCTTTTGAAGCGAAAACAGATGCGGAATGGGGTTCCTGACCGATATTGATGAAAGGAATATTACCGATAAAATCTCCCTCGGAAAGGCTCAATATAGGAAGATAGCCGCTTTTTGTATTACGGGCTATAAAGGCCTCTCCTTCGGTAATCATATATGCGCTGGTATTGTTTGTGCCTTGCTCAATAAGCACCTTTTTACCTCTTAACATCTCGTTAATTCTAATTTTACCTGAATTGATATCAACAAGCATGTTTGTCTGCTTCTTCAGCCTGCTGTCGAGACTTTTTATTATCTCCTTTAATTCATTTGATAATTTTGTATATTCGCCATATAGCCTCTGCGAATCAATCAGCCCCAGTTGAACTGTTCCTGCTGCCACGGCTGAAGCGCCTCGCACATTCTGGCCCGGCATCACAGCCGATATGCTTCCGATAAATGAACCGTCTGTTAATCTCACTATCGCGATGGGCCCCTGAGAAGTCTCTTTGACAATTTCAACGGTTCCTTCGAGTATGGTCCATATCCAGTTTCCGAATTTGCCTTCCGAAATAATTTTGTCACCGTCATAATGTTCTTCTTCATCTACAACGTACATATAATCGACGAGAGGGCCTCTTATCACCGGGATAGCAGGTTCTTTTTCAGAGCTTTCGGCAAACGCCTTTGTATAAGAGACAGGTCCCAGTTTCTCAATCTGTCCGTCATCCAGCATGCTCAGGGCATCCAGTGTTATTTCCATCCTGCTTTTTTGTACAGAGTTCTTTGTTTTTACATCTTCCCTGGAAAACTCAAATTCGCCGTCGATCCACCCGAAAAGGGCATATGCTGCATCAAGCCCCTGTTTGGCTCCGGCCTCGGCATTGACAATATTTCCTTTCACAAAATAGATAAATCCGGGTTCCTGAACATACTTGCTCTTAATTTTCAATATGCCTGTGCTGCCGTTTGTGCCGAAAATTTGTATAAGCTCTCCTAGATTAAGAAAAGTCAAGCTTCCTGAAAGGGATATACTATTCATTTCCTACTGCGCCCATTTGAATTCTTTCTGTAAATGAACAAGAGTCAATTTCATGCACTCTTTCAAACTACTGCCTACACCTTCACCCGTTAATGCACTTGCAGGAAAAAAAGGAACTTTAAGTTGTTTGTTAAGATCGTTCTGCATCATTTCTATAGACATTATTGGTATGCTTCCGCCAACATCTCTTTTATTATATTGCAGTATAAGCGGAATCTTAAAAATATTGAGGCCGCACTCCTTGAGATTCTGATCAAGATCCTTGAGCGAGAGTATGTTTTTTTCCCGCCGGATGGTAAAAGAATCTGCAACAAAAACTATTCCGTCAGCTCCTTTAAGAACCAGTTTCCGGGTGGAACTGTATTGGACCTGCCCCGGTACAGTATAAAGCTGAACCTTGACATCGCATCCCTTGATTTTGCCCAGACCCATCGGAAGAAAATCAAAGAAAAGAGTTCTGTCACCTTCGGTATCTATAGTTACCATCTGGTCGGCAACCTGTTTTTTATATGTCTTGAAAATATATTCAAGGTTTGTTGTTTTGCCTGACCTCCCCGGACCATAATAGACTATCTTACATTCGATTTCACGATTTTTTAAATTAAATACCGCCATCAGATATAACTCCGTTCGAGAAGATATTGCATGCTAATTTGTGAACATTTTTAAATCGAGGCTGTAACTTCCCATTTTAGGCCCTGAGCCGATTCTGGAGAAGGAGGATACAACTCCTGACCCGTTTAGAATGGCAATGGGGGAGTAAAACTGGACATCGTTCAATTTGACACCTGCCTTCATATTTGCGATCAAGAATTTCTCTCTGATCGGCACAAGGAGGCTGACTACATTTCCTGATTGAAATGACACGTCCAGAATAATTTCAGGGAGCTTTTTCCCTTCCATTTGCAGAATTATTCCAACAGAACTTACATCCAAAAATTCTTCTTCCTCTTTCGCCGTTTCGGGCATTTCAATAAGAGGTTTTATTGCCGGCTTTGCTTTCTCGGGCACTTTTTTTGCTGCGACATCCTCTTTTAAAACCGCTTTTTCTTCTTTCACCGCGGGAAGCTCACTCTTGATTCCTTTCTCCTTCAAAAGATTTTCTAAAAAAAATCTTATTTTTTCCAACTGTCCAAGAGTGAAAATGTCGAGTGTCATCCATTCTTTATACTGGGAAACAGCTCCTTCCGTCAAAGAAGAAGCTAAGTAGCAACGTATAATATTTTTCGCAGCAACAAGCCTGAAGGATTCCATCTTCAGCAAATCTTTGAATTCCTTTATCGCTCTTTCATACTGTCCGAATTTCGTGAGAGCTATCGCTCCTTCAAGAGCTGCTGATTCCTTATCGGTTGAAAACGAAAACTTCGCTTTTATCAAATTCTGAATTTCAACAGGCATTTCGGGAGGTTTTGCAGGATCATTATATTTTGCAATAGTCTGTTTAAGTAATTCAATTTTCTTTGTAATTCCATCAACAAGTTGTTTTCCGCTTTCAGGCTTAACATTTTTTTCAATAAGTTCCGAAGCGTGTTTGAACTTGACCATGGCTTCGTTAAATAAACCCTGGGTTCTGTAAATCTCTGCTTCTCTCAAAACCGATTTAATCTCTTCCTTAATACCCATAATTACCTCATGAGTTTTTAAAACATTTCATTCTTTTCACTAAGCAACTGCACAATTATTGAATTAGTTTTTTCTATATCTCAATTTATGACTTGATGTCAATAATTCATAAATCAAAACATATTGACAATAATTAAAATTATTATTATCTCATCACTCAAAAAGGAATTGACGATATTTGAAACTGTACGCCAAAAGATGACAAACCGGCTTTTTACAAAGCCGTCAAAAGTAATAACAAATCAACAAGGAGCCTTTATGGACAAGAAAGTAACAGTTATCGGAGCAGGAAATGTCGGAGCCACGGCCGCCCAGCGCTTGGCTGAAAAAGAATTATGCGACGTCGTTTTAATAGATATTGTTGAAGGAGTACCCCAGGGAAAAGCTCTCGACCTTACCGAAGCGGCTCCCATAGAGAAACATGACGCCCATATCATGGGACATAACAGCTATGAAGCCTCAGCCGGATCCGATATCATCATAATCACGGCCGGCATTCCGAGAAAACCGGGCATGAGCCGGGATGATCTGATCGGCACAAATGCAGGGATTGTTAAAAACGTAACGAAACAGGTGGCGGCTCTTTCTCCCAAAGCAGTTATCATCATAGTCAGTAATCCTCTTGACGCAATGTGCCATGTTGCATTCGAAGCAAGCGGTTTCCCCAAAAGCAGGGTAATAGGCATGGCAGGAGTTCTCGACTCAGCGCGCTTCAGGGCTTTTATAGCCATGGAGCTGAATGTCTCGGTTGAAAACACACATGCTTTCGTTCTTGGCGGGCATGGAGATACCATGGTTCCCCTCCCGAGATATTCGACTGTCGCCGGAATCCCGATAACCGAACTGCTTTCAAAGGAGAAAATTGACGCCCTTGTTAAAAGAACCGCGACCGGGGGCGCTGAAATAGTTTCTCTTTTAAAAACAGGAAGCGCTTATTATGCGCCGGCCTCGGCAGCGGTTGAAATGGCCGAATCGATTTTAAAGGACAAGAAAAAAATACTTCCATGCGCTGCATACCTAGAAGGTGAGTACGGAATAAACGGCCTTTTTATAGGCGTCCCGGTAAAACTGGGCTCAAAAGGCGTCGAAGAGATCATACAGATCAAGCTCACCGATGAAGAAAAAGCGGCGTTGAAGAAATCGGCTGACGCGGTCGCTGAATTGAAAACGGTCTTAAAGAAACTGGGCACCTGATACTATTCTATAGGTCGAGCATGGGTACAGGCATATGCGGCTACCGTTGAAGAAAATACGGAAAAGATTCCGGCGGCTCGTAAACACTTGTAACCATGCTCGGCCTTACCGATCCAGAGTTTCTTTTATATTTTCTGCAATTTCTGAGGTTATCCCGGGCAGCGCACACAGCTCATCATGCGTCGCAGCCCGGATTTTTTTGAAACTGCCGAAATGCTTTAAAAGCGTTCCTTTTTTCTTTTTGCCTATTCCTTCAATATCATCCAGAGCAGAATGAACCGATTTTTTGCGGATCTGCTTCCTGTGGAAAGATATTGCAAAACGATGCG
>RPRI01000066.1 GCA_003818505.1 Desulfobacteraceae bacterium | reverse complement strand
CGTCTTGCCTGTCCCTGCCGGGCCTATTCCGAATACGATATCATAACCGCGCATGGCATCAATATATTCCTTCTGTGCCAGGCTTTTCGGAGTTATCGAATGTTTCTTTGCGGTTATATATACCGTATCGAGGAAAATATCTTTTAGTTTAACATGATCGTCATTAGAAAGAAGCTTTACCGCATAATCGATATCATTCGGATAAACCGGATAATTTTCTTTAAGCAGGCCATAAAGCTGCTTTAATATATTCTGTGCAAGATTGGAGGCGACAAGCTCACCTTCTATAAAAGCAGTATTTCCCCGCGCATGTATCTTGACATCAACTGCATCAGCCACTCTCTGAAGATTGCTGTTATATTCTCCGAAAAGCTGTTTGGCCAGATTTATATCTGAAAAAATCAGTTCTGTAAGATTGTTGTCTATGTCTATTTCCATAGATTCTGTTTTAAATCAGCTCCTTTTTCTTTCTGCGGGTCCCTGTCCCCTGGTCTCTTATGTTCGATGTCCGATATTCGAGATTCTATATCCGGCCCCTCGCCCCCTTGAACCGAAACAGCGAGCTCATTCCTCGCTGCTTGCAGCGGGGTTAACAAACGAATTAAAAAGACGCTATACCCTACGGTCGAAGATTCCCCGTAGCTTGCTGCGGGGAATCTTCAATCCTTGATCCCTTCAATTCAGTGTTCACTATCAACCAATCGTTGCTGCATGTTAACATGATTATGAAATCCATTGCAAACAACAAATTTCAAAGGAAGTTACAAACCGGAGAAATGCCTTGACGTGATAAAAAACATTTTGTTATGATTCAATATTAATGAACTCGTTAAAAGCCACATGCAAACGGATTTGAGATTTTTAGGAAACAGATTTTTAAAGAATAAAGCGTTAAAAATCAATTCGCTAAGTCACAAGAACTCTCTGCTGAATCGTATGATAATTAAAGCTCCCTGCCTTAGAGCGGTAGGGGAATGCGCTCGCGTTTCGGTTCAAGCTGGAATTGATTAGCAGTGTAATTAAGGGGGATTATGAATCTGTTTGATATCCTGATAATTATTATTTTATTATATTGCCTGATAAGAGGTATTTTCAGGGGTCTGCTCAAGGAGATGTCATCTCTGATAGGGGTACTCGGCGGTTTTTATGCTGCTTATACATATTATACCGAAGTCGGAAAATACCTCAAAAAATGGATAACTGATCCCAATTATATCAATATATTAAGCTTTTTTTTGGTTTTTATTTTTGTTTATCTTATAATAAGCATTCTTGGAATTATAATTAAGTACATATTAAAGATAGTTTTTCTCGGATGGGTTGATAGGATTTTTGGTGGAATTTTCGGCATATTAAAGGGAATCTTAATAGGTTCCGTGCTTTTGATTGTAATTACGGCTTTTCATTCAGGCAGCGCAAATATAATTAAAACCTCTAAAACAGCACCTTATCTTTCCGCTGTTTCAAACAAGATGATAAAGGTGACTCCAAAAGATTTGAAGCGCGAATACCAGACAAAAATAAAGGATATCGAAACGGTTTGGAAGAAAATGAATTCGGCAATAAAGAACTGAATATAAAAAGGTTGATGGAGCTTGTCAAAACTCTCAGAGGAGAAAACGGATGTCCGTGGGATAAAACACAAAGTTCAAGAACCATGGCTGTTTATCTTCTGGAGGAGGTTTACGAGCTTGTTGACGCAATCGAATCGGGAAATCCTGATGACATTTGCGAGGAACTGGGCGATGTATTGTTCCATATCTTCTTCGTGGCAAACCTTTACGAGGAAAAAGGGCTTTTTGATGCAGGAGATGTAGCAGGCCTGGTAACTGAAAAAATGATCCGACGCCATCCCCATGTTTTCGGCTCCGAAAAAGCTGAAAATGCGGGAGAGGTGAGAAAACGCTGGCACACCATAAAAATGAATGAAAAAAGCCACCTGAAAAACGGATCTCTCCTGGATTCCATTCCTGGGGGACTCCCCGCCCTTATGCGCGCATACAGAATTTCGGAACGAGCGGCAAGAACCGGGTTTGACTGGGACAATATTGAAAGTGTAATGCAAAAGACGGAAGAAGAGTGGTCCGAATTTCAATGCGCTCTTAATAAAAAAAACAAGGCTGATATTTCAGTTGAATTCGGAGATATACTATTTACCCTTGTCAATGTTGCGCGCTTTGCGGCAATTCACCCCGAAACTGCATTGAAGGATTCGATAAAAAAATTCGAAACACGTTTCAGACAGATGGAAAAGAGCTTGGCTGAAAGCGGACGTAATTTTGATTCGGTGTCCCGCAGTGAGTTTGATACCCTCTGGGAGGAAGTAAAAAAAGCGTAAAAAGTATTCAAGGGTTCGAGGATTCAAGAGGCTTAAACGGTTCAAACAGCCGTTAATCAGAGACCATGTTCGAAGTTTGATGTCCGATATTCGATCTCAGATATTCGAACCATTAACTGTTCACTATTCACTATTGACGGACTCGTAAAAAGTCCAAATTCAGACGGCAAAGTAAAAAGCTCATTATGCAAGGCGCACGAATCTTGAGGAATGAAGCGTACTTTCTGGTACGCTGCAATGACGAAAGATGAAGTGCAACACAGCAGAATGACTTTTGAAGAAGCCGTCACTATTAACTGTTTACATACCATGATTGCAATAATTGATTATGCTGCCGGAAACCTTACGAGTGTCGCAAGAGCTGTAACTCACATAGGGTTCAGGTGCATTGTGACAAATGATACGAAAGAGATAGGCAAAGCCGAACGAATCATCTTTCCGGGAGTCGGCGCAGCCGGTTCGGCCATGGAAAGCATAAAACGTCTCGGTCTTGATAAAGCCATAAAAGAAGCTTTTTCATCCGGGAAACCGATCCTCGGTATATGCCTTGGAACCCAGGTTATCATGGAATACAGCGAGGAAAACGACACGAAGTGCCTGGGAATCATAGACGGAAAAGTTCTTTCTTTCAGGTTTGATGAAATCAGAAGAAACGGAGCATGCCTTAAGATACCCCATATGGGGTGGAACCGCATAATCTTGAAGAAGAAACATTTTATCCTGTCGGATCTGAAGGAAGAAGACGAGTTCTATTTTGTACACGGGTATTATCCGGAGCCTGATGAGGTTGACCATTTAATCGGAACAACCGAATACGGGATTTTGTTTCCATCGGTTATTGGATATAAAAATATAATAGCTACACAGTTCCATCCCGAAAAAAGCGGTGTACCGGGCCTTTCAATACTTAAAAATTTCTGCGTGTGGAATCCATGTTAAGCAAACGCGTTATACCCTGCCTCGATGTGCGGGACGGAAAAACAACAAAAGGAATTAAATTCAAAGATAACGTGGATATAGGCGATCCGGTTGAGATGGCCCGTTTTTATTACGAATCAGGAGCTGATGAGATTGTATTTTATGACATTACCGCATCGAGCGAAAAAAGAGATATCATGATAGATGTGGTAAGGCGTGTTGCCGAAACCATATTTATACCCTTTTCGGTCGGAGGCGGAATACGCACCATTGAAGACATGCGCAAGGTCCTTCTGGCAGGAGCGGAAAAAGTAAGCGTTAATTCGGCTGCCGTAAAAAATCCCGGAATTATTACAAAAGGAGCCGAAGCTTTCGGAAACCAGTGCATCGTACTCGGCATGGATGTTAAACATGTGGGGAAAAGCGAAAAGATTCCTTCAGGATACGAAATAGTGATAAACGGAGGCAGAACCTTCATGGGAATCGACGCGCTGCAATGGGCGATAGATGCTGAAAAGCTCGGAGCTGGAGAGATATGTTTAAACTCGATTGATGCGGATGGAACTTGTGAAGGTTATGAGCTTGCACTCACATCCCTTATCTCGGAAAATGTCGGGATACCGGTTATTGCTTCCGGCGGGGCCGGCAAGCCGGAGCATCTTTTTGATGTTCTGACAAGAGGGAAGGCTGATGCAGCGCTGATAGCATCGATGGTTCATTACGGCACATACTCTATTTCGGGAATAAAATCCTATCTCGATATAAACGGCGTAAAGGTGAGAAAGAGCTGGTGATACCTTTGCGAAAAGCCTGCATCAGATGGCCGGGTGGAATTGTATACTTAACCGGACTTGAAGCCCGGCAGGGGTATGGGTATCAGGTTCAGCCTAACTGATCCCCTTTCTCGATGCCGCAGAGCTCCTTTGCAATTTTCTGCTTCTTTCTCATGTCAACAAGTCTTCCTATCATTATCCGCTGCGCCTGCGGCGAACCCGCCCCGTGCATTGATTCGGTAAGATAACTCACGGCAGCAGAGCCCATCGTGATATTCTCGATCAGTCTGAGGATTCTTGCCCTGTGCTCCGTTGGAATTTCCGGTTTTGTTCTGTAATATTTCTCAAGCCACCTTCCTGTTTCAGGCGACCTGAAGTCGGATTCGGAAGGAAGTGTAACCATGAGACCGCCTGCAATATCCTGCGCGAGCCTTGCAATTTCATATGGAAAGCGGGTGACGTTCTGTTTATGCACATTAGCAAGCAGAAGATCAACAAGCCAGGTGCCTCCCGTCTCCCGGTGCCCTTCTGCAGCACACGCAATGCACCCGCAGAAGAGAGTTTCATTCAGATGATTCATCTCGACAATTTTGTCCTTAACATGGGAGGCTTTCTCGGCTCCGTTATATTCGGCTATAGTCTGTGCTGCCCCGATAAGGACATCCCCCACTCCCGCCTTGCATGCATAGCTCTGGCGGTGATACGCGGCGAAATTTTCAACAAGCTGTGTCGTAAAATCGTATTCCCTGTACATAAAGACGCGCTCCCATGGGACAAAAACATCGTCAAATACAACCAGCGCCTCGTGCCCGCCGTAGAACATATTGCCCCTGTCAAAGGTCATTCCTTCGGATTTCCGTGTGTCACAGGACTGGCGTCCAATAATGTAAGTGATTCCCGGCGAATCGCTCGGAACGGCAAAAGATATTGCATAATCTCTGTCCTCCTCCCTCATGGTGCGGGTGGGCATTGCAATTATCTCGTGGGAATTGACCGCGCCCGTCTGGTGGGCTTTCGAACCTCTCACCACGATTCCACCCGAACGTTCTTCGACTACATGAAGGAACAAGTCCGGATCGGACTGAAGGTGAGGAGGAAGCGACCGGTCGCCCTTGGTATCGGTCATAGCGCCATCGCAGACAAGATCGTTATCCTGCACATATTCCAGGAACCTCAGAAAACGCTTGTTGTACTCGGCGCCGTATTTCAGGTCGATGGCATGAGTGGTTATCGAGAGAGCATTCAGGGCATCCATCCCCACGCATCGCTGGAAGCAGCAGGCTGTGAGTGATCCCATGAGGCGTCCCATTTTGCTCTTTTTTACAAGGTCGTCCACGCTCTGATGGATATGTGTGAACCGGTTGATTTTCCTGCCGGTAATATGAGACTTTGCGGTCATAATTTCTTCGTATTCCGGTTTGTGTGCATATTCGTAGGTGGCGGCAACAGCATTCATTGAAGGACGGATGATAGGGTCGTCCACAACATTTTGAATTTTCTTCCCGAACATATATACGTTTAACTTAAGTTTTCTGAGACTCTCCTGATATTCTTTCGCGTTCATCATTTTATTCACAGTCTTCTCCCTGGTTTCGTTATCATTAAATTTTATCTTATTATATCATATCATATACTATTTACCCCGGAAAGAGCTTTTAAAAGCGCATGTATAATCTTGACATAATTAATAAATAATTATACTAGCTTAGAAAATAAAAGGGTGACCGGATTATGACTCTGCCCTCGGTCAATATTGAAGCGATTCCGTTGAAGCTTAAACTGAAAACGACAATCCGCCATGACTCTGCCACCAGAAATGAGGGAAAGAGCGTCTGGGTGTGTGCAGATAGGAACGGATATTCGGGATACGGGGAGGGTTGTCCGAGGGTTCATGTGGCAGGTGACGAACTAGAGTCAAGCATCAGATGGATATGGAAAAATTTTCAGACGGGAAGGCGAGTTTCGTAAACCTTTCCGATCTTAAACAGTAGATCGAAAAAAACGGCGAGGCTATCGACAGATACCCGTCGGCATGGTGCGCTGTTGAAATGGCGCTCCTTGATCTTTTTTCCCGCGAGAAAGGATGCAGCGTTGAGAAACTCCTCGGATTGGACGGATGCAGGCTCTTTGCCAGCTGCACAGACGTTTGGGGAGATGATAAAAAATGGAAATACATAACTCTTGCGGATAAATATCTGATACGGGGATTTTCGGATTTCAAAGTCAAGTTAAACGTCAGCATAGAATGCGACAGGGAAAAGCTTGCCGTGCTTGAAGATCTTGCCGCAAGGCATCATATAAAATATATCCCTAAAGCTTCGATGCCAATAATCTCTGGAAGAACCGCTGCGATGAGACCATAGAATATATAAAAGTGCTGGGCGGGCGCGGAACCAAAGCTCAAATTCAGGCCATACACTTTGAAAAGACCGAAGATAGCGCGGGTGAAATTGCAGATTTTATCACTTAAAGGACTCTCAGTTCTTCCCTGACTCAAAAACCTTATCTTCGAAAAGGTTCATAAGACAGGCATCAACAATATCAGTCATCCCTTTCGTGAGTTTCGTAGTGTTTGTGTCCGCACTTAGCTTACCATTTATCACTCCCCCCAGAGCTTCCCGCACCTTGGCGGCCAGATCATTCATGGAGAATGGTTTCTGCAGGAAATGAACACTTTCATCAAGGATGCCATTGTGGGCAATCACATTGGCGGTATAGCCGGACATGAACAGGCATTTGATGCCGGGCCGAAGATCGCTGAGCCGTTTCAGCAGATCTCCGACGCGCATATCCGGCATCACAACGTCGGTTACCATCAGATGGATATCGCCAGCATATTGCCCGGCCAGTTGAATAGCCCTGTTCGGACTGCCAGCGGCCAGCACTGTGTAGCCCAGTTCATCGAGCATAACTTTGCCCATTTTCAGGAGCGCTTCGTTATCCTCGACGAGCAGAATTGTCTCCGTGCCAGTCAGAGGCTTGGCGTGTGCGATTGGTTCGTCTATCGCCATCCTCTCTTTCTCGCACCTGGGCAGGTATATCCTGAATACCGTACCTTTTCCCGATTCGCTGCAGACATTGACGAAGCCGTTGTTCTGCTTCACAATTCCGTACACCGTTGATAAGCCCATGCCGGTACCCTTTCCAATCTCCTTGGTGGTGAAAAAGGGATCAAAGATTTTTTCAAGAGTTTCTTTCTCCATGCCGCAGCCGTTGTCCTTGATCGCGAGCATTACATACTGCCCCGGGACGAAATCGGGGTGTTGAGCGCAAAACGAATCGTCACACTCCGCATTGCTGGTCTCGATTGTAATTGTGCCAATACCGAAGATTGAGTCTCGGGCATTAACGGCCAGGTTGGCAACAATCTGGTCAACCTGGGCAGGGTCTATTGTCACCGGCCATAGATTTGCGGCGGGCATCCAGATCAGGTCAATATCTTCACTGACCAGTTTCCGAAGCATATTGAGCGTATCCATGACGGCTTGATTTAGGTCCAGCGCTTTCGGGGCAATGGTTTGTTTACGGGCAAAGGCCAGAAGCTGCCGTACGAGTTCAGCTGAGCGATTTGCGGCATTTAATATTTCCTTGATGTTTGTATAGAGCGGATCGGATGGTTCGACCTTCATCAGCGCCACCTGGGAATAACCGAGGATAATATTCAGCATGTTGTTGAAATCGTGCGCAACGCCGCCCGCAAGCTGGCCTATGGCCTCCATCTTCTGGGCCTGGCGATAATGCCCCTCCAGCTCCTCCTTCTCCACCTCAGCTTTCTTGAGATCCGTTACATTTTTGAAGGTTCCGACTACACCTATGACTTTACCTCCTGAATCGGTGTTCGGAGCCCCGCTCATGATAAACAAACATTCCGAACCGTCTTTATGTAATATAGAGCCGTATAGACCGTAAACTTTCTGCCCCTTATCCCTGATTTCTTTAAAGGAATAAATAAATCTCCTCTCATCTTCCTTTTTTGTAAAATCGATTAATTTCTTTCCTATGACATCTTCTTTCTGATAACCGAGAATTATCTCCCAGGCAGGATTGACATAGGTAAATGCGCCTTCATTATCAAGCGTATAAATGATATCAGGAGCATTTTCGCTCAGAGCTCTGAACCGTTCTTCGCTTTCTCTTATCTTTTTATAAGAGATGGCGTTATTGATGCTGATGCCTATCTGCTGAGCAATCCCTGCTAAAAGATTCATATCTGTCTGGCATAAAGGTTTCCTGGATTGCACATTATCCACAATCAGTATTCCCATCGACTTACTTTCATAAACAATCGGCACGCAGATAAAGGACTGAGAACACATGGCATTCAGGAAATCAAGGCTTTTGGGGGAGAGCTTTTTCTCGATTTCTGAAATATCATTCACCAGAACAGGTTTTTGATCTCTGAATACATTCACCGCTGTACCTTTTGATCTTGGATTATTAAGATTAAATCTAATGCTTCGCAAATAATCTTCATCTTTAGGATTAAAGCCATAGCCTAAAACATAGATGAGAGAATCTTCATTCTTATCTGCAAGCATGATCATACCACGTTCAAAATTCAGCCTTTTTTCCATAGATGCCATGACGCTTTTAAGAAGTTCTTCTGTCTCAAGTATCATCGAAGCAGCTTGGCCAATCTCATTGATAAGGAGGCTTTCGTTGGACCGTTTTTCGATTTGATCCAAAAGACGATCGGATGAGTCACCCTGGCGGGCTATCTGTGAATGGAGTTCTTTTTTTTCCAAATGGTCGGAATAAAATGTGGCCAAAACTGCGACTAATATACACAGCATAACTATTGCATCCAGTCTAATTGGCCACAAAAGGCCGAGAGCAAGAACAGAGACAATAAAAGAATAATTACGGATCTTTTTCCAGAAATATGCGTGCGTGTTTTCCCATCTGATGCGGTAAAGGCAATACTTTCCTCCTTTGTGGATACAGACAGGATGTTCTATTGCGGCAAATTTCTTTGTAAAAAGTTTTGCAAGAGCCTCCAGAGCGCCCAGTCTGTATTGACATTGATAGGGTTTCTCAGTCACAAACGGCATCAAAACAGACTTAACCTCAATTTCGTCTGAACCTATTGATTTTGTCTTTAACACGGCGGCGCGACTGATGCGGGCATTAATTTTTTCAACAACAGAATAAGCGGTCGCAGGGCTGATAAATCCCAGGATATACTGACCCAAAGCGCCTGATGCCTTGGAGTTGACTGAAAAACGTCCAACTTCTCTGGCAATATTCTGATACTCCGTCTGTTTTGAGAGCTCATCATGGAAACGATTAATTTGTTCCTGACTCAGCCAATAGCCTTCATCATCAAGCTGATATTTTTCGATTTCTGCATACTTCAAAATCGAATCAAGATCGATTTCAGGCGAGTGCTTTTTCAGATATTCAGTGCAGCTTTTTATGATTCGGCTATTGTATAGAGGGGTATCGTTATCCATTTTCCCAGATCTTTTAGTATTAGAAATTTAATTTTCTTTCCTGTTTCCCATCATACACTCACCACATTCTCCACCATATCTCACCTCAATAATCCAAAGATAATAATGCTTTTCAAAAAGGAGATAATCCTTAAACTTTGGATTATTGATCTGAACATAAACCGTGTAATCGCTAAAATGGTGATAGCTCCACGGATTGACCAGTTTTTTCCGTCCGATGATATTGCCATGGTCGGAATGAATTGTCAGCTTGTTATGATAGAAAAAAGGAAGGACATAAAGATGATCACATGTGGATAAATTATCCCGGGTTTCAACATCCATGTCAAAACGCCTCCAGCATCCGAATTAGAAGAAGACTCACGTTCCAATGCTTGACTATGTTTCTGTAAATTGAGATATAACTACATGGATTGTTTAAAAATGGCAAGCAAAAAAAATCTTTTTACGACACTACGAAATAGTCTCATCCCCCGCACCATATGCGGCATAATAAATCCTGATAAAATGCAAATGGCTCTGAAAGGCTATTTCGGGCAGCTCTTTGTAATTAAACCAGCCCGCTTCCGACGCGTCATAACCTACGTTAAGCAGCCCGCTGAAGTTTTTAACAAGATACCCGACCATGAGAACAGTGTCATACTGGGTACTAGGACTTGAAGTCACACCGAGAAGCATCCCGATTTTTCCCTTCAGCCCGGTCTCTTCTTCAAGCTCTCTCAGGGCGCCTTCTTCAGGTTTTTCACCCAGCTCGATAAATCCGCCGGGCAAGCACCAAAACCCGAATTTTGGTTCAACATTCCTTTTGACAAGAAGTACCCGCTCGTTGTCATCAATCGTTACTATGCAGGTGGCAGGAACAGGATTATCATAAAATGTTTCATTGCAATGTCCGCAGAAAAGACGCCTTCTCTCTTCAAAAACCTTCTCTGCGATCATCCTTCCACAGTACTGGCAGTTGGTTTTTTTACGCATTTAATTACTATTCATATAGATACTTACATGTTTCCGATTCGGAAACAGGCAATTTTGGGCAAGCTCAAAGAAAATCAAGGGATTGCGCGGAGACATACGCATAGTATGTCGCACAAGAAATCCCGCTGATTGACACAGAGATCGCCCAAAAGGGCCATTTCCGGACGGAAACTAGTCGTCGAAGTTACCTTTAGCGCCCTTGTCTGATGTTATTGCAGCCGCTCTTTCAGATATTTTTTCCGGAGTCCATTGCCCGGGATCTTCAATCCTTCCTACTTTTGCGCCCGGATCATAAGACCCGGCCTCCAGTATCTTCTGAATGGCAACAGGAGCGGAGTTTTTTCCGTTAAAAACGTTGATTATCATATTATATATGAAATCTTCGACCCGCTTTGCCATTCTCTCCCTGATATTTTTTGGCTGACCCATTATCCTGTTTTCAAAAGCAAGATTAAGGGACTTGTAGTTACCGCCTTTCCAGCCCTTTAAATCTGCGTATGAAACCATCTCTTTCCACAATTCTTCCGTAACCCCTTCATCCTTAACCTTGATAAACCCACCCTTCTCATCAAGAATTGCGTTTCCGAAGTCATTCACCTCGAGTCCCCATGAAATCATCTGGAGGGCTGTAGCTACATTTGCTTTCGTAGTCCTTGTTCTTGATGCTATCTCTCTCAAACGGTCGGAATTGTTTCCGGATGTGCCGTGCTGGGCACCTGAAACTTTATACTTTTCCAGAGCATCATGAATAGCAACCGTCAGATCCACCTGGATTCCCTGGCTGCTCGCTTCGATACCATGCGTTGTCCCGTTATTTAATGCTATCCAATCAGGGAAAATATCATGGGCATTCAGTCCTCGGATAAGAAATATCGCCTCATCTACGGTCGAAAGCCCTGATTTTCCCTTTATCTCACCGACCTCGGTCTCGAGTCCGGCCCATTTTGGAATAAAAGGATTCAATTCGATGTTGGCAAGAAGATTTTTATCGTCCGGCATATGGGAGGCATCGATCGCAATAGATGTAAGACCTGCTTCAAATACAGTGGGAATCTCGATTTTTGCAGCTGCAATATCCTGCTCTTTTTTTATCCCGTAATGATCCGCATGAATTGCAACAGGCACCGTTATGCCGAGTTCATTGCACAGGGCATCAACCTGTCTTGCCATATTCCAGTAATTGACCGGGCAATAAGCGCTTGCGCCGCCCTCTGACCTGGCAATTTCAATTATTATGGTCGAGTTAGCCCTTTGCGCAGCCTGAAGAGCTCCGCGTATTATCAGATTGCTTCTTCCGTTTGCGGCCATGACAACAGACTTACCTTTTGCTGTCATCGCCCTGTCGATGAATTTTCCGCTCACGATAAGAGCTTTGGAATTCGGAAAGAGTTTTACAACATTA
The DNA here is from genome assembly GCA_003818505.1 of Desulfobacteraceae bacterium. GTDB lineage: Bacteria > Desulfobacterota > Desulfobacteria > Desulfobacterales > RPRI01 > RPRI01. The sequence goes on along the minus strand of RPRI01000066.1, from coordinate 15,282 downwards.
GGCGGGCGGCCTGTTCTGATTGCCCTGTCAAAATCCGAAATACCGGTTGTCATACCTGGCATGGCAGTACCTCCTTTTATATTTATGAATAAACTGTTGCAGGCTTCGTATTAAGAAAAAAACCTATCATACCCTCGACTCGGGTATGCAGAATCTAAGTAACTATTCGTATAAATCCGCCGCGACGGACTTCCGCTGGAATGACAAGAAAGGGAAGGTTAATAAGTATAAACTTCATACTCGGTTTTTTTACCAAGAAGAACATCTATCTTATTTTGAACCGCTTTTCTTTCCTCGCTTAAAATCCATCTATCCCATTCATCCGCAGACTCCCACGTGCTTATCACAAGGTATTCTCCTGGATTATCGATCCGTTTCAGCGTCTCACCCGAAATATAGCCGGATTGATTTGTCGCAAGGGTCCTGAGTTGTTTCAGCAGGGGTGTTAAATTCTTGACCTTCTCCTCGGGAACGATTCTTTTAATTATGATTTTAACAGCCATATTTCCCTCCTCGCGTTTGTTGTGCCGGGTTTATAAGACCATTCTATATCTATGCCAGTATAAAAGTGATCAGAAAAGGGGCTACAAGAGTAAGAACTATACCGCTGAATATCGAGATTATCCCGTATTCCTTCCCGGTGAATCTTATTATTACGGGAAGTGTTGTATCCATCGATGTCGCTCCTCCTGATGCTATGGGAGCAAGGTGTCCGAAATATTTTACAAGGAGGGGAGTCAGAAGGAGCGTTGAAATTTCCCTGAAAATATTTGATAAAAGAGCAAGTACACCGAGCGCTTCGCCTTCCAGCCGGGTAATTATTATGCTGGAAAGACTGTAGTATCCGAACCCTGAGACAACCGCAAGCGAATCTCTTAAAGTAATTCCCGTAAGCCAGAAGGACAAAAGCGCCGCTCCGAGCAATGTGCCGACAATAACAGATAACGGAACTAGCAGAATACCGGCATTGTTCTTTTTAATCATGTCCCATGCCGTGTTGTTGCTTCCGATTCCTATTCCAACAAGAAACAGAAGAAGATTCAGGGCATAAATCGAAAGTGCTGAATCGTTCATGGCGGAAGGCAGGAGAGAATAATATCCGCAAAAAATGCCGGCTGAAAAAAAGAAAACAATAAATAAGCTTGCCCTCATTTGCTTCTTCTCCCGAAAACATACACATAAACAAAATATGAAATCATTACACTCCCTGAAACAGATCCTGCAGTCAGCACCAAGGCCTGGGCTCCTATTTTTGCAAACGAGTTTATAATTATTTCATTTCCTCCTACTGAAAGCCCTATCAGAAACAGAAGAAGGCATATTGCACCTGTTGTCACCCTGTCGGCAATTATGATAATTTTGCTTTTTCCCCTCAGGAAGAAACCGGCCAGTATTCCGGCCATTAAAAAAAACATTATTAATAACATTTATACTTATTCTTTGCTCCTTTAAGTTCAGGAGATCTTGTTTTCAGTTTATTGTTTTCGGTTTGTTTTATAGGCTGAAGGTTTTTAAGATGAAGACTTTTAGCAACGTCAGTCTTCGGGCTTCAGACTGCTCTTTCCTGCTTTGTTCCTATGTGCCTTTATCCCTTTGACCCCTATTTGCTTTCGTCTGATGCCCCTTTCCCCTTGTTATATCTCTCCAGGTCTTTCTTCATCTCTTTTAAAACTTCGGTATTATACGCCTCCGCTTCCGCTTCAAAAACTTTTCTTTTTTCCGAGTAATTTTTTATTTTTTCATTCAGAGCCTGTGTTTTTATATTGTAATCGAGAGTTTCCGGCCTTGTCTTTACTTTCGCCTTAAGTATATCAAGGTCATTTTTTTCTTCTATCAGCTCCTTAAATTCCTTGTCCAATTCCTGCTGTTTTTTATCCATGCGGTTTTTATCCGCTTCAAAACTTCCGGTCTGAACCTGCTCTTTATCCGGTTTTTCCTCAACAGCCTCTTTTGGTTCGGGCTGTTCCCCTATCGCATTGCTTGGTCCCGGCACATCCCTGCTGTCACTCTTCTCGTAACCGGTATAACCTTTTGCAGCTGTTCTCTGATTCTTAGGAACCTTATTAAAATCGTCAGTATAGTGAACTCTGCCGTCTTTATCAACATACCGGTAAAATTCCGCAGATACCGGAACGGAAAACAGCAACACTGCCAAGAACGACAATAGCCTGATTTTGTTCATGTATAATCCCTCCTCTCTTTAACATGAATTAATATTTCCCTCTGTAAGCAGCGGAAAATATGCCCGTTGTCTCTGTTCAGCCTGAATGAAGACCTTTAACATATATTTTGCTTCTGATTTATATGTTTAACTATGTTAAACCTAAAATAGTTTAAGTTCAACATGTTTTGTGCTTAAACGGTTCATATAATAAAGATTTGACAATAATGAAAAGTATTGTAAACTTCACAGAAAATATTTGGAAACGTGAGAAAAAATGAAGCTATCTAAATTGATTTGCGTTATGATTGTAATTACTTCGCTCGCCTGTGTTCCTAAAGCCAGAGTCGTAAATATTCAGAGTCATGATCTCTCAGATGAAAATCTCTTTTCAAAAGCTGAAAATCTCTTCAACTCAAGACAATATAACAGGGCGCTTGAAGCATATAGTGAATATATCACTCAATTTCCGGAAAACCATCTTATTCCGGCCGCTTTGATGCGGATAGGCACAATTCATGATACAATGGGAGAAAATGAAAAGGCCCGCAACAATTATATAAATCTTATCAATAATTATCCAAAAAGTAATTACGCCTCCGATGCAAAAATAAAAGTAATTGAAGGATATCTTAAGGATGGGCTTTTAAAAGAGGCTGTAAATTATTCCACAGGGATACTGACCGAAATACTTTCCGATTATCACATTTCAAAAATATACATCCTGATCGGAGATGCCCGGATTGCCATGAATCATGCTCCAGATGCTGTAATCTCATATTACAAGGCAGGATTAATAAGCACAAAACATGAAAGGGAGATAGCCGATATAAAGCTTAAAAATTCCATGGCGCAACTCGGAATAAACGGTATTATATCCCTCATTAAAAGCATAAAAGACAACTCGCTGAAAGGATACCTGCAGTATCAGCTTGGATTGCGTTATTACGAGGATAAAAAATATAATGAGGCGGCGGATATTTTGCATGATTTTACACAAAAAATGCCGACGCACAGAAATGCAGGTGAAGCCAAAAGTATTTTGCTGGAAATATACCCAAAAGCAGGCTTTAAGACCCATACTGTCGGATACCTGCTTCCATTAACCGGCGCATTCAATATTTTTGGCAACAGAGCGCTGAAAGGAGCGAATCTTGCGCTTGAAAGTTTTTCAAATAAGTCAGGACATACCTTTAACATTGTAATAAAAGATACCGAATCGGATCCTGAAAAAGCTGCGGCCGCAGTGGATAACTTGATAAAGGAGAATGTATCGGCAATCATCGGCCCTATGGGATCAGCCGAATCCGTTTCCGCGGCAAATAAGGCCCAGGCGGAAAAAATCCCGATTATTCTTCTGACACAAAAAGAGAATATAACACGAGCCGGTGATTTTATTTTCAGGAATTTCCTGATGCCTGCAATGCAGGTCAAATCGCTTGTGGAATATTCTGTAATTCATAAGGGGATAAAAAAATTTGCAATTTTATATCCCAATGAACATTACGGCACAACTTTCATGAAACTTTTTCAGGATGAAGTCAGAGCTCACGGAGGAAAAATCGTCAGGGCGGAACAGTATGATCCAGCCCTGACAGATTTCACTGATTCCATCAGAAGGCTTGCAGGAAGCCGTAATATTTCCGAAAGAGATATAATCGAATCTTCCCGGGTTGATTTTGAAGCTGTTTTTATCCCCGATTCACCTGCAAAAGCAGGGCTCATTATTCCCCAGATAGCATATCTCGATATACGTAACGTTTATCTGCTGGGCACAAACCTTTGGCATTCGCAGAAAATGATTGAAATGGCCGGTGAATTTCTTGAGGATTGGGCTATAATACCGGACAGTTTTCATGGTGAAAACAATTCTGATAAAATGAGTGAGTTTGTAAATTCTTTCGTGGTAAAATACGGGGAAGAACCCGGGTTTATTGAAGCTGTGGCTTATGATACCGCCATGATGCTTTTCCGGACAATGTCAATGCCGAATGTCAGAACCCCGGTTTCGTTAAGAAATGAACTTGTCAGAATCAAAAACTACAATGGATTAACCGGAATTACTTCTTTCGATGGTTCAGGAGATGCCTCGAAAAAGCTTTATCTTCTGACCATAAATGTAGGCAGGTTTGTGGAACTAAAATAGAGGGGGCAAGGATTCAAGTGAAAAAACCTGCCGCCTCTCACGCTTAACGCCTTTCGCCTTTCGGCTTTTCTTCCTTGTTTCGCATTTCGTGCTTCGGATTTAAATGCTTTTACTTGAGTCCCGAAGGTCCGCCAATTTTTATGGCAGATTGCCTCTTGGCCCTTCGAATTATAGAACCATTGAATTCTTCTCTTCATTATTCACTATAATTTTTCAGAGATCCCTGTCCGGTTGCTTCCAGCACGCTCTGCCAGAGCTTTCCGGTTGGATTTACCTGTTTTCTCTTTTCCGCTGAAGCACTCATTGGTATGTGAACAAAATGGTTGCTCCAGTTACCAACAATAAGTTTGGTCTTACCTGCCATTGCCGCATGCACGGCATCCCTTCCCAGGAAGCTGCAGAAAACATGATCATTGGCATTTGCCGGAAGGCTTCTTATTATATAGCTGGGATCAATATATTTTAATGAAATATCGATACACCTATATTTAAAATGGGACAAGATTACATCCTTCAGATAAATGCCGATATCCTTAAGCTTTATATTGCCTGAGGCATCAACCTCATCTTTATCCCCCTTTATATACTTCTGCCCGGCTCCTTCCGCAGCTACAATCACCGCATGCTGCCTTTGCCTGAGCCTTTCCTCCAAGGATGCAAACAGTCCGTTCGGCCCTTCGAGGTCAAAATCTATTTCCGGGATCAGTACAAAATTAACATCCTGCTGGGCAAGAGCAGATGTTGCGGCAATGAAACCTGAATATCTCCCCATAAGTTTTATAAGCCCGACCCCGTTCGGATATCCGGCTGCTTCATTATGGGCGCTTTTTATTGCGAGAGTCGCAACATCTACTGCCGTATCAAAACCGAATGACCGTGAAACAAGATAAATATCATTATCGATTGTCTTTGGAATACCGACAACACTTATCTTAAGCCCCCTTTCAAGGACGGCATCGGCGATTTTTATCGCAGCTTTAAGCGTTCCATCTCCACCAATCATAAAAAGGACGCTGATGCTCATTCTTTCAAGGCTGTCGACAATTTCATCAATTTCCTGAGGCCCTCTGGATGAGCCGAGTACCGATCCGCCGATTTCGAGAATATTCAAAACAGCATCAGGTTTCAGATCCATAACATCGTGTCCGTACTTTGGGATAAAACCCTCAAGCCCATACCTGATGCCGTAAATATTTCTTACCCCGTATCCGTAATATAACTCCAGAACTATTGAGCGGATAATATCGTTTAATCCCGGGCAAAGTCCCCCGCATGTGACAAGCGCACACCGCAGCTTACTCGGATCAAAATAGATTTTCTCCCTCGGACCAGCCATCTCAAAGGAAGGAAGTTCTTTTCCCTCCTTAACCATTTCTGCAATATGTAGAGGATTCACATCAATCACAACTCTTTCGGCATCCGATATAAATGCTTGCCGCTCTTTTCCCCTTTCCTTGTTGCGGGTAGGCGAAGGGATCTTCGCTTCTCCAAGCACCGGAATTCTCGTATCAGTTTCAAAATCTTTCCTGTTCATTACAACCTCGTTTCAAAATGATGTTTTAGAAAAAACTTCTGTCATCCGTTAGTAAGTAAGAGATTATTTTCTGCGTTTTCTACCCCTCAAGGGAGTACTGAAAAGAGTAACAGGAAATAATCTCGTAAATTTATCCCGTTTATCGGGGTTAGTAGCCGTTATGAAATAACCTGTTCTTTTTTTGATCTTCTCGTTACGACTCCTTATACCTGTCACAGCATTCCATTGCTACGGTTGTTTTTGGAAAATGGCTTAAAAGTGAAACTGCCTTTACCCAGGATATCATGCAGATGCAGCACTCCAAGAATTTTATTCCCGGGATCGGTTATTGGAAGAACCGTGATCTGAAATTGCTCCATCAGGTACAGGGCATCGTATGCCGGGGAATCGGGATCGGCCGTCCTTGGATTTTCCGTCATGATATCTTCGGCCTTTAATTCATGCACAGGCCTTTTCTTTGCTATCGTCCGCCTGATATCTCCATCCGTTATGATGCCTGAGAGCGTATCATCCTGCCTTATAACAAGAACCGCTCCAAGCCCCCCTGAATCTGTTTTAAGGACTGCTTCATGAAAGCTTACTCCTTCATAAACAAGAGGAAGCAATTCATCCTTAATCATGATATCTTTAACCTTGCTTGAAAGGCGCTGGCCAAGCACTCCCCCCGGATGAATCTTTCTGAAATCACTCGACTTGAAATCCCTCTTGTTGATAAGAACGACTGCAAGGGCATCTCCCATTGCCAGCAATGCGGTCGTACTGGCTGTAGGGACAAGGCCAAGCGGGCAGGCTTCTTTTTCGACTCCCACGTCAATAACGATATCGCTGTGCTTTGCAAGAGTTGAATTTTTATTTCCTGTAAATGCTATAACCTTGCATCCTATTTTCCGTATAGTCGGCACAAGCACATTGAGTTCATCTGTTTCGCCGCTGTTTGAAAGCGCAAGGAAAATATCATCCTTTGAAACAATTCCGAGATCCCCGTGCATAGCCTCAACAGGATGCAGAAAAAAAGATCTGGTTCCCGTGCTGTTTAAGGTCGCCACAATTTTTCTTCCGACTATTCCGGATTTGCCTATTCCTCCTACTATCAGCCGGCCTTTTGATTTATATATAAGCTCCACCATCTCGGCAAAGCTGTTATCAATTCGGTCTATCAGTTTGAGAATGCCTTCCGCTTCTATTTTGAGAACCTCGACGACTTCATCAATTATCATATTTATCTTCCGCTCTTTTTATGGCTCTAAAGTATGATAGGATCCGTTACGAAATAACCATTACATTCCCACCTGTAATTCGTCGGGCAGATCTGACCATTTCGTTACGGCTCCTTATGACGATCACCGCATTTCAATATTACGGATATTCTTGAACGACGGTTTATCCGCACAATCGGATTATAACCACGATAAAATTTCGTCAGCGACTTTTGATAAAATCGTCATATTCGAAATAATATGTTTTTTGTAAGTTTGGCAATTTTTCATCTAAAAATCAAGTTCTCTTTTTCACCGGCAATCAAAGCGGCTCCTGCAATCCAGGTATCACCTTATATTCTTATCGGCAATCCATCCGAATATACAGCCTTTTCTTCTTGACAAACATTTACATTTCAGACATACGTTTAAAACATTATGTAAAGGTGAATTTGTCGTATGGATATTCTTCCGAAAGATGTCATGAACATATGCTTCAGGAAAGCAATCCGTAAAGACAATGACTCAGTCTCAATGGACGGAGAGATGATACGCCTTCTTTTCGCCATCGATGAAATCAAAACTCTGTCCCGCATCGGCGAAGAGATAGGAATGAATGCCCCGGTCTTGACAGAGAGCATTTCAAAACTAGTCAGGGTCGGCCTCGTTGAGCCGGTCTTAAAAAAGACTTACCTAAGCAACGCTTTCTTAAATGATCTTTCTGTCAATCTTACACATGCGATCGGACCCATGGCAGAATTTTTAATTGAAGATACAATATCCGAAATGGGTTTAGCCATTAATACAATTCCATTACAAAGGGCTCCTGAACTGTTAAACATGATTGCGGAAGGTATCCCCGATGATCAGACACGCGCAAATTTCAAAAAGAAGATGATAGGAATTATGCCTAAAGAAAGAATATAAACTAAGGAGCATAAGCCATGAAGGAAATCATTTGTGATAAGTGCGGGAAAAAATACAAGGTTGACGAAACAAAGATAAAAGGCAACTCGGCACGGCTTAAATGCAAAGGTTGTGATAATGTTTTAACTGTTATAAAAGATGCTCCGTCGGCAGTAAAAATGCCTGAACCGGATGTATCTATCCCCCCCAAAGAGCCTGATGATGATTTCTCATACGAACAAACCGTTACACTTGCAGCTGCGGAAGGGCTTGAAAAGAAAAAAGGAGAAGCGCTCCGGGGAGCTGCAGCAGCGATGAAGGTTAAGTTCGGTTTATCACCCAAGATTATTATTATCATGCTGCTTATCAGTCTTATGCCTCTGACTCTCTATTGGGCTTTTACATTCAATGAATCGAGCAAGGTTATCCGTACGGATACCGAACTTCTAATGGCTCAGACGGTTCAGGGCCTTGGCGGCCAGGTTGATGAATGGATCGACAAAAATATTCTTATACTCAGGGTAGCGGCAAGATTGAATGATATAGCAACCATGGACCGTGTGAAACAGGAGCCTATCCTCAAGGCCATTAACCAGGAATATCCCTGGATGTATCTTGTATTTACAGTCGGGGTCAACGGAATGAATATAGCCAGAAATGACGACAAACCTTTGACCGATTATTCCGACAGGAATTATTACAAGGATGTTATGCAGGGAAAAGATCTCAGCTGGCAGGTCTTAATAGGAAAAACATCAAAAAAACCGGCTGTCGTGCTGGCCGTACCCATAAAGACGGCGGATAACAGCGTTACAGGCGTAATGGCTGCGGCCATGAATATTGATGACATATCAAAAACTGTGGCGGCTTGGAAAAAGGGGAAAACCGGATTTGCTTTCCTTGTCGATGAAAAAGGCAAGGTTGTATCTCACCAGATCCCGGAATATGTTGTTGAACAAAAAGATCTGAACAACCATCCCCTTATTTCCGCTATCAGGAAAAAAGGGAAAGAATTATCTTTAAGCTTTAAAAACGACAAAGGCAAACCTACTTACGGATATGCGAAGGCAAATAAATTCGGATGGGTAACTGCTATTCAGCAGGAAGATGAAGAGGCCTTCGGACAGTTAATAAGGAACCAGATATTCGCACTGAGCATCTTCGCTTTTACGGTTATAATAGTCTCAATAATAGCGTGGCTTTCAGCAAGAACAGTTGTAAAACCGATCACACAGCTGACAAACGCAGCCGAACGCATGAGCATGGGCGAGCTTGATGTAAAGATTGATATCAAATCAAAAGATGAGATAGGGCTCCTCGCCCAAGCTCTTAACCGTATGCAAACCAGCTTGAACATGGCCATGGAGAGAATGCGGAGGAAAAAATAGATTTGATGCTTTCCGCAGCAAGCTGCGGTGAATGCGACGGCTGAATATTTTTTCTGTTATTTTTTTGTTGACAAACCATTAACACCTGATTATATTGCGCCGCAAAAATTAAAAGCTTCATAAAAAGGCCTGGAGCATTTCCTAACCAGGCTTTTTTTTTGAGTTTATTACTTGAGAAAGGTGGTGACAACAATGGTTTGTACAACAGTAAGGAAAAACAAGGAATGCCCTTTTATGACGAACAAGGGATGCTCTTATAATGGAGGGATCTGCCATGAAATCGTTGAAAAGTGCAAAGGCTGCAGCCGGAGCATTGAATATTCCTCGGCATGGTATTGCACATCATATCCTGATCCTTCTTTGAAATGGAAAAACGGAAATTGCAATCTTGCAACTCATATCGTAAATACTCCTGTGGAAGCAAAGACAAAACTCAATCCCCTTAAGGCATCAAAGCGGGGAAACAACAGGTAATACTGATGGAACACAAAATATAACCCCGCTCAGTTGCATGGGCGGGGTTTTTTAAGTCTTATCTGTTCCGCCGTTATTTGTAAAATATGAAAAAGAGAGAAATTCATGAATTTCGCAAAAGGCGGAGATACAATTAAAGTTCATTACACAGGGCGCCTGACCGACGGTACGATTTTCGATTCATCAAAAAAAAGGAATCCACTTGAATTTCGTATCGGTTCGGGCTCACTGATACCGGGATTTGAAAATGGTATAATAGGCATGGCTGTTGGTGATACTAAAACTGTTACGATTCCGGACAATGAAGGATACGGTCCAAAAAATGAAGACCTGGTCGTACAAGTTAAAAGAGAAAATCTTCCGGATGACATAGCCCCAGAAATAGGACAGATGCTGCAGATGAGTCAACCGGATGGGCATTTCCTCAACGTTATGGTAACAGAAGTCGATGCGTTATCTGTAACACTTGACGCGAATCACCCTTTGGCAGGCAAAACTCTTTTATTTGAAATAGAGCTTATAGAGATACTTTAAACAATTGTTTTGCTTTCCTTTTCCATTTCCTTCTTCTATTCATTCGGCTCTCATGCGCCCCCATATCCCGGCATAGTTTTATACCTGATGTTATGCAAATGTATCGCAACTAATTAGTGTCCATCCGGGAATGCCCCTCTTGAGCGATATCTGTGTCTATCCGCGTGATTTCTTGTGCGAAATACAATAGCGTATGTCTTAAGCGAAATCCCTTGATTTCCTTGAGCTTGCCCAAAATTGCCTATTTCCGAATTGGAAACTTAACTGTGTCCGAGCTTGGTTTCCGGGTGGACACTAATTAAGCGATTATAATTGCATTATTTTACGAAACCGTAAAAAATAACTGCTTGCCCGCAACTCACTATTAATGATACAGGAACGTATAATAATATGTGCCGGAAGGGATACTCCAGATTATTGGAGAAATATTATGTTTAATCTCAGTATTATAAATAGTTATAGCCCATTAAAAATGATCTTTACGGAGTGATAAAATGCCGATTTACGAGTATCACTGTGATAAGTGCAACCATGATTTCGAATCAATTGTATTTGGAAAAGAAAAACCCTCATGTCCAGCATGCAGCAGCAAAAAAGTCAGCAAGCTCATATCGGCGTGCGGTTTTATGAGCAAGGGAACCGGCGGAGAAACGGTAAAAACTTCAGCATCATCCTCATCATGCGGAGGCTGCACAGCCTCAAGCTGCGCAGGTTGCGGCCATTGATGAAACAGGAATTATTGATCGGAACAAGAGGAAGCAAGCTCGCGCTCTGGCAGGCCGGCTGGGTCAGAGCGGAACTTATAAAAAGTTTTCCGGGGCTTTCCGCAGAAATAGTTACAATCAAAACAAAGGGAGACAGGATACTTGATGTTCCTCTTGCAAAAGTCGGAGGAAAGGGGCTCTTTGTAAAGGAAATCGAGGAATCTCTCATCTGCAACCGCATCGATATTGCCGTGCACAGCATGAAAGATATGCCTGCGGAATTGCTGGACGGCCTTTCAATAGGGGCGATACCTGAACGCGAAAATCCAGGCGATGTTCTTATTTCCAAAAATAATATTTTACTATCTCAACTCCCTGAAAAAGCTAAGGTCGGCACAAGCAGCCTCCGCCGCCTTGCTCAGATCAGACATATAAGGCCGGATCTTGTCATAGTGCCTTTAAGGGGAAACCTTGACACAAGGATAAAAAAACTCAATTCAGGGGAAATGGATGCCATAATACTTGCTGCTGCCGGAGTAAAAAGGCTCGGACTCGAAAACCTTATTACGGAATACATTGACGAAGATATCATGCTTCCTGCTGTAGGCCAGGGAGCCCTTTGCATTGAAATACGCAAAGATGATCTCAATATTATGAAATTCACAGATTCTCTGGATCATCCCATAACACGCGCTGTTGTGATGGGTGAACGTGCTTTTTTGAAAAAACTTGAAGGAGGCTGTCAAATCCCTATCGCAGGTCATGGAAAAGCGAAAAAAAGCCTGTTTACAATAAGCGGCCTTGTTGCAGACCTCGAAGGGAAGACAATTCTTAAAGAAACGATGTCGGGGCAGATCGGGTCATCTGAAAGCATCGGGACGGCTCTTGCAGAAAAACTCCTGTTACGTGGCGCAAAAAACATACTTGAAAATCTAACGGTTTCTTAAAAAGTGCAATTTTTACAACGAAGGGCGCGAAGAATAAAATAGAATATATAATATTTTAAACTTTGATGGACTCGTAAAAGTTATTCCCACACAAAAATCACGAAGAGCTCAAAGAAAATATCCGTATTTTCAATAGGCTTTTATTTGTGACTTTGTTACTTATGGAAATATTTTTTACGAGTTCATAATAATTTACTTGCAGGGAAAATGGAAACCAGCAAAAAAGGTAAAGTATATCTTGTAGGCGCAGGCCCGGGAGACCCCGGACTGATCACCGTAAAAGGCAGAGAATGCATTGAGCGGGCGGATGTGGTTGTTTATGATTATCTTGCATCTCCTTCTCTCCTGAAATACGCAAAAAATAAATCCGAAATCATATATGTCGGTAAACAGGGCGGAGACCACACATTATCCCAGGACGGCATAAATGCGTTAATCGTTGAAAAAGCAAAAAAGGGATTTACAGTAACAAGGCTTAAAGGAGGAGATCCTTTCATCTTCGGGAGAGGAGCAGAAGAAGCTGAAGTTCTGATTGAAAACGGAATTTCCTTTGAAGTTGTTCCCGGAGTAACTTCGGCGATAGCCGCCCCTGCATATGCGGGAATTCCTCTGACTCACAGGTCCTTCACATCCACAGTTGCTTTTGTAACAGGACATGAAGATCCGGAAAAAGCTGAATCGGGCATAAACTGGGAAGCTCTGGCAAAAGGAATCGGAACTATCGTTTTCCTCATGGGTGTAAAAAATCTTCCCAACATTGTAATGCAGCTCGTGAATAACGGGATATCCCCGAATACTCCCGCTGCCGTAGTCCGCTGGGGAACAACTCCTAAACAAAGAAGCGTTTCAGGAACCATCGGTAACATCGGTGAACGTGTTAAATCAGCAGGCATTAAATCTCCTGCTGTAATTATTGTGGGAAATGTCGTAAAACTGAAGGAGAAGATGGACTGGTTTGAGAGCAAGCCTCTTTTCGGGAAAAGGATTGTCGTCACGAGAGCAAGGGAGCAGGCAAGCGACCTGGTAGGCATGTTGTCTGACCTTGGAGCAGAATGCCTCGAATTTCCTACCATAAAAGTTGAGCCTCCTGATGATTTCAGACCTCTTGACAAGGCAATTGAAAATCTTTCAACATATGACTGGCTGATATTTACGAGCGTAAACGGTGTAAGTTTCTTTTTTGAGCGCCTTCATGCAAACGGCCTGGATATCCGCGCTTTCCATAAAATTAAAACAGCCGTTATCGGGCCTGCAACTTCCGACAGGCTTTTTTGTTACGGGCTAAAAAGTGACGTTATGCCTGAAAGTTACAGGGCTGAATCTGTTATCGATGCTTTCCGGACTGAAAACCTCAATGGCAAAAGGATACTCCTCCCGCGCGCTGAAGAAGCAAGGGCGATACTGCCCGAAGAGCTCACAAAAATGGGCGCTTTAGTGGATGAAATAACAGCTTACCGCACAAGGGCTGTAACAGATGAAGCCTCGGACCTTATTAAAGAGCTTAAAAATAAGGCAATAGACCTCATAACTTTTACCAGCTCATCAACGGTAAAAAACTTTGCCGCGCTCCTGCCTGCCGGCACTATGGAAGAGCACCTGGGGGATGTGGTGATCGCGGCAATAGGCCCGGTTACCGCCGATACCGCAAAAGATATGGGGTTCAAAGTAAGTATCATTGCGGAATCCTTCACGATATCGGGCCTATGCGATGCCATTCTTCAACACTATTTAAAACGATAAGTTATAGTAATTGACAGCTCCAATCGGAACATTTTTCTGACAACAGCTATAATGTCGGTTTGCGGCAAACATTCAGTATTTTTCGATATGTCATTATTGACATGCTTGACAATATTACCAAATCAGAATAGAAAATTGCCTGTCTAACCTGAGTTCTTCATCCCTTATACTAAATGTAAAAAAAAGCCAGATGACACAAGGCCGCGCAAATATAATAAAACTGCCTGAAATTAAACTGGTAGATCAATATAAACGCCGGCTTAACTACCTTCGTATTTCCGTTACCGACCGATGCAATATGAAATGTATGTATTGCATGACTCATCAGAAAACCTCAAAACTTCCATGCAGAGAGATTCTGCGTTACGAGGAAGTATTAAGGATAGCCCGGATATTCATAAATCTTGGCGTATCAAAAATAAGGATAACAGGGGGGGAGCCCCTCGTGAGGAAAGGCATTTGTGAGTTTCTCTCCGGATTGAGCGGTCTGGGAGGTCTTACTGATCTATCGATCACGACAAACGGTGTTTTCCTTAAAGAAAAAATAAAGCAGATCCAATCTGCCGGCATCAGGCGACTGAACATCAGCCTGGACACCCTTGATAAGGATAAATTCAAAAAAATTTCAGGAATAGATGCTTTCAGCCAGGTATGGGAAAGCATAATGCTGGCTCTTGACATGGGATTTGATCCGATAAAAATCAATGTGGTTGCATTAAACGGGATAAATGACGATGAACTTCCCGATCTTGCCAGGCTGTCGTTATCTTATCCTTTTCATGTCAGGTTCATTGAATATATGCCTATAGGCACATCACGGATGACGTTCAGGCAGCTTCTTGCTCCTGAGATACAAGACCGTATCAGTTCCATAGGTCGCCTTGATCCTGTCGAAAACATATCATTTGACGGTCCTGCCAAACGTTTCAGATTCGAAAACGCAAAAGGTGAAATCGGTTTTATAAGGCCGATAAGCGAGCATTTTTGCAGCAGCTGTAACAGGCTCAGATTAACAGCAAGCGGCAATTTAAAGACCTGCCTCTTATCGGAAATTGAGACGGATCTCAAAGGCCCGCTAAGAAAAGGATACTCCGACAGCGAACTGGCTGATATTATTCTTAAGGCGGTTTACAACAAACCTTTTGAACACCCTCTCGTTGCAAATCACGCGGGCATGATTTCAGGCTGCATGTCTGCAATAGGGGGCTGAACCGGAAAAGCTTTGCGTATTCCCTGATGCTTGAGGGGGGAGCGAGCGAATCAAGCACAGATGCTGTTCTTTACGGTCGAAAATTCCACGCTGCCTGCAGCGGGAAGCTTTAAAAGCAGTCTACTCACTTCCGGCTTTTATGTGGAAGTTCTATTAACTGGGGTAGGGAAATGGAGGGATATCTATGAATGTAACAAGAAGAGGGTTTATCAAGATTTCCGGCGCAACTGCTGCCGGAATCGCCGTCAGCGGCATGGGGTTTGACCTTTCTCCGGTCAAAGCACACGCCCTGACGTTGAAAACCAAGGATGCAAAGGAGACAACCACGATCTGCTGTTATTG
>RPRI01000065.1 GCA_003818505.1 Desulfobacteraceae bacterium | reverse complement strand
TTCCATCCGGAAATAATTTCTAACTTACTAATGAGCTTTTTGGGTATTTTTAAATCACTTTGCTAAATCACAAGAAGGTTTGGGCTGACGCCCTCAAAGGCTTGTGATTTTTAACGCTCAGTTCTTTAAAAATCTATTTCCCAAAAATCTCAAATCCGTTCGCATATGACTTCCAACTGGTTCATTATAATTGATGAGTTCGTTGGAAGAAATGGCTGTAATTAATCGAAGTGTCCCGTTCGACAGATTGATTTTTAATCTTGGCATTGCGAATGTGCGTTATCCAAAGCTCTTGCTAAACGATATAATCGAGGAGTTTTTTGAGTCCTGCCCGGATATCGTGCTTTGGAGAAAATTGAAGTTTTTGTTCGGCAAGTGTTATATCGGCACAGGAATGTTTCAGATCTCCGGTGCGGGGTTCATAAAATTCGATATCAAATGATTTTCCGACAAATTCTTTAAGAACTTTGAGCAGATCAAGCAGGGATGTTTGAAAGCCGGAACCTATGTTGAAAACATCTCCCTTCCCGATGCCTGTTGAATACATGGCAAGAATACAGGCCCTCACAACATCATCCACAAAGATAAAATCCCTGGTCTGCTTTCCATCTCCGAATACGGAAGGAGAATCGCCGTCCATAACGGCTTTGACAAACCTTGAGGTTACTCCCGAATATAAGGAACCCGGATCCTGGCGGGGGCCATATACGTTGAAAAACCTCAGTCCGACTGTTTCGAGCCCGTAAAGTTTTGCAAAAACGGCAAGATAGTGCTCAGCCGCAACCTTGGCAAGGCCATAGGGAGACTCGGGTTCCGGTTTCATGTCTTCGCGTTTGGGGAGTTCCGGATTGTTTCCGTAAACAGCAGCGCTGCTCGCAAAGACCAACCTTTTTACACCATTATCCCGTGCGGCGGTAAGGACGTTTAATGTTCCTGTAAGGTTTATATCGTGGTTATCGTAAGGACGCTTTACAGAATCAAAAACGGATACGAGGGCGGCTCCATGAAAAACATTGTCAACTCCTGACATAGCCGAATTTATCGCGGAAAGATCCCGAACATCGGCTTTTATAAATTCGACTTTATTCCTTATGGTAGCAATATTCTTTTCATAACCTGAGGAAAGGTTGTCATAAATTCTGACACTGTTTCCTTCCGAAACAAGCTCCTCAGCCAGGTGAGAGCCGATAAAACCGCACCCTCCGGTTATCAGATAAACCATAAGTTTTTAATCTCCACAGTTCCAGATCTTCGCATACATGCCCTTTGAGGCTCCCCGCAGCAAGCTACTGGGAGCTTCGACCGTAGGGACGTCTATTTTTAATTCGTTCGCTAATCCCGCTGCAAGCAGCGGGATTAGCGAACGCTATTGCGGTTCAAAATTCCTGGTCCGGCCCGGTTTTTTATCGAGATGCTTTTTAAGCTGATTTTCGAGGTCGGCAAAAAGATTCTTCTTCTTTTCAGCCTGTTGAGCCTGGATAGATGCGACCTTTTGAGTCAACTCTTTTCTGGAATCCTGAAATTTCTTCAATTCCTCATCCATACTGCTTGTTTTCAAGCCTTTTGGAATTTCTTCCAGCGCAAGGTGGTTCTTGATAAAAAGCCTGGTTCCGAATGCTCCCTCGACAATTTCAATTGCATCTATTCCGCCAAGTTTTTTGCATATGAAATTTCCCTGCTCGAGTGAAAAGGAAAGAAATTTACATACATCCTCAATTGAAGGCGGAACGGAATTGCGGCGCTCAAGAACCCTGATTGCGGCAACCGTGAGATGGGCATCCGAATAAAGATCATTACTTTCCATGGCAATTAACAGGATATAAAATGAAAAGGTAAAAAGCACTTTTTATACGATAGATATTAAAAAGTTATCTAAAGTCTACATCTTGACATATGATTGCAATCAGAGTAACATTTTTTAACAATTTGTCAAGTAACCATATCTTGATAACCCATATCTTGAAATCCATGAAAATATAATAAACAGAAGCTAAGGAGGGCGCCATGACAGAGATCATTGATGTGAAGGCAAGGGAAGTTCTCGATTCAAGAGGAAATCCTACAATTGAGGTAGACGTTACCGTCTCCTGCGGAGCTATGGGGCGTGCGGCTGTTCCTTCCGGGGCTTCAACCGGGACGCGCGAGGCTCTTGAGCTGCGTGATATCAAGGTAAAAAGATTCGGAGGCAAGGGAGTTACCGGGGCGGTTAGCAACGTAGTTAAAAAAATTGCTCCGGCAATCAGGGGTATGGATGCAGCCGACCAGACGGCGCTTGACAGGCACATGATAAAGCTTGACGGAACCCCGAACAAATCGAAATTCGGGGCCAACGCAATCCTCGGCGTTTCAATGGCTGCTGCAAGAGCTGCCTCAGCCGCATTCGGACTGCCTCTCTACAGGTATCTCGGCGGAATTAATGCAAGGTATCTGCCCATTCCCATGATGAATATAATAAATGGCGGCGCCCATGCGGCCAACAATCTCGATATACAGGAATTCATGATAATTCCTGTAGGGGCGAAAAATATAGCCGAAGCAGTCCGTATGGGATCTGAGACTTTTCACTGCCTGAAAAAAATTCTGAAAGGCAAAGGCCTCAACACTGGCGTGGGAGACGAGGGCGGGTTTGCGCCGGATCTTAAATCAAACGAAGAAGCGATTAAAAATATTATGCTTGCCATTGAGTCGGCAGGTTACAGGCCGGGCAAAGATATGGGAATCGGCCTCGATGCTGCTGCAAGCGAGTTTTATCAGAAAGGAAAATATAATCTTGCTTCCGAAGGCAAACAATTTACATCGGAACAGATGATAGATTATTATGAGAGATTGATAGATAAATACCCGATACTCTCTGTTGAGGACGGGCTCGCCGAACAGGATTGGAAAGGTTGGAAAACAATGACGCAACGCCTTGAAGGAAGCATCCAGATTGTCGGCGACGATATATTCGTTACAAACCCGGAAATATTTGCAAAGGGAATTGAAAAGGGCATAGCGAACTCAATACTTATCAAGCTGAATCAGATAGGAACGGTTACGGAGACCCTTGATACAATCGAAATGGCCAAGCAGGCGGGTTATACGACAGTGATATCTCACAGGTCAGGTGAAACCGAGGATTCATTTATTGCCGACCTGGTTGTCGGAATAAACGGCGGGCAGATAAAAACAGGGTCAATGTCGAGGAGCGACCGGGTGGCAAAATATAACCAGCTCATGAGGATTGAGGAAGAGCTGGGGGAAGCAGCTCTGTTTTCGGAAGGGCTGCTATAGCGGTTTATATGAAAGTAGTCAGAAGACAGGAGACAGGAGACAGAATGAAAAAGTTTTCCGGAAGAGCACCGTTTCTATTCTGACTTCTGACTTCTGGCTTCTTAATATTTACAATATCATAACAAGAAACCATAAGATTTAAGAGGCGCTGATATGGGTAATGATACGAAGTTTATTTTTGTGACGGGCGGAGTGCTTTCATCTCTCGGCAAAGGGCTTGCTTCTGCATCCATAGGAGCGCTTCTTGAAAGCCGCGGTCTTTCAGTAACCATACAGAAACTTGACCCTTATATCAACGTTGATCCCGGCACAATGAATCCTTTCCAGCATGGAGAGGTTTTTGTCACCGATGACGGCGCTGAAACCGATCTTGATTTAGGTCACTATGAACGCTTTACAAGCGTAAAAATGGGGATGGACAATAATTTTACCACCGGTAAAATATACTATTCGGTAATTTCAAAGGAGAGACGAGGGGATTACCTGGGCGGAACCGTTCAGGTAATCCCGCATATTACCGAAGAGATAAAAAAAAGCATCAGGCTGGTTGCAAACGGAGTCGATGTGGTTATTGTGGAGATAGGCGGCACAATAGGAGACATTGAAAGCCTGCCTTTTCTTGAAGCTATAAGACAATTTAAAACCGATGCAGGTAAAGAAAATGTCATTTATATACATTTGACGCTTGTTCCCTACATAGCAACAGCCGGCGAGGTAAAAACCAAGCCGACGCAGCACAGCGTTAAAGAGCTACGCAGCATAGGCATTCAGCCGGATATACTTCTCTGCAGGGCGGACAGGGACCTGTCAAAAGATATAAAAGGGAAGATAGCTCTTTTTTGCAACGTTGGAGTTGATGCGGTTATTACCGCAAAAGATGTCGAATCGATTTATGAAGTTCCCTTGAATTTCCACAATGAGGGCCTGGATGATAAAATTATAGAACTTCTTAACATCTGGACAAGATCTCCTCGCCTCGAAGCATGGGAGGATCTTGTAAGAAGAATTAAAAGCCCCGAACATTCTGTAAAGATTGCTGTTGTCGGAAAATATACAAATCTTATAGAATCATATAAGAGCCTCAACGAAGCCCTTTATCACGGCGGATTTTCAAACAATTGCCGGGTCAGCCTTTTCTTTGTCGATTCGGAAAACATTGATTCCGATAACTGCGGTAAAATTCTTGCCGATGCCGATGGGATACTGGTACCGGGAGGATTCGGATCTCGCGGGATAGAGGGGAAAATATGCGCCGCAAGGTATGCCAGGGAGAATAAAGTGCCTTATTTCGGAATATGCCTCGGGATGCAGATAGCAGTTATAGAATATGCCCGTAATGTAGCCGGGATGACCGGGACGCACAGCTCCGAATTTGACGAGAAGACCCCTTTCCCTGTTATATATCTTATGCTCTCATGGTATGATGAAAAAACCAAAACGATTCAAAAGCGGGATATTTCTTCGGAAAAGGGCGGAACAATGAGGCTTGGAGCATATCCGTGTGTTTTGAAAAAAGGCACCCTCGCGTATAATGCTTATGATACGGGAGAAATTTCAGAGCGGCACAGGCACAGGTATGAATTCAACAACGAATTCAGAGACAGACTCGAAGCAAGCGGCCTTTTAGTCAGCGGGACCTCACCAAGCGGTGATCTTGTGGAAATTATAGAGATCAAAGATCATCCGTGGTTTCTCGGATGTCAGTTTCATCCGGAATTCAAGTCGCGGCCCATGAAAACACATCCTCTCTTCAGGTCGTTCATCGGCGCTTCATTGAAAAGAGCTTGCGGGAAAGGACACTCATTCGGCCCTGCTTGATTTGTGGATATCAATTATTTTAATGCCGCTCGGGTAGTCAAGGGTTTCATACCTTGTTATTCCGGAAAGTTTTTTTGTTATCATCTTCAATCTTTCAATCTGGGAAGTAATCTTTTCTATTTTGTCATGCAATCCGGTCTTTTCCTTATTTTCGGATAACAAAATTTCCAGGTATGTGGAAATCGTCTGTATCGGCTGATTCATCTCATGGCAGATCGCACCCGCCATTTCGAGCACACCCTGCAGTTTTTCCTTCTGCATCTTTTCTTTTTCGGATTTTATCCTCCACGATATGTCATGAATTGTGAAAATTGCCTTTTTCGATACATTTAAGGGGTCGGGGCTGCTTAATTTGAAGTGGCCTGTAAATGTGGTTCCGTCGCTACGCCGGAAACTTGCTTCAACATCGACTATGTCTCCTCCTTTACGGATTTTGTCATTGATTATACAGGCTACACGTTCATACTCGCTTTCAGAAGCATAAATGATCTTTATGCTTTTTTTCGTATAATTTTCCTTATCTCTGAATCCGAACATTTTTATCATTTCGTGATTTGCCCAGCTTATTAAATCATTTTCGATAAGACCTATTCCTATCGGTGAAGCGGAGAGGATGTTGCTCAATATCTCGTTGGTGTGCTGAAGCATATCTTCCGTCTTTTTCCGGTCGCTGATATCTTCAATTATTCCGTCAATCCATCTGATATTTCCGTTTTCATCGTATTTTATGGTTGCGGTGCAGGACCCCCACATGGGGGTTCCGTCTTTTTTCTTAAGCTGAAGCTCTTTGCCTTTAACAAACCCTTTTTGCTTAACTTCTTCAATAAAAGACTTTCTGTCTTCAGATCTCATATACAGATCGGAGACTGATACTTTCATGAATTCTTCTACCGAATCGTAACCGAATATTTTAACAATCGCGGTATTTGCCTGTATAAACTGGCCGTGTGGACCTCCTGTATTTCTGTAGACACCGACGCTCAGGTTTTCAACAAGTGTTTTATATTCCTCTTCGCTTTCAATGAGAGCCTTTTCTGACAATTTCAGAGAGACGGTATTGCCAGGCTGTTCTGAATTATGCTCCGGATTTTCACTAAATGATTTTTCCTGCATAAGATTCTCCTTAAAATGCGTCAGCGCATACCCATTTTCAGCCCCCTGATGGTTGTTATGCAAAGAGCTCAACCAGACACAAAGTTTATCGGAATGAATAGAACATAATAATCAAATGAACTTTTTCCGATGCCATCAAATATTAGCTGTCCCGGCAATTCTAGATACAATATATTCGGCGATTTTTTCAGCGGATATTCCGAAAAGATCTTTCATTTTGATCAGGTCCAGATAGTTGTCATCCCATACCACGCTGTTTTCCTGGACGATATTTTTTATATGATCGTACTTTCCGCCAAGGGCTTTTATCTTTGAAGAAAGAGGCACATTTTCCCTGAAAGATATATTCAGTAAAAGAAGGTGCTCAATAGTATTCGGGCTATAGGAGGAAGAAGATATCGCCGGAATTATTATTATGCTGCGGTCGTCTTTTCTCCCTTTCCCGATATAAACATTGCCCTGCTGGACGATTATTTTTTTGGTTCCTTTAAGACGATGATCGGTTTCAACACGGGACGGAATTGATTTTAAAAAGCCGTCTTTTTTAACTATTTCGATAGCTGTCTCTTCTGTGAGTTCACCCAAGAAATTCAGCCCGGTAATCCTGTAAAGAATGGAACCCTTAATTTCCAAAACAATCTCCTGCAAATTTTTCAGAACCAGAATGTTCGTGTTTGTAAGTTGGGAGTGGTTCAGATTATGGGCATTGAGAATATCGAAGATTATTCCGTAAAGTTTTTCGCTTATTCGGCTTGTTCCGACAGTAACTGTTTTAGCCTGGTGCTTGATGGCATCTATTGGTCTGGACAGGTTGTTTATCGATTCACCAAGAGATTTGATCAGTGTGTTTATCATATTAAGAGCAGTTCCCTTCAAACCGAAATCAAGTTCAAAATCAGATACCGGGAGCTTGCCGGAAAGGTACTTGCAAAGCAAAATAAGGTTCGAAGAAGCATCAAGGCTCATGATAGAAGGAAAACGGTTTTCATTCTTCTTCCGCCTGAATTCGTTGTAGAATTTGGCTATTTTTTCTCTGAAAGAGCTTTCAAGGATGAATTCGTATATATCAACCCCATTTTTGTGCCGGTCATTAATGGCGTTTTCAATTTCTTCCCTGAAATGATACATGAACCTTGAACCTTCATTGATGGATAATGCCGCATAGTATCCCCAAATATGGCCTGCAAGCGTATTTAATATCGGAGCGAGGTGCTGGCTTATAGCCGGAACAAAGAAAACATCTTCAGCATATGGACCAAATCTCTCTTCACCCTCATCGGCTATAACAATTGGTGTGGCCTTGTGCGCCTTGAATATCGCGGTATCTTTTATGATGTCACCGATAACATTGCCTCTTGTTCCGGCAGCACATATTATGATCAGTGGCTCGGATGAAAGGTCTATATGTTTTTTATCTTCAATGAAATCTGATGAGATTGTCTTGTAACAGAGCTCACTGAGTTTTATCCGTATTTCATCAGACGATGCCTTGTTGGGGCCGCTTCCCACAGCTGCCCAGTATGTTTTGGTTACCGCAAGCCTTCTGGAGGAAGCCTCAATCTTATCGTGCAGCAAAAGAACTTTTCTCATTTGTGAAGGCAGCTTGATGAGGCTTTTTATCTCTTCAGATATGAATTCCCCGTTTCTGCGTCCCAATAATCCGGCAATGAAAAGGCTGAGAATTGTTCCTGCAACAATCTGGCAGTAAAAAGCTTTTGTTGATGCCACTGACATTTCGATATCTCGTCCACTGCTGGTATAAATAACACCATCAACCTTAAAGGTTATATCCGAATCCCTGCGGTTAACTATGGCAACAGTGTTGGCCCCTCTTTTCTTAACCATCTCAACCGCACGGTTTGTATCTGTCGTTGTCCCCGACTGGCTTATTGCCACAACAAGGGTATCTGACATGCCGGATGAATTTTCGTTCCGGCCTAACTTGAATCCGCTTAGTTCAGATGCTTTATGAGAGCTGATATTTATGGAAGGATCATCCAGATAGTAGTTAAGTATATCAGAGCATACAAGTGCGGCAACACCTGCTGTCCCCTGGCCAATAAAGTAGATCCGGCGAATTCTGTTCTCCTTGAAAGCGTTTTTAATGGGTTCCGGAAATTCCTTTTCAGAAAGAAAAGCCGAATGTTTGTTGCTGTCATGGCTGATCTTCCAGCGGTTTTGAAGGGTTTTTTCAACCGAAGACGGAGATTCGGATATCTCTTTGAGAAAATAATGGGGATAATTCTGACGGTCGATGTCTCTGGAAGTAATATTCGTATATTTTATATCTTGTTCTTCAATCGTAACCGGGGTGTTATCATAGAATATTGCCTTTATGCCTGAAAGCCCGCCATTCGATTTCTGACTTAATATGAATAGCTGTCCCTGGGTGGTCCCATTTTTACCTTTAATTGTTTTTTCTCCATCCATTTTCAGGTAATATGGTGTTTCTTCAATTAATCCGTAAACTTCAGAAGCAGGTATATAGTGGTCTTTACCTATTCCAATAAAGACGGCCTGACCACTTCCCCTTTGGGCAAGAAAAAACTTGCCCGGAGCAAGATCGGTGTGCATCGATATGGCGTGGGATCCTTCAAAATCGTTTACAGCGAGGCGAAAAGCTTCTTCGATTTGAATGCCCTTGTTCAGGTATTTTTCAATCTGAAGAGGTATTATTTTCGTATCTGTTGTTATTTCCCTGTGGATAAGATTGCCGCTGTTTTCATATTCTTTTTTAAGCTCAAGATAATTATCGATGTCTCCGTTCAGGCATACATGGATGATGCTGTTTCCACCGGCACTGCCTCCTGTTGTCCGTCCGTCGACGGGGTGACAATTTTCTTCCGAAATAGCGCCGACTGAAGCCCATCTGGTGTGGGATGAAACTGTGTGATAGTGGTTCGGAAAAGAAGAAAGTATTCGTAATATGCGGTCACTTTTTATCTGGGAACGCAAAAAAGCGATATTGTCTCCGAGGCTTCCTATTTCCGCCGCAACCTTATAAACAAATGCAATAGTGACGAGTGAGCTGCCATTTTTCTCTTTTATCCGATTGACTGTTATCCCGCCATTTAGAAGAATATCGGCGCCTGAGCGCTCTTTTAAAATATCAGCGAGGTCTTCCTTTGTTATCATTTTCTCAAAACTTGTATATTCTGCATCATGTAGGGCAAACATGAGGGAAATACCTGCGGAATCCCGACCTCTTACCTCGAGACGGTCTATGCTGTTTAAAACGGCATTTATATTTTTATATATGGTGACTGTTGTAAAAGAAGGGCTGATATCCGAAATTCCGACAAGTTCTTTTATCTTTGATAGATTTTGCCCAATTTCGCTGGAAAGGCACCATGAAATATCCTTCAGATTTTCAATCAGATTTGACATTACATCAACGGCTGAAGGTTCAAGCTGCCCCATTTTCTCTGAAAGGACCTTTGATTCCGAATCGATTATGCCGTTTATCTGTTTTGACAGGGATATAAGTTTTCCCTGAAGCTCTTTGCTGGTATATATGCCGTAAAACTGCTCATCCCTTTTTAATTCCCGAACGTTTTCAAGAAGGGATTCAATAACCTTTTTGCCGCAAAGGTAGTTATCATCAAGCGAGTAATTATTCTTTATGCAATGAACAAAGGAGCGGGTTTCAATTTTCCTGATGCTCTCTTCGATAAATGCCATGTCAATTTTTACAGCCGGCTTTCTCTCATTTTTAAATGAGACAAGGCCTGCAAGGCCGCAGCACAGAACATTTTTCCGGCATGGGAAAAAAATGAACGAGCGGCAGGGCACATTAGCCGGATCTTTGCCGAAATAAACATAAGCCGGAAGATAAAAAAGAATTTTGCTGAAAACTGCGCTCAGTAAGCCGGATATCGCAGCGGTCACTCTTGATTTTAAAATCCTGTTTATACAGATTGCGATATTATTCATAAGATTATAAATATCCTTTAGATTTGATGGACTTGTAAAAAGTCATATGCTGACGATTTGAGATTTAAGTGGGCATACTTAGACTTTTACGAGTGCATCAGATTTAGCTCAATTTTTTTTGTCAAGAATATTACATATCGTTTTTATATCCTCAGGGCAGTCAACACCTGTGCTTTTGTGCGAGGTGATGACAACATGCACAGGGATATCATTTTCAAGCAGCCTGAGCTGCTCAAGTTTTTCTGCAATTTCGAGGCTGCTCGGTCCCAGTGAAACAAACTTTACCAGTGTCTTCATTCTGAAGGCATATAATCCGATATGCCCGAAAAAAGATCCGCCACTGCCATCGCGATAACACGGAATCGGCAGGCGTGAGAAATAGAGGGCGTTTCCTGTTTTGGTAAATACCACCTTCACCTGATTGATGCTCATTGCTTCGTTATGTTCGATCTTTCTTGCAAGTGTTGTTACCCGGATATCAGGTGATATGAAAGGCTGAATCAGCTCGGTGAGCATGGCAGGCTCCAAAAGCGGCTCATCTCCCTGTATGTTAACGATTATGGAATCATCGGGCAGATTTAATAATTGTGCAGCCTCCAGAACGCGGTCGGTTCCGCTCGGATGATCCTTTCGGGTCATGAGCACCGGGACATCAAGGGCTTTAGCGGCGGAAAATATCCGTTCATCGTCAGTAGCAAGAACTGTTTTTGCAAGTTCAGAGCACTTTATTGCGCGTTCGTATACATGAAGGAACATCGGCTTGCCTGAAATATCCGCAAGAGGCTTTCCGGGAAAGCGGGTTGATCCATAGCGAGCCGGGATTATTCCGTAACATGCAGACTTATTTTTCATGATTGCAAAATATTTTTCCTGGAATAGAATTTTCTGATGCCCGATCATAGCAATTGTTATAAATAAATTCCGTTTGGGTATGGTCGCGTTCCAATCGGAACATTATTCTGACTATCATTATAGCATGTTGATTTATAAAAGTCAGCTGAGAGGTGTGCCGGGTTTTACCTTTCTGTCCAGAGTTGCAACACTGCAGCCGTTTTCGTCAGTTGCGGCAAGCAGCATCCCGTTTGATACAATTCCCATTATCTTTGCAGGTTTAAGATTGGCAACCACCACCACCTGTTTCCCGACAAGCTCTTCCGGAGAATAGCTTGAGGCAATACCCGCAACAATAGTCCTGTTTTCTCCCAGATCGATTTGAAGTTTAAGGATCTTTTTCGCTCCGGGGATCGATTCCGCGCCTGATATTGTTGCAACCCTTAAATCAATTTTGGCAAGTTGCTCTATAGTGATTTCCGGTTTGATTTCAGGCGTTAAAACACCTGCTTTTTTTTCAGGCATTGAAGACACATCCTTTTTCCTGTCTATCCTGGGGAAAAGAGAGACTGATTTGGGAATGCTTGTGCCGGCTTTCAGGATATTCCAGCTTTTGAGGCTCTTAATATCATAAAATGAATTGTCCGGATTCTGTCCCAGATGATATTGCATGGTTTTTGCCGTGTCCGGCATGACCGGATAAATTAAGCCCGATACTGTTCTTAATCCTTCAAGGAGATTCAGTATGACAAATTCGAGCTGTTTTCTGCTTGTCTTCTTTTTTGCAAGCACCCATGGCGCGGTAACGTCGACATATTTATTCATAAGGCTTATGAATTCCCATATGGAGATCAATGCCTTGTGAAAAGAGAAGCTTTCCATTGCTTTTTCATATTCTTCAACGACAGCGAATACCTGTGACTTTAATCCGCCTTCCAGTTCGCTTTCGGCTTCAGGGCCGGTTTGCGGTATAATGCCTCCGAAATACTTATGAACCATTGTAATTACCCGCGAGAAGAGATTCCCGAGATCATTTGCAAGATCCGAATTCAACCGTAAAACAAGCGCCTCTTCGTTGAAACCGGAATCAAGTCCGAAGGCCATCTCTCTCATCAGAAAATATCTGAAAGCATCGAGTCCGTAAGTGTTTTTAAGCGAAAGAGGCTCTACGACATTTCCAAGACTTTTTGACATCTTGCTCTGATCGACATTCCAGTAACCGTGAACATTAAGGTGCCTGTACACGGGTATTCCGGCCGCCTTCAGCATTATGGGCCAGTATATTCCGTGAGGCTTTAAAATATCCTTTGCTACAATATGCTGAGCTGCAGGCCAGTATTTCATAAAAAGTTCGCCTCCAGGGTAGCCAAGAGCCGACACATAATTGAGCAGGGCATCGAACCAGACGTAAGTCACGTATTTATCATCGAACGGAAGCGGTATCCCCCATTCAAGACGGGTCTTTGGGCGTGAAATGCATAAGTCTTCCAGAGGCTCTTTTAAAAAGGAAAGAACTTCATTTTTATACCTTTCGGGGCGGATGAATTCGGGATTTTTACTGATGTGATCGATAAGCCAGTCCTGGTAACGGCTCATTCTGAAAAAGTAGTTTGATTCCCTTATCACCTCCGGTTCCGTTTTGTGATCGGGACATTTCCCGTCGGAAAGCTCTCTCTCGGTGTAGAATCGTTCACAGCCGAAACAGTACAACCCTTCATATTCGGAAAAATAGATATCTCCGGATTCATTGATTTTATTAAGTATATACTCAACAACTTTTATGTGTGACGGATCGGTCGTGCGAATGAATGAATTGTAGTTAATGTTCAATTCGGGCCACAGGTCTTTAAAAAGCCTG
The DNA here is from genome assembly GCA_003818505.1 of Desulfobacteraceae bacterium. Lineage (GTDB taxonomy): Bacteria > Desulfobacterota > Desulfobacteria > Desulfobacterales > RPRI01 > RPRI01. Next base: position 14,422 of record RPRI01000065.1, on the reverse strand, counting down.
CTTATTTTATCCGAATATGCCCCAGGGCTTAGATTTTCCCTGCCTGCCGCACGTACGACCTTGTCTCCGTGTTCGTCCGTGCCTGTCAGCAGAAAGGTCTCTTTGTTTTGCATTCTGTTATAACGGCAAACTACATCGGCGACAATTGTCGTATATGCATGACCGAGATGGGGCTTGGCATTCACATAATAAATCGGGGTAGTGATATAGAATGGATTTTTCATAATATTAATTCTTTTTACATGTAAAATGTTCAATCAGGATCAATGTAATTATTGATGCCCAATTTAACCCGGGAAAGAATAATATTTTCATCAGAATCTGAAATTAAAATTTAATTCTTTTTTATGAACCGAAACGCGAGCGCATTCCCCGACCGCTCTGAGGGGGGAGCTTCAATTCCGGAGTGAAAATTAATTTCAAAAAGTCACTGATCTTTAACTGATATCAGGGCCATTGCCGTGATTTACCGGTTTATGATTTCCTGCCGTATTATTGTTTGATATGACCTTTTCATAATCTTCATCCGGAGGCATTTCCATCTCTTCAACTCTGATAAACTCATCTCCGGCAGGTTCGCCTTCAATCGATTTTTCCCCCGGGATTGCGGGGAATATTCCATGTTCAAAAGTCAGGCAGCACATAAGCCTGCCGCACTGGCCGGAAATTTTAGTCGGATTCAGGGAAAGACTCTGTTCTTTTGCCATCCTTATTGATACCGGCCCGAATTTATCCATGAAGAGTGAACAGCAGATTTCACGGCCGCATCTCCCAAGCCCCCCGCACATCTTGGCCTGGTTACGGATTCCCACCTGCCTCATTTCAATCCGGACGCCGAGCTCTTTTACAAGAATTTTAACCAGTTGTCTGAAATCTACACGCCCTTCCGCTGTAAAATAGAATGTGAGTTTGCTTGCGTCGAAAGAACTTTCGACTGAAAAAAGATTCATTTTAAGGTTAAGCTCTTTTACGCTTTTGAGGCAAAAAGAGTATGCATTTTGTTCCGAATCCGCATTTTTAGATTTTTGCTTATAATCCTTTTCATTTGCAAGGCGAATCACTTTTTTAAGCGGTTTATCGCAAGGGAGATCTGAATGGGCGGGTGCGACAGCCACCATACCAAAGCTGATTCCCTGTTCGGTTTCAACGATAACATTATTTCCGACATTGAGTACAAATGCGCCGCAGTCAAAGTTATACACTTTTCCGGCGGACTTGAATCTGATGCCAACAACTTTCATATATTAAGTCCACAAGTAACTACTCAGCCACAGATCTACGCTGATCATCACTGATATTTTTTCTTTTATTATAGTTATTCAGGTTATTCAGACTGTAGACTGAAAACTGTTAGCCTACAGCCTATCAACCTGGGCTGTTACTTTGCACAAGCCTAAGTACCAGAATTTCAGAAGTTAGCCTTAAATTTGCATTTGCCAGAATGTTTTTACGGGCAACCCGGATTTCATTAAATTTTGAAATAAGAACTTTTTCATTATGTCTTAATGATGCGGTTTGTGTTTTATCGGAAATATCCATGAATACGATTTTATCCGGATAATACTTAAAAACTGCGATATCCCTGAACCAGATCTGAAATATTTCGAGTGAATCCAGGAAATCGTCCCTGTCTCTTGACAGCCTTTCTGCAAAAGCCAGGCACTTCCCGGTCTCCTTTAATGATAGAGATTCAATTTCATTTAAAAGCCAATCTCTTTTCTTAATACGGCTTTTATCGCTTAAAGCAGGCGTATGGCTGAAACTCCCGCTTGCCATAGCGGCCAATATACCGGCGGAAGACTGGTCAACTCCCTTGCTTTTAACCAGCCTTTCAGCCAGCTTTTTCCGGGAAAGAGGGTTGAATCTTATATGTTGGCACCGTGACGCAATTGTCTGAATAAGATCCGATTTTTCAGTTGCGGTCAGAATAAGAATCGTTCGGTCAGGCGGCTCTTCAAGCAACTTCAGAAGCGCATTTCCTGCTGCCGTATTCATAGTCTGAGCATCAGATATAATAACTGCGCGTATTCTTGCCTCATATGGTTTAAATGCAAGAATCTCACACAGGTCGCGAACCTGGGATATCCTTATATAAGGGCCGGAAGGCTTTATCTCAATAACATCAGGGTGACTGTTTGACAGGATCTTCCTGCATGAACTGCAAACACCGCAAGGCCCGGCGCTTTCCGGTTTCTCGGATGAAACGGGCTTTTTGGAATTTACGGATGATTCATCAGGCCTGTTTTCCAAACAGTTACAAGCCATTGCGAATGTCCTTGCAGCAGCCTGCTTTCCTACCCCAGCCATTCCCGTGAAAAGAAGCGCGTGCGGAATGACTCCATTTCTGATGAAAGTATTTAAAATCAGAGCCGGTCTTATTTGATCCGTTATAGATTCAAAACCAGGCACTAATTAAATATCTACCCGTTCTTTCAACTCTTTTCCTGATTTAAAGAAGGGAAGTTTTTTAGGCTTTATGGTAACTTTCTCGCCGGTTTTGGGATTTCTGCCTGTGTAACTTTTATAATTTTTTACATAAAAGCTGCATAAGCCGCGTATTTCAATGCGGTCTTCCTTTGCCATGGAATCTGCCATTGAGTCGAAAAAAATCTGAACCACCCTGGCTGCTTCCGATTTTGAGATGCTTGCTTCATTTTTGAGGGCCGAAATTAGCTCCAGTTTATTCATGTTTCCTCCTTGGAAAATAACCGTGAACTTTCAATCTATATTTCTCTTTTAAATAAATGTTTATAATAAGTCAAGCAGTTATGATAATTATTGTTTCAAAACCTCAATATCCTCTTCATCGACTTCCACGGAAGCGAACTGGCCTAGCGCTTCAATGTTGACTATTACACGCCCGGTTTTACCGTATCTTGCAAAGGTTCCCGTAACACCTTCAAAGGGTCCGCTTATAACTATCACCGGCTCCCCTTTATTAAGGATGGGTCCCGTTAATATTTTACCGTCTCCGGCCGTCATGATTTTAAGCGATTCTACTGTTTCGGTAGAGACAGGAACCGGGCCGCTCTGGTTTCCTACCAGGCGGACCACTCCGGCGGTCTTAACAATTTCAATATGCCTGCCGGGCGTAAGATCTGATTTCACGAAGAGATACCCCGGGAAAAGAGGAATCCTGATCATGGCTTTTCTGTCTACCCGCCTGCTTCTGACAAGAACTTTAGGTAAAAAGACCTCTATTGATTTTCTCGTCAATCCTTCATGAACCACGTTTTCAAACCTGCTCTTGGTATGAAGCACATACCATGAAGGAATTATTATTGTCGTCATTTAGTTCCCGATACCTCCGAGACCTGTTAAGTTTATCATGAAAGAATATATTTTATCATCAACCTCATCCGTATATCGTAAATCAACCGACCAGCACTGGGCCGTATACAGGAATCCGATGCCGGTTTTTATCCTCCTGTTATCGCGGATGTTGAGTTCATGATCGGCTTTTAACAAGAGGTTGTCAAAGATTTTTAAGTTAAGTATCGAAAGCAGGGATTCTATGGAATCACGGTCAAATCTGTATTCTGCAAAGAGCGAATCCCCGCGGTTATCCGATAATGCACCTGAAGCATTACGGGTGACAAACCAGCCGTCATATGTGGACCATGTCGCATCCGCCGACAAAGAGATATATTTTACCGGGCTCAATTTGAGTTCTCCGTATACCGGGGAAAAAGGCCTTCCGTCCTTACTGTGTTCCCTCTCTTCCTTTATATCATAGCTTTGCTCTATCTTGATTCTTAAAAATTCATTATATGCATAAGAAGGCTTCTCTTGATCTTTCTCACCGTCACCGCCGATTTTACCCGAAAGAGATCTTGATGTAAAAGTGTTTGTCAGAGAATAGGTTATCAGATTGCTTCCTGTGATGCGGTCAATGCTGTCAAAGTACGGATAATCGGCCTGTTCTTCATCCGGTATGTAATTGTAAACTATCTGTGGTTTGATTGAGTGTTTGATACTGTCCACATGCTCACTGTTTATTTTAAAAACACCGAACAGCTCAGTGGAAAGGTCAAGTTTAAAATCGAATAGTTCCCTGTTATAGGTCGTGTCGTTTTCCGTGGTATCACTTCCTGACGGGTCGATATACCAGGTTGTATTCCGTAATCCCAGTGAAGGTTCCACTGTAAAAAATTTTTTGAACTTAAGCGGCAGATAGACCCTCGGATACAGGTCTATACGGTGGCCGGAGGTTCCGTCTTTTCTGTAAAAATTGGTATATTCGGAGTTGAGATCGGCATAAAGAGGCATACCTGATACCTGTTGTTTTGAGGCGTCGAACTCTATAACGGGCAGCTTGTGAAGGGTATTATCCGTGTCGCTCCATCTGCGGTTTACCACATTATCATACCAGCGGGTTTCCGCATTCAAGGTGAAGGAAGACCAGTTTTTGGATAGATTCAGCCTGTTGATTCTGACGGGATCATCGTAATTATCTATCTCTCTCCCGAAATACTTGTTAAAATAACTTTCCGTCGAGTTAAAACCGTTGTATCCCTCCCTGAATTCATGAAGGTAGTCCTGATCGCTTACAAAATCGAGATCGACTTTTGCGTTGAACCCGAAGGGCATTTTATGATCATTCTTCATTCTGAACCAGTACCTGTCGGAATTGGAGCGCAGACTTGTATCGTCTTCATATCCCCATTTTTTACTTGAATCACCGGTTCCGTCATCTTCCCTCCGGTCGTCAAGAAAGTCAAACATGACCGTTCCTTTCGATTCGGCGCTTGAAACATAACGGTATTCGAATCCTGCCTTTTCTCCGCGCTTACTCATATAGTGGGCGTAGAAAGTGGCATCGGTATTTTCATCTATTGCCCAGAAATATGGCTGATTATACTCAATTCCTTTGCGGTCGGACTGTCCGATCTGAGGGGAGAGCAGGCCTGACTGGCGCTTTAATTTAGCTGGAAAGACAAAAAAGGGTGTATAAATAACCGGCATTTTTTTTGTCCAGAGTGTGGCATGATTTATAAAACCATAGCCTTCAATGTTTATTTTAAGTTTTTTACCTGTTATTTTCCATGCAGGCGTTTCACCGTCACAGGTTGAAACGGTTGCCTCCTCTGCCGCATATGAGTTTTCACCTGTTTTCTCTATATTGCCGCCGCTTATATGAAAGTTATTCTCCTTAATAAAGACCGATCCGTCGTATATGATTCCTGTTTCCGATTTAAGATCCACATCAAGGCTCGAACCTGAAAGAATATCTTCTCCCGCTTTCATTACGACATTTCCCTGCGCAAACGCTCTGAACGCATTATGGTCAAAACGAACAAAGTCTGCCGAAAGCCGCGTATTCTTTTTGCTTATCACGACATTTCCGGAGGCAGTGTAAATATTTGTATTGCGGTCGTGACTGATTTCATCGGCGGAAATATTCCATGGTTCATCGGGATCATCGTCTTTAAAGCGATTGTCTCCGCTTAATGCAAAAACATCGGAAGGGATGATAGAAAGAAAAACAAAAATTATTAACAGGATGTTGAGATAACAGAAAATATATTCTCTTGATGGAACCTTTGACCCCTTTTTCTGGGAAAAAAGGAAACGGCGATTTTCTATATGTTTGCGCTGGTGCATGAGTATCCGGAATTGTATAGCCTCATCCTTTATATACGGAATGCATTTATATAATAAACTGTATGCAGGTAATAACGGATAAAGACAAATTGCACATTAATAAATCAGTATCTGCCCGAAAATTAAGCTATTTTGGTCAAGAATGTTGGACAGATTATAAGAGAGGCATGTAAAAAGCAAGAGTCAGTTTTTAAAAAATAGTTTCTTTCAAAAAGAATAAAATTGGTTTATCATAAAAAAATAATCCTCGGTATACTTTGATTGCCGGGGTAAGAAATTTGGAGTGAGATTTGTTCAACGCACATTTGCTGTTAGCCGGCCATAGCCTCTAACGGAATGTGATGAAAAGGACTCAAAGAGGGATTTTATAAATATGAAAGTACTGATTACCAATGACGACGGCATTTACGCTGAGGGACTTTGGGCGCTATACAGAACATTTATCAAAAATCATTCAGTGACGGTTGTTGCTCCTGATCGTGAGAGAAGCGCCGTAAGTCACGCAATTACGCTGCATGAACCCCTTCGGGCAAAGCGAGTCAATCTGGACGGTGGATTTCCCGGATATGCAGTCAACGGCACTCCCGCAGATTGCATAAAGCTTGGCGTGCTTGAAATTCTCGGCTGCAAACCGGATGTTGTTGTTTCCGGCATAAATCCCGGAGCAAATGTCGGCGTTAATGTCAATTATTCTGGGACTGTCGCTGCGGCAAAGGAGGCTTCACTTTACGGTGTCAGCGCAATCGCGGTTTCCATCCAGGGGTACGAAACGAAAAACCTGGATGACGTGGCTTTCTTTATTGAAAAACTGACTGAAAAAGTCGTTGAAAAAGGACTTCCTTTTGGGACTTTTTTAAATGTCAACCTGCCCGGCATATCTGTTGAAAAAATGGCTGGGGTGAGGATCAGCAGGCAAGGAACAGATATTTCCCCGGAGTTTTTCGAAAAAAGAGTCGATCCGAGAAACCGCGTGTATTACTGGCAGGGATATGACATAAATCCATCCGGACATAATCCGGATACGGACGGAGCGGCGCTTTTTGATAAATATATATCGATAACTCCTATTAAGTGCGATATGACCGATTACGGCATGATTGAGGCTCTTAAGGAATGGAATATCATCTGTTTTTAATTTGCTCGCTAACCTCGCCGCAAGCAGCGGGGAATGCGCTCGCTGTTCGGTTCAAAAAAAGACGTCTTAATTTGAAGTTGGGGGGATTTGCATGAAAAAACAATATATCGGATCATTGAAAGTCGGGGATAAAGCGGATGATATTTTCGTTCTTTATGAAAAAATTCTTGCTCAAAAAAAAGACGGGAGCGATTATCTGAACATTACCCTTTCCGACAAGACAGGAACAATAAGAGGAGTTTTATGGGATAATGTGGATAAAATTACAGCAGGCACAAATTCCGGTGATTTTGTTCATGTCAGGGGAAATGTTTCGGAATACAAGGGAACATTGCAGGTTGTAATAAAGAGCATGGAAACGATATTGCCGGATTCGATTGATCCCTCCGATTTCCTCCCGGCAACAGGACGTGATATAGATTCCATGTTAAAGCAGCTGGCAGGGCTTGCCGATTCAATCAAAGAGAAGAAATTACGAGAGCTTTTTACAGCTTTCTGGAATGACGCCGGATTTGTTGAAAAATTCAAAAAAGCTCCTGCCGCGAAAAAAATGCACCATGCTTATATCGGCGGCCTGCTGGAGCATACCCTTTCAATGGCTCTTCTTGCCGAAAAAATTGCAGGTCATTACAGCGGCCTAGACAGGGATCTTCTTATTGCAGGAACGATTCTTCATGATATCGGTAAAATAAGGGAATTTGAATACGATATTAAGATTGATTACTCGGATGAAGGAAGACTTTTGAGCCATATAGTTATAGGTCTTGGGATGATCGATGAGAAGATAAGGGAAATTAAAGAATTTCCGGATACCCTTGCGCTTATGTTAAGGCACATGATAGTGAGCCATCACGGAACGAGAGATTTTGGTTCTCCCGAGCCGCCGAAGACAATTGAAGCAGTCCTTCTCAATTATATCGACGAAATAGATTCCAAGATAAGCGGCATACGGGAATTCATTGCTTCCGGAGAAGGAGGAGGAAACTGGACTTCTTATCACAAGATACTCCAGCGTCATTTTTACACAGGTGAAAACGGCATGCCGCCTAAGGAAGAAAAGAGACTTGAATAAATTGACGGCTTTGTAAAAAGTCATAAATAACCGCTTAAGATAAATAAAACGGACGGCAAAGTAAAAAGATCATTATGCAAGGCGTCGCGAATCCCGTGTGATGAGGCGTACCTAATCGTACGCCGCAATCGCAACGGGATGAAGCGCAACACAGCAGAATGACTTTTTAATTTGCCGTGAGGATATTGAGATGTTTATAACTTTCGAGGGAATAGAAGGCTCCGGAAAAACCACACAGATCAGACACGTCCTGGAATTCCTTAAGCAAAGAGGAATGGATTGTATCGTGACCCGTGAACCGGGAGGTACAGTTACAGGTCAGAAGATCCGGGCGATCCTGCTTGATCCTGATAGCAGGGGAATGGACCCTTCAACCGAGCTTCTTTTATATGTGGCGGACCGGGCTGAACATGTCAGGAAGATTGTAAAACCCGCGTTATCGGCAGGCAAGACCGTTTTATGCGACCGCTATTATGACGCGACTATTGCATATCAGGGATATGCCCGCGGCCTTGATATGGATTTATTGAGCAAACTGCACAGACTGATTATTAATGATTTAAAGCCGGACAAGACCATTCTTCTTGACCTGCCTCCCGAAACCGGACTTTCACGCGCCTGGAAACAGATAGCGGAAGGCAAGAGGGCAGGCTTCGAAACAAGATTTGAAAATGAGGCGCTTGCTTTCCATGAGAAAGTAAGAAAAGGTTACCTTGAACTTGCACACCTGGAACCCGGACGCTTTGTTGTTATTGATGCCATGAAAGATGAAGAGCAGGTAAGGCAGGATATAATAAAGGTATTAAGTTTGAGGGCTTCGTAAGAAGTCATATACTCACTTAATGAGTTTTTTGCGGATTTTTAAATCACTTTGCTGAATCACAAGAAGGTTTGGGCTAACGCCCTCAAAGCCTTGTGATTTTTAACGCTTAAGTAATTTAAAAATCTATTTCACAAAAATCTCAAATCCGTTCGCATATGACTTTTTTCTCGCTCTTTGATTTTGACGATTACAGACAGGACTGTTATTCTTATGAATTACTCTATACTGGACACGATAGGAAATACCCCGCTTGTTGAAATAAGAAATCTGAATCCGAACCCAAAGGTTAGAATTCTTGCTAAGCTTGAGTACTTTAACCCCGGGGGTTCGATAAAAGACAGGGCTGCGCTCTTTATGATCGAAGAGGGGGAAAAGTCGGGTGAACTTACACGCGACAAGACCGTCTTGGAGGCCACCAGCGGCAATACGGGCATAGGTCTCGCCCTGGTCTGCTCGGTTAAGGGATACCGGCTCCTTCTTACCATGTCCGAAGCCGCAAGTGTCGAACGCCAGAAAATACTTAAAGCCCGTGGAGCTGAGATTCTGCTAACTCCCGGACATCTCGGCACAGACGGAGCCATCGAAGAAGTTTACCGTCTCTGCAGGGAAAAACCTGATGCCTATTTTATGACTGATCAGTACAATAACAAGGCAAACTGGCAGGCTCATTATTTTGGAACAGCCGAAGAGATTTGGAAACAGACTGAAGGCAAAGTAACAACTGTTGTGGCTACGCTGGGAACAACCGGAACCGTGATGGGAATCACAAGAAGGCTCAAGGAATATAACCCGGATATCAGGATCGTAGGCGTAGAACCGTATCTTGGTCATAAAATACAGGGTCTCAAGAACATGAAAGAGGCTTACAGGCCCGAGATTTATGAAAAAAAGCGCATTGATAAAGTAGTTAATATCGATGATGAAGAAGCTTATGAAGCGGCAAGGAGACTTGCAAGAGAAGAAGGGCTGTTTGTGGGAATGAGCAGCGGCGCTGCCATGGTGATTGCTGCGAACGAAGCATCCGCCATGGATGAAGGAACGATAGTAGTCATATTCCCCGACAGCGGTGAACGCTATCTGAGCACTTCCCTTTTCGCGGTCAAGGAAAAGATCGAGCTCAAACTCTTCAACACGCTGACAAGAAGCAAGGATCCGTTTGAGCCTGTTCATCCCGGCAAAGTTTCCGTATATTCCTGCGGACCGACAGCCCATGCCAGGTTGCATCCTGGAGAATACCGGCGGTTTATTTTTTCGGACCTCTTATGCCGCTATCTCGAATTCAGGGGATATTCGGTAAAGCATATAATGAATATAACTGACCTTGATGATAAAACCATAAACGGGTCTGAAAAGGCCGGGATCGGATTAGCCGAGTTTACCGGGAAACATATTGACCTGTTCATGAAGGATCTCGATTTTCTGCGCATCAAAAATGCGGACAGTTATCCGAGGGTGAGCGAAAATGTTGACGAGATGGTGGCGGTTGCCGGAAAACTTGTTAAAAAAGGCTATGCCTATGAAAAGCTCCGCTCGCTCTATTTTGATATTTCCCGCTTTGCGGATTACGGAAAATTGTCAGGAGTCGACATAAACAAGATAAGAGTCGGGGCCACAGTTGATCTCGATAATTATGAAAAAGACAACCCGCGGGATTTTACATTGCTTAAAAGAGCAAAACTTTCCGAGCTTAAAAGAGGCATATATACCGCGACCGACTGGGGAAATGTCAGGCCCTCATGGCACATCCAGTGCGCTGCAATATCAATGAAATATCTTGGAGAAACTTTTGATATTCATACAAGCAGCAGGGAGCTTGTTTTCCCGCACCATGAAAACGAGATAGCAATTTCAAAAGCCTTAACCGGGAAACCACTTGCAAAATTCTGGATGCATTGCGAACGGGTGCTCGTTGACGGCAAAAAGGTGGATGAGACAAAGGAGAAACTCTCAATAACGGATCTTCTCTCGATGGGCTATTCCGGAAGGGAGGTAAGATTCTGGCTTATATCGAACCACTACAGAAAGACGGTTATCTTCTCGGTGGAAAGGCTCGAGGATGCTCGACATTCTTTAAGAAGACTTGATACATGCATCCGCTCTCTTCTTGACGTCAGCCAAGGAGAGCCTTATCCTGAGATTGACCAGCTTCTTTATGATATAAAAAGCGGGTTTACGGGCGCCATGGATGACGATCTCAATATATCCGCCGCTCTTTCTTCCATATTCGTAATAGTAAAACAGATAAATGTTCTGGTTGTGAATAAAAAGATAGATGCGGATGGAGCGTCAAAGATTATCGAGGCATTCCGTTATATCGATTCGGTGTTGAATATCTTTGACTTTGGAAACCACTTTTATGATCCGGAATTAAAAAGCCTTCTTGAAGAGCGTGAGAGGGCGAGAGAAAATAAGAACTGGGATCTTGCCGACAGCATACGTGACAAACTGGAATCTATGGGTGTCAAGGTAAGAGATCATAAAATTTTAAAATAGCAGAAAGCTTACTGAACATGAAATAAAGGAACGCACAATGCACCCTAACCCCTCACCCCTATCTACTCGACCTTCTTCCGCAAAGCAGAAACTTCTCATCGTCGACGACGACGAAGACCTGCGAACACAGATGAAGTGGGCCCTGGCCCAGGATTATGATGTCCTGCTTGCGGAGGATCGGCAGAGCGCCCTTGATCTTTTCAAGGCCAGACAGCCGTCCGTCGTCACCCTCGATCTCGGTCTTCCTCCCCAGCCGGCTGGCGTAGAGGAAGGCTTTGCCGCCTTAGGCGATATCATGGCCGAAAACGGGCAGACAAAGGTGATTATAATAACCGGCCGCGGCGAGAAGGAAAATGCCTTAAGGGCCGTGTCACAAGGCGCGTATGATTTCTTTTACAAGCCGATTCAACTGGATGAGCTGAAAGTTGTGTTAAGCCGCGCCTTTTATCTCTCCCAGCTCGAACGGGAACAGAAGGTCCTGCGCGGGCGCCTGAAAGACGATGCCTTCCAGGGCATCCTGGGAAGCTGTGAGAAGATGCAGGAGGTTTTTGCCCGCATCCGGAAGGTGGCCACGACGGACGCCCCTGTTTTGATTACCGGCGAAAGCGGCACAGGAAAGGAACTTGCCGCACGGGCTATCCACCAGTTGTCTGCCCGCCGTGGTGAACCCTTCGTGGTGATAAACTGCGGGGCGATTCCTGAAAACCTCCTGGAAAGCGAACTCTTCGGCCACGAGAAAGGCTCTTTTACCGGAGCGCATATTCAGAGAAAAGGGCGTGTCGAAATGGCCCAGGGTGGCACGCTCTTTCTTGATGAGATCGGGGAATTACCTCTGCTTCTTCAGGTCAAGATCCTGCGTTATCTCCAGGAACAGGTCATCGAACGGGTGGGGGGCAGGGAAGAGATCGTTGTGGATGCCCGGGTTCTTGCCGCCACGAACAGGGATCTGGAAGCGGCAATGAAAGAAGGCAAATTCCGGGAGGATCTCTATTTTCGGCTTGGCGTATTTGTGTTGAACCTGCCTCCCATCCGGGAAAGAGAAACCGATGTGATCGAGCTGGCCAGGGTTTTTCTTTCCCGTTATGCCGAGGAAAACAGAAAAAAGATCAGCGGCTTTACCTCGGACGCCGTTGAGGCCATTCAGGGATATGGCTGGCCCGGAAACGTGCGGGAACTGGAAAACCGCATGAGGCGGGCGGTCATCATGGCCGAAGGGAAGAAAATAACACCGGAAGACCTGGAGATGGGCGCCACCCCCCGCGTCAGGTATGTGGGCATGGGGCTCAAGGAAGCGCGTGAAGCTCTGGAAAAAGAACTGATCTCAAAAGCATTGGCCCGTAATAACGGCCACTTGACGAAGGCCGCCACAGAACTCGGAATAAGCCGTCCTACCCTGTATGACTTGATGGAAAAGTTCGGAATTCCAAAAGAATGAGATCGGTTTCGAATATCAAATATCGAATTTCAAAGTATCCTGTCTAATATATTATCCCTTGTTCCTTGCATCTAAACCCTAATTTTACCGGTTCAGGCAAATCCGAATCCCTGGAAAATAAACTGTCCGGTTGCTGTTCAGGAAGATCCGCGTAAAAGGATGTCATGGGCGCCGATGGTTCGAAATACAACCGTTTCACCATCAAAATAGAAGGTAAAGCGGTATTTCATTGTTATGGAACCTTCCCAGCGACCATGAGTTCCCTGAATTTTTTTTACCCTTAATGAAGGATGAAGCATATCTGCAAGAAAAAGGGTCAGTTTTTCGTCAAAGGCTTGCTGGATTTCATGGGGCAGAGCCTTATATTGTTTCCTGAATCCTTTACTGAAGCGGTAAGAGTCTATTCTTTTAACCATTTCAGGCCTTCTTCGGGGGTATTAAAAGTCGGCGAAAGCTCTTCATTCGCAATCTCGTTATCAGCTTCAGTTTCAGTTATCTGCCATTCTCTGGTCCAGTGCCATCCCTGTGAAGGATCGATGAGTTTGCGTGGTTTTAATACAGCCTTCCCGCTTTCCACATCCACTTCAATATAGTCGCCCGGGACAATATTAAGCTCTGCAAGAACCTTTTTAGGTATCCGGATTTGCCCTTGAGGGCTGATTTTCATAACTGTTGACATAATTTACTCCTGTGACAATTAAACTTTTAAACAAACACTAACTGTTATTAATATTAAAGTCAAGATGGAAAAAGGCAAGGGATCAGTTTCGGGTATAGGGTATAGGGGCAAGGGTATAGGGTGAGACCTTTAGAGAACACCTCCAGCGCCGCAGCAACATCCTGTCCATCCTATTAATCCTGTCTAAAGCCCTTTTTCTTTAAAAACTTATCAGACAGGATTAACAGGATTAACATGATATTTTATCGGACCGCTCCGGAAGAGCGGCCCGAAACCCGCATCCGCTTTAAAAAGCCGTATATCGAAGTTCGTATATCGTACATTGTTGAACTGTACATCCCAGCTCGCCGCAGGCGATGGCTTATTGCCTGTCCCGCTTCCGGCGGGCAGGCAACATCCTGTCGATCCTGTTAATCCTGTCTAAATTTTTTTATTTCTTTCCTCGTCACTATTCGACATTCGATGTACCCGTGTAACGGCCCGATATTCGGTATTACGCCCCTTGCGTCTATTTCCTTCCCTTATTGTTTCATAACTCAAAACTCAACACACAACACTCAAAACAGTTTTTCGTTTCTATCCCCAAACCAGAAACCAGAAACCCCAAACCAGAAACCCCCCCTTCTCCCACCGTCGAAGATTCCCTGTTGCTTGCGGCGGAGAGCTTCAATTATGTTGACATTGTGTAGAATTCTTCATATGATGCACAAAAAATAAATATTATGTGCATTATGGGTGGCGTATGTTGAGAGATATCGTTCTTGTTCAAAAAAGAGAGATGGAAGACCGTCTGCAGGAAAGGTATGTCGAACGGAAGATATTGGTCTCCTGGAACCTCGGCGATGATCTGGTCAAGGTCATCACCGGTCCTCGGCGAGCGGGGAAATCATTTTATGCCGGTCATCTTATTCAACAGACAGGCTCTTACGGCTATGTAAACTTCGATGATGAAAGATTGGCCGTTGTCGGAGATTACGATGAGATCATCGGGGCCGTAAACACGGTTTACGGCAATCCGCGCCACCTTTTTTTTGACGAGATTCAGAATCTTCCCCGCTGGGAAATGTTTGTCAATCGTTTGCAGAGGCAGGGTTTCCGGCTTCTGATCACCGGCAGTAACGCCAATCTGCTCAGTTCGGAGCTGGCCACTCATCTGACGGGTCGTCATACCGCGCATCTAC